>JAYTHU010000068.1:0-36734 GCA_043732305.1 Oligoflexia bacterium
TCCTGTATTGGACTATATTTAAGGCATTAGTCATCCTCAAAATTATCGTAAATAGGTTTCTCAACCTTTAGATCAACTAATTTTTTTAGATCAGCCAAATTAGGCACTCTTGAAGAGGGACGATATCAGTGGATCCCCGGGCCTATTTTGGCTGATCTCAAAAAATTAGTTGATCTAAAGGTTGAGAAACCTATTTACGATAATTTTGAGGATGACTAATGCCTTAAATATAGTCCAATACAGGACTATATTTAAGGCAGAGCGAATTACAAATTGGTTTTAAGGAACGCGGACAACGATGTCTTCGTCACCACTAGGAACGCACTGGCAAGAAAGACGTGACAGTTCGGTGCGGCCAGATGCATTGTCTAACTGATCATTTTCGTCGCCGGAGATTGCTCCGCAAGTATTGAATCCTTTTTCAACAATGACATGACAAGTAGAGCAGGCGACGTTTCCACCGCAGACGTGTTCTAAATCAACATTGTGAGAAAGTGCAATATCTAAAATGCTTCCAGGATTGCCGGTTTCGCCGTAGGGAAATTTTGAAGGATCGACTTCAACGGTGACATTGTTGGGCTGGAAAGTGATCTTGTATGGTTTCATTCGAATAAGTCCTTAAATTTAGTTTTATGTTTGGGTCTGTTTTAACCGGCTGAGCCGTAGGGTCAACAAAAAAAGAAAAGGGCCTCCACAGAACAATGGAGACCCTTTATATCAAAACTGAGCTGTAAATAATGATCAGTGCTTGGCTATTAGTGCTTGCCAATCAATGCTCGGCTATTAGTGTTTATCCGAGCCACTTTCATAAATGCTATTTTCAACAATGTTGAAATAGGTTCGTAAAAGCAGATCGTAAGTTTCTCTATCCAGATTTTCCAGAAAATCCATTTTGGATTGGATACTTCCTTTAGCAATAAATTCAGACAGAATTTTCTGAATCCGTTGCACGTTTTCAAAAGAGAAAAAATCAATCTCTTCTGTCGGTCGACTCAGAACTCGTCTGATCTCTCGGTTGTCAAAAAGAACATGATACCCCTGGGCAGACTGATTAAACAAATATTCAACTTCTTTGAGTTGTTCTTTGTCGATATATACCATTTTCCCGCCTCCTTGCGTAAAACCCCTACTATTAGTCTGAGGGGACCTTGCCCCCCAATGCAAGAAAATTTTCTTCATGTAAACGGCCAGTTTGGATTATGATTGCGGGATGAACTTAGATGGAGTTGAAGAATGAAATGTAAGAAATCGAGTTACAAAATAAAATATGTCTACCTAGCCTATGGTCTAACCGCGGTTTTATTGGGCGCGTGCGCGCACGTGAAACAAGCTGATGTAACAGTTCCGGTCGGTCAGGCGATCACGTCTGAGCAGTCAAAAGCATCCGGACCGCTTTTGAAACCCGAGCTAGAAGTCCTCAAACTCAATCCTGCACCGATTCTTTCGGGGCCTTCCGTGGCGATGAAAATTTTAGTAGAAAAAGGACGCGTGGAAGTCACGTCGAATTGTGAAGTCAGCGTGATCAAAGCTTATGAAGATGGAGAATTGCGCCATAAAAGAATGGAAGCTTCTGATTTCAAAGTTCGAACGATCACTTTACCAATTAGCACTGCTAAAGAAATCGTGCAAACTGAAGAGACTTTTTTCAAAGACGGCCAAATGGATTTGCATGATTTAGCATTTCCTGAGATTGACGAAAAAATTCTATTCAGTTTCACTCCCGATGCCCATGTTTTAAAAGTCGCCGGCTATCCACCTAAATCTATTTTTTATGTTCAAGCAATTCCATTGCCTCCCGGTCCGGTAAAGCTTGGGCAAGAATGGGTTTCGGAAAGTTCGTGGGAAGCCAATGAGGGTGTCGCTCTCACTACAAAAATAAAAGGCAAATTTGAATCGTGGAAAACTTGCGGAACTCACCAGTGCGCGGAAATCTCTGTGAGTGGTGTAGTTCACATGCCAGATAAATTAGAAAAAGCGAGCGGGTTTGAACATCGAATCACTGGACGATTTTTATTTGAGCCGCTTCGTGGACTGATTCCTTTCTCGCAATTCGTATCTGATGAACGGATGCAAGGAACGGGAGCTCAAGCTGCTGTGAAGTCGACGCTTCGCTCGATTCTGATTCAACCACCTGGGTATTACACAGCAAATCATGAAGAGCTAAATTGTCCTTCCGGACCAATGGAAGAATAAATCCAATCCCGTAAGTCCAACTGCTCACTAAATAACTGAGTGCGCGCCAGTAAGATTGTTTTAGAGTGAGTGGCATTCCGGTGTTCTTATGCAAAGTCTGAATTTGCATAAGTTTTTTCCCTAGAGTCTGACTATAAATAGCTTCCGCAAAAGTGAAGTAGGCAACGAAAAATAATCCGCCCGTGAACTGGCTCATGAAAAGTTCTACTTCAGTGCTGGCGGTCAGATTTTTCACCGAACACAAAAGCTCATAGAACTTGATCATTCCCCCACCCATGATCACCTGAACAATCGCAATCGCTCCAAGATCAATCCCAAAGGCCGCCGCACGTTTAGAAAAGTTAGCTTTAGTCATGCCAACTTTTCGTCAGCCCCCAGCTTTACCTCAAGTCCGGAAAAGGAAGTCGCGCGCGACCGCCGAGGTGTCAAAAGGTCCTGCGGGTGTCAGGCAAAAATGGTATCAACAGTGTGGGGGAGTTGTCAGATCAAAGATATTGGCCGGCAGGGGTGGCATGAGTTGCAATTTAAGTAATTCAAATGAACACGCCATGGTGGCGAATCAATTATCAGAAAGGCCAAACAAATGAAATTAAGAAATAAAACAGCAATGAGCACTAAACTCGTTTTAACTACTATGATCTTAGGAATCTCTGTTTTGGCTCAAGCGCAATCCGGGCATAAGCATAGTAAGAGGCTGCATTTAAAGCCTGCGTTGCTCAGCGATCAAGCGCTGTTTAGCTACAAAATTTGCGGCGACTTAGCTTCAGAAATTGTAAACGATGTAACATCTGAGCGTGAAATTCGTATAGTCTTGGACGAGCAACGTAAAACCGCTCCTAGCGTCAAAGAGTCCCGTGCTCAATACACAAGTGCTGTTAAATCTAAGAAAATTCAACAATCACTTGGCGATGATACGGCGAGTGTCGTTGAATTAAAAAATGCCCGTTACCTCTCTTTTCTACCAGGATCCGGTAACGGAATTTTCGTAGTGCAGAAAATGGAAGAAAGTCAATGTATTGATCTGATTGGAACTTCAGACAACATCGAAAAAGCGGAAAAACTAAACATTTTCGATCTCGGTGAAATCACTGCCAACAAAGTAGATGAGCTTAAAACTAAATATGTTAAGACCCATGCGCGACTTGCAGACCAAGATATGTATGAACAAAAATTTGGTGCCATCACCAATCGCACAAACGTGAATGTCTCGAATGATAGCGAGAGTTTTATTGCTCACGAATCTGTTGCTGACGGATCTTCAGTAAAATAAAACCCTGTCCCCTAATGCCGCCGGTTCCCCCACCGGCGGTTTAATCACTCACATCAGCGATCACAGATTAGGCGTTCGACCAAACTTCAGTGATTCGAAAACCCTAGTATATTTAGGTGTTTATAGAAGAGCTCCCTGGATTGATCAGAATCCTCTTCACTTGCCAATTCTCAAGTCCTTGATTTCCCTCGTGTCTCAATCGGCATCAACTTTGCTTTATTAAAAGTATGGAAGGGGTGTGTTCAATATGAACTCAAGAAACAAAAATATCGCGGCGGGGTTTCTGGGAATCACTCTCGGATTCACCTTTTGGGCGAATGATCAAATCTTTAAGAAGGCCCTACTGGTCGATGAAATTGGCGTTGCCTCATTGGGCGGACGAATGCCTGCTAGCATGGTAATACAGGGCCTGCGCTCTGGAGATGTGACATCTGAGAGATCTCTGGCAAGTGTTCTTGCTGAGCCAGATTCTATGGAAAAAAGCGGTAGAAAAGTCGCCAGCGTTGGCCGAGCTTCAAGCCCTCTTGATAACTTGCGCTTCGGTACTCTTGAAGGAAAATATGCCATCACCTTGGCATCAGAAAACGTTCCTGGATCTGAAGTGGATAAAGTCAGCAATATTGATTTCATCGATAATCCTGGTTCCGAGGGCAGGCCTACGCTCATCACGGATAGGACAGAATTTATCAAAAAACATTCGGATCTTTTAGACATTGGCGTGGCGATCGAGAAAGTTAAAACGGCATTGTCAGGAAGACATATCGTTGAAACATACAAGGCGCTAGCACGAGGAAGTTTCAAAACAGTAATTATTCAAATTGAGCTCGATGAAAAAGATCGTCTCTATAGCCTCAGACTTAAAGACGAAAACAACTCGCTACCGGGCTCTACACTTAAGCTTTAACTGCAACGTTAAATTCCGTGAGCTGCGTTAGGTTCAGGCGTCTCCATATCGGGAGCAAATCCGCGGCGCATGGTGTTTTCTGTGATCGTTCGAGGTTCTAAAAATTGCAGTAAATAATCTGGGCCACCAGCTTTACTGCCAACGCCTGACATTTTAAATCCACCAAAGGGATGTCGTCCAACAATAGCTCCTGTGCAACCGCGATTGATGTACAGATTGCCGACTTCGAATTCGCGTCGCGCTTTTTCTAAATGCGCGGGACTCCGAGTGTAAACTCCGCCGGTGAGGGCAAACTCTGTTCCGTTTGCTACAGCGAGTGCTTCATCGAAAGTTTTGACTTTAATCACCGCTAGCACTGGTCCAAAGATTTCATTTTGCGCGGTCCAGCTATCTGGCTTGATATTTTCCACAATCGTCGGGGAAATAAAATAGCCCACAGATGGCACTGGGGCTTCAAATAAAAGATTTCCTTCAGACTTCGCTTTAACTATCGCTTCTCTGATTCGATCAAAAGCTTCTTCATCTACTACCGGCCCAACGGAAGCGCCGGCGCTTTCTGGATTTGTCACAAGTAAACTTCTTGCCGCTTCAGTCAATCGATTAACAAATTTGTCGTAATTTTCTTCAAGCACAATCACGCGCGAACAAGCGGAACATTTTTGTCCTTGATATCCAAAAGCAGAATAAATCACGCCTTGAACGGCTTCGTCTAAATCCGCGTCGCTATCCACAATGATGGCATTTTTCCCGCCGAGTTCAGCGACAACTTTTTTAATGCTTTGTTGTCCTGGCTGGGTTTTTGCGGCCTTGCTGATGATTTGCAATCCCACATTTTTGGAGCCGGTGAAAACAATAAAATCCACCTTGTGGTGATTCACTAAATATTCTCCGACCTCTTCTCCGTAGCCCGGAAGGAAGTTGATCACGCCGGGAGGCATGCCTGCTTCTTTCAGAATTTCCATGAAGGCTGCGGCAATGATCGGTGATTGTTCGGCAGGTTTCATGATGACGGCGTTTCCGCAAACAGCTGCACCAACCGTCATGCCGCAAAGAATGGCGAGTGGGAAATTCCATGGAGCAATGACCACGCCTACGCCTCGGGGCTGGTAAAAATATTGACTGTCTTCACCGGGAACAAAACTTACTTTTTGCGAAACCGAAAGTTTTCGCATTTGGCCGGCGTAGTAATCACAGAAATCGATCGCTTCGGCGATGTCGCCGTCGGCTTCGCGCCAAGTTTTCCCAACTTCATAAACTTCGAGTGCTGCGAGATCAAATTTTTTCTCTCGCATGAGTTGACCCGTTTTCTCCAAAATCGCTGCGCGTTTGTCCGCGGAAGTTTTAGCCCATTCGATTTGCGCGATTTTAGCTACTTCAATAGCTTGATCAGCGTCCGTCGCCCCGGCGGCAGAAGTTTTTCCAACTATGACCGAAGGGTCAGCGGGATTGACCGATATTATTTCTTGATTGGTTTTGATTTCTTTTTTACCAATGATCAGTGGATAAGTTTTTCCGAATTGTTTTTTTATTTTCGCGAGCGAATCTTTCATCGCCTTGCGATTTTCTTCCTTATTGAAATCAATAGGAGGCTCGTTTTCAAAAATGGTCTTTTTGACCGCTGACGTTTTAGCGGATTTGATTTCTTCTGGTTCGAAAATATTCTTGCCTGTGCCATTAGTGTAGGCAGGGTCTTTTAACAGTTCTTGAGTTGAGAGATTAGTTGTGAACTTTGCTCTCAAGAAACTTTCATTGGAGGTGTTCTCTAAAAGTCTGCGTACTAAATAAGCCATTCCAGGAATGAGTTCACCAACTGGTGCGTACTCACGTACCCTGAACCCCATGTGCACCAAAGATCTTTTGATGGGCTCGGCCATTCCATAAAGCATTTGAATTTCAAAACTGCGTTTGTTCACTCCCAGTTTTTCTGCTTGAACCAAAATGTTCGAAATTGAACGGACGTTGTGAGATCCGAAAGCGGATTTTAGATATTTGTCATT
This sequence comes from Oligoflexia bacterium, assembly GCA_043732305.1. Taxonomy (GTDB): domain Bacteria; phylum Bdellovibrionota; class Bdellovibrionia; order JABDDW01; family JABDDW01; genus JAYTHU01. The sequence continues at coordinate 6,365 of JAYTHU010000068.1, forward strand.
TTGTAACATCAAAAGTGACAATCTCTCGTAGTTGGCATCCGTTTGTTTTTTATTAGTGTAAACGGGGATTGCCCAGCCCTTTTGCTTCGCTTGAATCGTCTCGTAGTCCCAGTAGGCACCTTTGACCAAGCGGATGGTGATTCGTCCAGAGCGTTTTTTTGCCCATTCGATCATGCCTTCGATATCAGCAAGAGATTCTTTCAAATAAGCTTGGATGACCATGCCTACGTTGTGGTGGTTTTTAAATTCTTCTTCGTCCATCAAACTTTTGAATAGCTTGATGGTTAAATCTTTGTGAAAAAACGATTCCATGTCTAGATTTAGAAATACGCCGAGTTCTTTGGCTCGTCTAAATAGTGGGCGAAGTTTTTCTTTGACGGCATTTATGGAGTTTTCAGGGTCGATAGGATCAAACTGCGAAAAGAGTGAACTCACTTTGACGGACACATTCACTTTGCTGATGGGGCCCAAGTGATCCCGATCCATCAATTCATCCTCAGGCCATTTTTTAGATAGCTCTGCTAGATTTTCAATGAGCGCTAGATATCTGCGGAAATAACTTTCTGCTTCCTTTTCGCTCACCGCGGCTTCACCTAAAATATCCACGGTGAAGCAAAGATGATTTTTTCTTAATTTTTCAAGAGTTCCAAATGCTTCTTCGGCAGTGGCACCGGTGATAAACATTTTTGCCATTTGCATGACATTTTTTTTAATCGCTCCGGCCATGAGTCCTGGTGCGAGTGCGCCAAGTCCAAGTCCCCATCCTAAGACTGATGGGAGTGGTTGATCTTCACTCGAAAAATATTCTTTAAGATGACGGGCGATTTCGTCTGACGAATTAAGATAGGGGAGGACGTCCACAAATCTGAACATCTGAATTTTGAAACCTTCATTTTGCATCGACCAATCCATGATTCGTCCATACCACCAATCTTTATTAAAGATGGATCCGGTTTCTTCGGCCATGATGTCGAAAATTTTTTGTCCCTGCGAAACGATAAGTGATTGCAAAGTTTCTTGACTCATTTGGTTCATTGCTTTTCCTGTTCAAAAGTTAAGACCTCATTTTTACCGCAGTTTTTCTAGGCTTGTCCATACCCAGTCAGGGCTGCGGCGAGTCAACTTTATCGGCAATTGAGGGCGGCGAGGGCCGTGATGAGCTGTAGGTCTTTTCTGGGGTTGTGGTCTGACATTCTCTGGAACTGCCCTAAGGCATTGGCGTTTTGAATGCATGTTGCAGGGACGACCATAGGTTTGATTCCAGGCTTTGCGAAGGGCGTCGCCTGGTCGGCTTGAATGGGGTGGATCCCAATGTCTTCAATTCGCAGGCTTTCGGTTTCGTAACTTGCGGGTTGTGCAAATTTATAAACTTCCAGGTCCGGTGTGATTCCACGTTTCTGTGGAGACTGGCCATCGGCTAAATAATAAACAAATGAAGTTTCGGCATGTTCGAGTGTTCCCACTTCACTGTGAGTTTGCACAGAACCTTTTCCATAGGAGCGCGTTCCTACGATTAGTCCGCGGCCCATGATTTTCATGGAGCCTGCAAAAATTTCTGCGGAACTTGCCGTTCCAATGTCTTGAAGAATGACGACGGGCTTAGTGTAGGTGAGTGATGATTTTTCAGTGCCGAAAATTTCTGCATCGCCATCACCAACAATACCTTCGACTTTGACAGTTTGTACGTTTCCGCCGATGAACAGACCTAAAATGCAATTTGCAATCGAGGTGTCTCCACCGCCGTTGTCTCTCAAATCAATGACCAATCCCGAGGTAGAATTGTTCGCAACTTTCAATTTCTTCTCGATTTGCCGGCAGAGTCCTTCCCCTTGGTACGGGTCATAAAATTTTTCAAAAGCGAGGTATCCCCAGGATTTTCCGCCGTGGGTGGCTTCCCTCCATTGGAAGCTTTGCACCTGTAGATTCCTAAACGTCACAATAAAAGTGAGTGGACTGCCATGCCGAGACATTCCCAGTTTCAATTTTTCACCAGACTTTTTCTGAATGCTCAAATCGAATTGGGCTGCGCTCATTTGAGCGGCATTTCTTCCTTCTATGGAAACGAGAACGTCTCCTCTTTGGATTCCAGATTTTTCAGCATCGGATCCACGCATCACATAATTAACCACGCGAGAAACATCAAAGCCAATTCCCATTACTGGACCAGTTGGAGAAACCGGCGCACTGTCGTATTTAATTCCAGGCAGGTACATTGAATTCGGGTCGTAAGTGTAGGCAGATGCGGAGTTGAACATGCGCCCAATTTCATATGGCGCGAAATTTGATTTTAATTTTTTTAAATTTTGATAAATCATAACGAGATTTTTTGTTGCCGAATTTAAATCCATTTTTTCAATGACAGCATATCGAGACCGCTCTCTCTGCCAAAATGCTTTAGTTTGCAAATCGCCCACTGGTTCTTTGAGTGCGGGATTTTTAATGATGGTGAGTTGCGGATTCTTAGCTAGCGAGATTTCGAGTTGAGGGTCTATCTGCCTAGCCATAGTTTCCACCATCGCAAAACATCCACGGAAAAATCTAACGTCAGCTCCGCAGTATTTTTCTGTTATTTGATCATCTACCCAAGTGATGTCGAGTTTGGTGTTTCGCCAACGTAATTCTTCCATTTCAAGTGGCGAGAAGTAGTAAGCGAAGCTAGGAAGAGAAAAGAAACCCCCTGCCAGAAAAAGAAACGCTATCCCTAGTACAAATCTTGTCATTGAGCCCCCCCAATAACTCGATTAATTGCAATTGGCGTTCCATAAAAAATTTAGTCAGACCGCATCCGTCAAGAGTGAGGTCTTCGATCTGGAGGGTGAATTTGATTTAAGTTTATAATTTATTTATAAATTATTCTAACAGGCGTGTAACTTTAAGACTGAAACTTCCAGGATCCAGTGCTGATCACTGTTTTGGAAACGGAGTGAATCAACTCCAAATGAATTTCGTCACCGGGAAAAACCGTCCCCACTCCTTCGGGAGTTCCCGTGAGCACGATGTCTTTGGGACGAAGTGGGAAATGGTCTTTGAGATAAGCCAAAATTTCCGAGACGGAGAAGATCATGTCTTTGATCAATCCATTTTGAGAAAGCTTTCCGTTGTGGGTGAGTCTTAACTCTAAGTTTTTAAAATCTCGGCCGAATTCATTTTCGAAGTCATCCGACAGTTTTACCCAATTTCCAAAGCCGCAGCTTTCTTTAAATCCTTTTCCCAAGGACCAGGGAGCTTTGGCTTCTTGCGCCTCTTTTTGTTTATCGCGAGCGGTGAGATCATTTGCGACACAAATTTCTGAAATGTTCAAATTTACGTCAACACGAAAGGCAAGTTCAACCTCGAACTGCACATTTTTTGAAAAGGGGGGGATGGTGATTATTTTGTCAGAATCAACGGCCGAGGCGGGTGGCTTAAAGAAGATGATTGGCGCCAAGGGAATATTGTTACCAAGTTCTTTAGCGTGGGCCGCATAGTTTCTGCCAACACAATAGATCATCCCAAGTTCCATGATTTACCTTTCTTTATACAAACGGTAGCTCGGCCTTTTTTAACATCAACCCAATGTCCTGTTAAAGAATCAACTAGCATTGGCAGAACATCCCCGTGACTGCATAGGTAAATAGTAGAAACCGTGGCTTCTGCCAAAATCTCCTCTAAAAATCTATTGATGCGGTTGTGGAACTCGCGACTGCCTTCAGAGGATGATTGTTCGTCTAATTCGGCTTTTATCTCTAAAGGAATTTTTTGTAATTTTGCTAATGGCTGCAGAGTTTCCACGCAGCGTTTTTTTGGACTCGTCCAAAATATTTCACCCAATGGCAGTTTTCCGTTTTCATAACTTTTCGCCAGTTCTCGAATCTGAATCTCGCCCTTTTCGTCGATGCCATTGTCGGCATCGCGATCAGAGGTGTTTCTATGGGCGTGTCTGACAAAAACTATAGAAGTAAGGCTCATCTATTTAAACTCAATTGGTTTCGTGTGTTGCACTCGTTGTTCCCGCATTTTCTTTTGTTGAAGCATTGCAGGCGTCTTCACCGGGATTCGCACCGCCCTCAAATATCAGGCGCAACTGTTCATTCTGGATCTGAGGATCGATGGCGCGGTAGATTTGAGATTGCATGGCGGTAAAGGTATTGTAAATAGCTAAACCTTCCCTGAGTGCATCTTGATCTGATTTTTCTTTAGCGGTCATCGTACACGGGTTTTTTGGTGGAGGCCAAATCAGGTCTTTTGAATCTTTAGCCGTTAGTTTTACGGTCAAGTAAACAGCTTCAGCGGCATCACTAGGAGTCATGAGACTTAATATCATTCCTGGACCGAACTCTTGAAATAGAGGGTTCTTCTTGAGATTAAAAAGATGGTTAATTCGATCTCGATCGGGGCGCGTAAAATCTAAAACCACGCTCAAGTTTGCGACAATCTCATCTAACTCTGCTGTTCTTTCTCTTGCTAATTCTTCTCTGTTTTTATCAGCTACTCCTTGCAATTGGGGACTTGGTTGTAAATCACGATCGCGAACATCTCGACCAAAATCGGTCGCGTAAATATCCATACCTTTTTGCTTTAGGTAATATTCAAAAATATATCTCATATCTCGAACAGAGTCGGGAGAAATTTTTCTTGCAAAGTCAGGTTTGAAAAGAATGAGAGTGTTAGCGTAGGCGTTTCTGCGATCATAAAGTTTTGCCCAATCGCCCCAATCCACTGAATTGTAAATGTTCGCGGGTAAGTTTGCTTTTAGATAGTTAAAAATCACTAGTTGTTGATTGACATTAAAATTGGTGCTGGTGAGTTCATAGTGTACGCCCAATTCCATGTGACAATTATTTTCAATGTTGTCAGTAAGGCAAAGAGCATCCAAAGTTTTGATTTCCGCTCTTTTCTTTAAGCCAAAATTTCTTTTTTCCTCATGCGATTCTTCATAAACATAGTGATCAAAGTGACGGGAATGACCATTGTTGTTAAATGAGTTCAAACCATCTCTTGAAAATGTGTTGCGATCTTCATTGTACATAAGCAAATCCATGCCTTCATGTTTGATGAAGACATCTTGATCTGAGGACTGACTGACCTGAATATAGCGATGCACTCGTCTGCTTGACGGAGCAATTCCAGCGTAGACATCTTGTTTGTAGAGTAAATCCAAGCCTGGCAGTTCTTCCGTTCCTTGCAAGTCCACCGTTATTAATTTTTGAGTTTTTTCCAGATTCTGGATTAGCGGATTTACAATTTCCGCGACTTTAGCAAGGGCCATACCTTTTATTTTGTGATCTTCAAAAAGAAAGTAAGGACCGACCAGTCTATTGTAAGCTGCGGCAGCTTTCGCATCTCTCAGGTCAATAAAATAATCTGTGACGAAATAACTGTAATGCATTTCGGGCAAATTGGCTAATCTGCCAAATCCTTGTTGAGTCAATGCGATACGAGGAGAAATGCGATCGGTAACCAACTTGAAAATCAAGCGCACCGCTTTCAGAAGAATTCCGTGTGGGGTGGGGATAAATGGAATGTATTCCGCAGCGCCTTCAATGATTGGACCGTGTTGTTTAATCGCAATAATTTTTAAGCGCACGTGATCGAGTGGAAGGCGGGCGATATTTAAAATAAATTGTCCACTGAACATGGTTTTAATATCTGCACTGACCGGAGAAAGATTAAACAATTTTGAATAAGTGGCTAGAGCGACTGTAAGAACAAGTTGGTTCCTGTAATTATAGATGTCCCCCACCTGTAATTTGTTTAGTGCAGTAGCTGAATCTGTCGGGACCTGTTCAAGAGTGTAGGGTCGATTTGTTTTGGATCTTAAACCAAGATAATCTTCAACGTCATTTTCAGAATAAAACTGTCGGTAGAAATCACTTTCGAAAACTGGAGAGATGCTCACCGGAAATAACTTTATTTTGAGATAGTGGCTTAAATCGATTGATAGTTGAGGTACAAAACTTTCGGTTCGCGTGTATTGATTTTGTAAGTAGGAGGGGCGCCAGCCGGTTTTTGCTTTTAGTTGAAAATTGGATTTTCCACCAAAATCTCGATTTAAGGCGCTAATATCAAAATTAACAGAGAGCGATTCAAGTTGTTTTCGAAATCCACTTTTCTGTTCCGGCACCGTTGCGCTAGGTGTCACAGTCGCGGGATCTGGCGTTTCTTTCGACAGCGAATCACTAGTCTGTTTATCGCCTTTTACCCAATCAAGAAGGATGTCATCCCAATCGCCGCTTGCCGCGTTGACCGTGAGAGGAGTTACCAAAGAGACAAAAAATGTCATTGCCATTAACAGCAAAAGCCGTGCATTAGTCATGTTCGATTACCCCTCAAATACGAATGAACTCAGTATCAATTCATATATAGAGCAATCGCTATGCCAGGTTTTGGGGTGAATTCTTAAACAAAATTAAAGACTTATTAGAAGCTGCGGTTTTGATCTGTAAAAGTTTTGTTGAGACCGTTGAAAGCCGCTATTTTATAGGTCTCTGCGAGGGTTGGGTAGTTGAAAATATTGCGAACCAGTGTCTTCATATCTCCACCTAATGTCATCACCATTTGTCCCATGTGAATGAGTTCACTTGCAGCAGTTCCAATAATATGGATGCCATAAATTTTGTGAGTTTTTGGACAGAAACAAATTTTAAGTAGTCCTCCGCCGTCGGCAATAATTTGCCCGCGTGCGGATTCCTGGTACTCGGCTCTGCCAACTTCATACTCGATATTATCAGCTTGAAGTTCTTCTTCTGTTTTACCAATGCTGCTGATTTCAGGAATGGTGTAAATGCCGTAAGGAAAAATCTCAGGAAAATCACCATGAGGAATATTGAGTGCATGACAGACAGCCAGGCGTCCTTGCTCAAATCCAGAGGACGCTAAACTTGGGAAACCGATGACATCGCCAACTGCATAAATATTTCTGTGGCAAATGTTTCCAGCGTTGTCTGCACAATGTGCGGTGTAATGTTTGTCGACGACGATGTGTCCGCGTTCGTCGGTTTTAATTCCAACTTTGTCCAATGAAAGATTTTGGGTTTGTGCAGCCCGACCCATGCAATACAAAACGACATCGGCTTGAATAATTTTTCCTGATTTCAGTTTTGTGATGGTCTGCCTTTTTAGGTTTTCATTTGAATTTTCTTTTGAGTTTTTGTCTGCGGGAACGATAGTGATTGATTCTAATTCTTCGCCGAGAAGTATCCGGCAGCCCTGACTGATAAGAGCCTTTTTAAGAGTCTCCGTGATTTCTTGATCGATGAAAGGAAGGATTTCGGGTTTTCTTTCGATGAGAGTCACGTTTATGCCGAGTGCTGAAAACATACTTGCATATTCGCAGCCGATGACGCCGCCGCCGATGACCGCCATTGTTTCAGGAATCATTCCAAGTTTCAGAATGCTATCACTGTCGCAAACGATTTTGTCGTCGAATGGAATGTGTGCTGGTCTCACGGGTTTGGATCCAGTGGCCACTAAAAATTGTTTGCCTTCGAGAATGATTTCTCCACCTTCAGCGGTTTTGACCATCACATGTGTGCTGTCTACAAAACTGCCGAATCCGTGATAAACGCTCACGCCATTTGATCTAATGGCTTGTGCGATAATTTCATTTTCATTGGCGGTGACGTTGTCTTTTCTGGCGGATAATTCTTCGAATGTGATTTGTTTTAATGCTGATTTGCGGGTGAGCTCGCTTGTAGAAAGTCGGAAAGTGAATAAGTTGTAGATACTTTCTCTTAGTGCCTTGGAAGGAAGAGTTCCCGTGTGGATGCAGGCTCCTCCAAATACATTTTCCTTTTCCACGAGGGCCACATGTTTTCCGCTTTTAGCTGCGGTGATGGCTCCACGCTGGCCGCCAGGACCAGATCCTATAACAATCAAATCAAATGGTTTCATTCAGTAATTGTAATACCAAACTTAGTAGCGGGTCCATCATGCTTTCGTTTTTTCTCTCTTTCTGTGGTTTTGCTGAGCTTAGTGAACGAAGTTTGGATTGTTATGTGAGCTTTGGTCGGCCGCCAGTTTGGCGAAGGTGGAGTCGAAACATAAATCTAGATTTGGAAAAATGTGGAAAAGTTGCGATCACAGTGAATGTCAGGGAACATTGGCGGGCCATTACCATGCCGTAGGGCGCACCTTGACAACTCCGCTTTAAGAGCACAGAATTGGGGAAATTATCGCTTACTTAAAAAGTAAATAGACAGCGCCAGGCGCGCTAGGAGCAATGAATGCGTAACGTACTGATAGGTGTTGGAGCAGTTTTAGGTTTGGTCTTGATTGTGATTCTCATGTACATGGGTTCTTACAATGGCCTGGTTTCCAGACAAGAAAATGTAAATGGAAAATGGAGCCAAGTTCAAAATGATTATCAGCGCCGCGCGGATCTGATTCCTAATTTGGTCAACACAGTCAAAGGGGTCGCTTCATTCGAAAAAGATACTCTCACTGCGGTGACTCAAGCGCGATCGCAAGTGGCTGGAATGAAAGTTGGAAAAGATGTTCTCGATGATCCTCAATCCTTCAAACGATTTGAAGCGGCTCAGGGGCAATTGACCTCAGCACTGTCACGTTTGATGGTTGTTGTCGAAAAATATCCCGAATTAAAAGCCACCGAAAATTTCACACAACTTCAATCTCAACTTGAGGGAACTGAAAATCGAATCACTGTTGCACGCAGAGATTTCAATGAAGCGGTTCAAGAGTACAACACTTCTATTCGCACGATGCCCGCAAGCATTGTCGCTGGCATTGGTGGATTCAAAGCGAAAGCTTATTTTGAAGCGGTTCAAGGATCAGAGAAAGTTCCGGAAGTCAAATTTTGAAAACATGGTTGAATTCTTACAGACTCAAGCACCCGAAGCATTTCCTCTCTCGTAAAGAAGAGGTTTTGCTTTCCGCGCGAATCATCCAGTTTGAAGATCGCACGGGATGTGAACTTGTTTTTCACTTTCGAAAAGAGCTCGGTGAGAAGCCTTTTGAACGTGCGCGCGAATTGTTTTATCATTTTGGTTTAGATAAAACAGAACATCATGCCGCCATCATTGTGGTTTTGAGTTTCACCGATAGAAAATATGCGGTTTATGTGGATGAAAATGTGGTGAGTAAAACAGAGGATAATCTTTGGACTCAAGTGGGCGACGCTATTGCCGCAAAACTTAAAACTGGCGAAAGACTTTCCGCACTTTTAACCGCTTTGGACTTGGCAGAAAAGCCACTCGCTCTCAACGAGCCCGAGAAGTTAAAAAATCAAAAGCATGTTTTATCTAATAAGCCGATCACGGAGGAAGAATGATTAATACTAAGACATTGCTTTCGGTCATTTTATGTCTTCCTACTTTGTTTTTTTCCACTCGAAGTTTAGCTGCGCATAAACCTTTTCCTCCGGCACCAACAGCTTGGGTTTACGATGAACCTGGTGTTCTCACCGGGAAGCAAAAATATGCAGTGGGCGAGTATCTTTCCAAATTTGCAGATCAAACACATCACCAGATGGTGGTTGCGGTTTTTTCCACGTTGAAAGACGAAGCTTTTGAGGATTACGTTAACAAACTTTATCGCGCGTGGAAAATTGGCGATGCCAAAAGAAACGACGGCGTGCTTTTGGTCATCGCGATTGATGACAAAAAGTTTCGAACAGAAGTCGGTTACGGTCTAGAGGGAATTCTCACGGACGCGTACACCTCGCAAATGGCGAGAGAAATTTTAGTTCCGAGCTTTCGCGCGAAAGATTATTTTGGTGGCATCGGAAAATTAGTTCAAACATATGGAAATCGCATAATCACAGCTGAGCAAAATGGCGGGGTGGTTTCTGATCGAGGAGCGCAGGGCGACGCTAAACAAGCGACTGGATCAAAACTTTTATTTCTTTTGTTTGGGCCATTCTTTATTTTATTTATCATGCTGCAAGGAGTTCTCAGGCTTTTCCGCGGCCGTTCTGTCTCTGTAAATTCACGCAACAACAACAACTTTTGGGGTGGCGGCGGATTCTGGGGTGGTGGTGGCGGAGGTTTTGGCGACGGTGGAGGCGGTGGCTTCGGAGGATTCGGCGGTGGCGGTGGTTCCAGTGGCGGCGGCGGCTCTAGCGGTGGTTGGTAATTAAGATTTAAAAGACCTGAATTTATAAGGCAGGAGTACTCAGTGAATGATCAAGCGACAACTCAAAATCCAAAAGTAAATATCGAGAAATTCATAACCAAGAATGGTCATATTCGCGCATCGGCAGTTGTGGCAACGCCGATCATTCAGGAAATGCAGAAGATTCATATGTCTCATCCACTCGCAACGGCAGCTCTCGGAAGAGCGTTGATTGGAGCAGGTCTCCTTGCCACTTTTATGAAGGGTGGCGGCCGTATGAGTTTGCATTTTAAGGGCGATGGTCCACTGGGTGCCGTGTTTGCTGAAGGCGATGAAGACGGCGGAGTGCGAGGTTTTATTGCAAACCCTCTTGTGCATCTTCCAAGTAAAAATGGGAAATTAGATGTTGGTGCAGGCGTAGGTAAAATCGGCACTCTCACCGCTTCTACTTCACATCCATTAGAGAAAAAACCTTACTCGGGTACGGTAGAACTTCAATCGGGTGAAATCGGTGATGATATTGCTTATTATCTTTTTCAATCACAACAAGTTTCATCCGTTGTTGCGCTTGGAGTTTTTGTTGAACCTGACAATACTGTCAGTGCAGCAGGTGGACTGATTGTTCAGCTGATGCCTGGGGCGACAGAGGAAACAATTGCCAAGTTAGAGAAGCGCGTGAAATCTATGCGCACGATGACCGAGATGGTGAGAAACGGTTCAAAAGCGATTGATCTTGCCGCTGAAGTTCTTGAAGATTTTGAATTTCGTGCATTAGAGATAGAACGCGAAATGACTTATTCTTGTCAGTGCTCTATCACTCGGGTTGAGAAAGCTTTGTTGCTTCTAGGCGAAGTGGAAATCAATGCTCTGATCGAAAAAAATGAACCCGCCGAAGTGAATTGTGATTTTTGCGGACGTAGGTACAGTCTAGGTCTTGATACTCTCAAGATGCTCAGTCAAGCCGCGAAAAAATAACTCCGATAAAGCGGTGTGAAGCCACGCCGATTTTTTTTCAAAATTTTTAGTCCGCTCACTTGGGCGTTTATCTTGGCATTGACCGGTATTGGTCTAAGCACTGTCTGGTATTTCACAGGTGAGAAAAAATTCACGCCAAAAATTAAAACCGATTACTTAGCTTTGGCTCAAATCACCAAAATAAAAAATGAAGTTCAGAAGAAATTAATTCAAGAGATCATTTGGAAAAATCTCAAAAGCGGTGATCCTTTTTATTTCAACGAAGTCATTCGCACATCGGAAAATTCAGAAGTTGAATTGGTTTTAAAAAATGGAACACAAATTGACTTGGATCCAGATTCTGCTCTGCGAATTTGGGAAGTCAATGGTGAGGTGAATATTGACTTTATTCAAGGCCACATTTTCTTTCGGGCATTTAGCTCTAAGAGTGCGGACGTCATTCTTAACTCCGGAAGCGCTAAAGTTCTCCTCCGCAATTGCGAAGCAACTTTCGATTCGTTCAACTCGGGTCGGGCGCTTGAGATTCAGGTCTATCGTGGAAATTTAGAAATCAATCAGCGGCGCACGAAAGTTATATTGGATCGGGACAAAACAGGGATTGTCAGTGAAAAGGGTGTTGAGGTTCGCAATCTTTCAATGCTGGTCAAATCTCCGGGGCCGTACAGTGCTGTCTTTGTGCATGATTCCAAAATCGAGCCGGTGATATTTGAATGGCAGCCAATTCCCGAGAGCTATAACGTGTATCTTGAAATTGGCGAAACCAGAATGAAAATGGAGCGCATGTTTCCGCCGGTACCGGGAAAGAGTGGCTACATTGCAATGAAGTTAGCTTTGGGAAATTATTATTGGCGCTTGGTGGCCGTAGGTGGAAAAAATCAAATGTTCTGGAGCGGCATTGAAAAATTCACGGTGAAGGATGAAACTCCACCACTATTGATTTCTCCGGTGGGAGATATGCTCGCAATTCCATCGCCACAGACAGGCCTTTTGGATTTGCGGTGGGCCAATCCATCGCACTTAGAAAATCTCCACGTGGAAGTCGCTAGAGATTATCAGTTTCTATCTGATGTTTATAGTGAGGCAATTCAAGACACTGGTATCCACGAAGCGCCGCTCACAGAAGATGGAATTTACTTTTGGCGCGTTTCTGGTTTTCGATCTGGGACTACTAAAGAGGTGACAAGTCAAATTCAGCGATTTGTTTTGCGCACAAGATTTCCACTAATCCCGCCCATTTTGAGGGAGCCTTCCGCGCGTTCAATTCTGAGTCTTAGTAAAGTTCTTAGCGATGGACTTTATCTCTCATGGTTTCCTGTAACCGGGATTGATCGTTACGCAGTGAAAGTCATTGATCAAAAAGGCGCGATTTATTTTGAAGGTTTCGTAGATCAGCTCACTCAAATTAAAGTGAATCTAACCCGGCCGGGAATTTACCGTTGGGAAGTTTTTTCTATGAATGCTGATGAAGAAAGTTCCAGGCCAGCAGAGGCAGCTTTTGAAGTTCGCTAGCGTGTTTTAAGATTCTTTTCTGCATATTTACTTAGCGCTATCACCAAGTCCGCCGTTTCATCATCTGATTCAACTTGAAGAATTAAATTTGCACCCGTCTCACCTGCAACTTGGATTTTTTCAGTTAAATTCACAATTGGTTTTGAGATGCTAGATGAAATCAAAATCGCAATAAAAAGTGTTAAAGAGAGAAGTAGTCCAGTAATAAACCAGAGTTGTCTTTTGCTTTTCCCATACTCACTCATAAGTTTTGACTCTGAAGCGAGCGCAATGATGGTCACTCCCCATGATGTTTTGCTGAAGGCTGCCAAAAATCTATCCCCGGTTTCGGGATCGTAAAATTCGGTGTTCCCTTCGTTGAGGGTAGAACCTAATGCTTGGCTGACCGCTGGGATGGAAGAAAGATCTTTGCCGCTTAGTGCAAGCTTTTCAATTTGGTGAGCAAGCAGATGACCTTCTCGGTCTATGGCGAATAGTGTTTTATCCTTGGAGACTGAAAAAACATTTTGTATTGCATCCATTCTGAAATCAACAAAGACTACGTTGTGTGCTTCCCCAGTCGAATATTTGTCATAAGGGTAAGAAAGCGTGAGAACTGGAATTCCGCCTGGAAGGCTTGAGTTCCGAACAATTACTTCCCCAGAGAAAGCTGCTCTCCAAGGAAAATTATTCATCTGGCGAAGATGATCAATAAATTCTCCGTTAAGGGAATGGGTTTTCAAGAATGAATTATTAGTCGCTTTTTTTGTTAAATTTATTTTGCCATTTTCACTGGAGTAAATCTCAATACTCATGATTTCACTATCAACAAACTCGGTGGGGGAAATATTTTTTCCCACAGTTTTACTAAGCATACTTGCTGCCAGCAGATTTGATTTTGCGGAAATATTTTGCAGATTCTGTTGAATTTGTGAGGAAAAAATTCGGGCTTGGTCGGAATTGAGAAAATTTTCTCTTTCAATCAATTGATTCTTAATGATCCTGTTGGACCAAAAAATCAACGACACGCATGAAACACTTACGAGAACTAAACTCCAGAACACGATCTTAAAAGTTATTGATTTCATAGTTGGCTTCAGTGTGACACAGATGCTCTAATGGGTCTCGGCTTATTTAAGTTTAAGGGGGGATTCCTGATGTCTTTGAAATTTGCGATCGGCATTTTTTTGTCCATTTGTATGTGCGTTTCGGTCACCGCTTTCGCCGTCGAAACCGATGAGGTCGTAAAGATTCCTCCTTCTGTCTCACCAACAACTTCCCCGTTGGCACCGTCAGCTCCGGAGCTCGTAACTGTTCCGCAGTCTTCCGCACCTGAGTCGGCCACACTTCTGCCGGTTGCATCTGCGACGCCGACACCCGTGAATGATTTTTTAAACAATATTAAAATTGGTGGGCTTGTTGATTTTTACTATCTCTATGATTTTAATCTTCCCGCGCCCGCCACCACGGGCAACCTTTCAACCTCTGGGGCTGCTCCAAAAGGCAACGTCGTTTATATGCCTTACACGTATGCGGATCAATTCACCTTGAACATGGCCATGCTTTCGATAAAAAAAGATGCTGATCCCGTTGGCTTTAGACTTGATCTTGCTTACGGCCCCGAAACATCGATGCTTTCGTCTGGTGGAACATCTTTAGATTCCACAACAAGCCCAATCGCTCAAGCCTACTTGATTTATAAAGGTCCTTACGGAATAACTGTCACTGCCGGAAAATTTAATTCCCTCGTTGGTTTTGAAAGCCACTATGCCAATGAAAATTTCAACTACACCTTTAGTTATGGCCACATTTGGGCGGCGCCGTTGTGGCATGAAGGCGTTATTTTATCTCGTGATTTTGGAAGTTTAATTGAAGCAGATATTTATGTCGTTAATGGTTGGAGCACCTTTTATGAAAACAATGCTTCTAAATCGGTTGGTGCTCGATTGAAATTGAATGTAATAGATCGCCTAAAAGTGACCTTGGGTGTCATCAGTGGAAATGAAACTCCGGTCGGTGGAGCTGATCAAAAAACTTCGAGTGAAGCGATCATTGATTGGAAGGTGTTTTCTGCTTTGCAAATAGCCATCGATGGAATTTATTCTTTTGAATCTCACAGTGGTGGAAATCTTCAGCAAGTCAGCAGTGGAGCCTTGTATGCAAAGTACCTTTTAAACAGTCGGATTTATTTTGCTGCTCGCTATGAAATGTATTATGACGACGCTCTTTTCAGCTCAGGGTTGCGAACTTCCAACCCCAATCCAGCAACGGCTCAAACCATCAACTCATACACTGGAACAGCTGATTTCAAAGCGGCAGAAAATCTGCATTTCAAACTTGAGCTTCGAACGGATAAAACAAACGGGACTGTTTTTCCATTTGCGGACAAAAGTGGCGTGGCCACTTCTTCCCAGACTCTTGGCCTCGTTGCCGCAACTCTTGCGTTCTGATAAACTTATAAGATCGGCAATTTGCAAATTTTTGTTGTTTGAAGTTTTCTCGTATTAACTTCTGTTCCAGTTTATTCCACAGATCTCGCTCCAGATTGACTCACTCACTATCCGTCGTGACCGAGAACGTATGACTGAAGATGAGTTTTTGTATGTGGATGGCGGAATGATTACTCGTAATTTTTCATGACGCTCGCTAAAATTTCAGCGGACGGGCGAAGTTCATTTTCATTCAGTGCGAACAACGGTTTTTGACCGAGCACTAAAACTTCAGCCAAATCATGACTTTCAGGATGCACGTAGAAAAGGCCGGTCAACAAATGGCCGTCGTTTTTGGATTGTTCCAAAAGTGTCAGCGCGGCGATCTTGCTGGTAGGATCGAAATCACGCTTTAATTTCTTCAAAGTCACAATCGCACCATCAGGAAATACAACTTCAGTGATTGTCCCTTCAGCGTAGTCTACTTTAATTTCTTCTGCGCCATGAACAAAACCGATTTCATGAAGGGCTTCGTCTTTTTCTTTCACAGCTAAGTAACTGCGTGAGGAACCTTCGTGATTGTTAAATGTCACGCAGGGGCTGATGCAATCAATGACGGCAGTTCCTTTGTGTGAGATTGCGCCTTTGATCAAAGGGATGAGCTGCTTGGGGTCGCCAGAAAAACTACGAGCCACATAAGTGCAACCCATGTTGATTGCGAGGGAACAAATGTCGATCTGTTCGAAATGATTGACAGCGCCATGTTTCAATTTTGATTCTTTGTCCGCAGTTGCAGAAAATTGTCCTTTGGTGAGTCCGTACACTCCGTTATTTTCAACGATGTAAACCATATCGACATTTCGTCTGATCAAATGACTGAACTGACCTAAGCCAATGCTGGCGGTGTCGCCATCGCCGCTGACGGCAATCATGTTCAAATTTCTGTTCGCAAGTTTTGCGCCCGTCGAAACCGAAGGCATACGTCCGTGAACGCTGTTGAATCCGTGAGCTTGTCCCATGAAGTAAGCTGGTGTTTTTGAAGAGCAACCTATGCCCGACATTTTAGCTACGTCATGGGGATTAATTCCCAGTTCGAAAAAAGAACTGATGATGTGATTGGTGATGCTGTCATGCCCGCAACCAATGCAAAGTGTGCTTGGAGCACCTTTGTAATCATTTTTTGCGAGACCGATTTTATTTGTATTCGGAGTGACGCTTGATACAGGAGACGCTGGGGGTGCTGTAGGAGCTGTGGTTGTCATGGTCAAACACCTTTCTCAATTTTAAGTATGCCTTCAGAAATAGATTCGGCATCAATGGGAAGTCCATCATAGTAACGAACTGATCTTGTTTTCATCGCCATCTCGGGACCAAGATCACTGTTTAGAATTTCAGCCATCTGGCCATCGCGATTTTGTTCCACCACATAAACGCGTTTATTCTTTTTGTAAAATTCTTTTACTTCTTCATTGAAAGGCAATGCACGGACGCGGAGATAATTTGTTTTCAATCCACTCTTTTTCAAAAAGTCCTGTGACTCAGCAATAGCTAAATCTGTAGAACCGAAAGCAAGGATTCCAACTTCGGCGCCGGATTCTTCTTTCAAGATAGCCGTGGGAACATATTTTTTTGCGGTTTGATATTTGCGAGTCAAACGGTCCACCAGATACACATAGTCTTCTGGTTTTTCAGAATATTTAGCGGCCTCATTGTGGCCTGATCCGCGAGTGAAATAAGAAGCCAGTTTGTGATTGGTTCCGGGCAACGTCCGATAAGGAATGGCATCGCCATCGACATCTTTGTAGCGATCAAATTTCCCAGCTTTTTCTAAACCTGCGGCATCAAGAACTTTTCCGCGATCAAAAGGTTTAGTCGGCATTTTGAATTTTTCTGAAGACCACATGTTCATACCCAAATCTAAATCACTCATCACAAAGATCGGAGTTTGCAAACGGTCAGCCATATCAAACGCTTGTTGAGCGAATTCATAACATTCAACTGGGTTTCCAGGAATCAGCATGGGATGACGGGTGTCTCCGTGACTGAGTGTGTTTACAAAACCAATATCGCCTTGCATGGTGCGAGTGGGTAGTCCAGTAGAAGGGCCGGTTCTCTGAATGTCAAAAATAACGGCAGGAATTTCTGTGAAATAACCGTAGCCCGTGAATTCGGCCATGAGACTGATTCCAGGACCGGAAGTTGCGGTCATCGCGCGAGCGCCAGCCCAGCCGGCGCCAAGAACCATTCCGATAGCTGCAATTTCATCTTCGGCTTGTACGGCTGCAAAGTTTTTAGTTCCGTCAGCTGCTACACGGTAATCTTCCATGTAGTCAATCAAAGATTCGCAGACAGAACTTGAAGGTGTGATGGGATACCAAGCGAGCATAGTACAACCGCCATAGAGACAGCCCAGAGCTGCGGCATTGTTTCCGTCCATCACGATTTTATCTTTGTTCTCATTCATTTTAGCGACGGAGTAGGGATCAGCTTTTTTCAGGTTGGCTTTTACATAGTCCATTCCAACTTGCACCGCTTTGAGATTGCTCTCTACCACTTTAGCTTTTGATGCGAAATTATCATTGACCGCTTTGGTCAGCACGTTCAGGTCGATGCCTAGAAGTTCAGCTAAAACTCCAACGTAAATCATGTTGGTCAAAAGTTTTCTGAGTTTGATTTCAGTGAAATTTTCTTCAGCCAATTTTTTAAAAGGAATAGCATAGTAGGTGACGTCGTCGCGTTTCATTTGCGATGTCACTGGGAGTTCGGTCGGGTGAATGATCACTCCGCCTTTTTTTGCCGAAGCATGATCTTCCAGCCAGGTGGCGGGGTTCATGGCGACAATGATGTCGAGATCTTTTTTGCGAGCAATGTAACCATTTTTATTTATACGAATAGTGTACCAAGTAGGGAGACCTTGAATATTAGAAGGAAAAAGATTTTTCGCTCCTGATGGAATTCCCATTCTGAATAATGTTTTGAGTAAGATATTGTTGGCTGACTGTGATCCGCTTCCGTTGACCGTGGCGACACAAATGCTGCAATCATTGACGATAGATGCTGCTGGTGACATGAAATGTTGACCCTCGTGAAATTTGAATTTTTAGCTCAGACAATAGTTTTGACCCGAAAAGGCTTCCGAGGCAAGTCTTTCGCTAAGCGTTATTCTGAATTTCTTCGAGTTCTTCTAGTACTTTTTGGACCTCATGGTGCCCCGGAGAGATTTTCAGAGCTGATTTGAACTCCCGAATGGCTTCTTCGAATCGACCGAGCACTGAGTAAACTCGTCCTAAATTGATATATGGGAAGTGCGGGGTGTCGTAGTTGCTGGCCATTTTTGCTTTTTCAAGCCAAGGGATGGCTTCTTCTAAATCACCTTTTTGGATAAGATAATTTCCGATGTCATTCCACGGAGTGCCGATTTGAGGATTTATTTTAATCGCTTCTTTGCAAAGATTAATGGCCGTATCAAAATCATCTTCCATCGAAAGCACCCACGCAAGATAAGTGTAGGCTTCGGAATTTGGAAGAGCATTGATTGATTTTTTTAAACATTCAATTGCTGGAGCAAGATCTCCTTGAGAAATGTGATATTTCCCATCTTCCAGAAATCGATTTGCTTTAAACGCCTCAAGATTCAAAACACCCTGAGCCGGATTTGTCGAATGCGCTGTTTGATTTTTCAATAATCCATCCTCCCTACTCCAAACCTATTAAAACTTTGTCTCCTCGTCAATGCGTTGAAATTTTAGAGTTGTATGGGAATTAGTCAGTCCGTCTAAACGTTCTAGCAAAAGCAGTTTTTCCCAAGCTGGGATGCCCACGTCATCGGAGTAAAGCGACCAATGTCCTGAGGATTTGCCCACAAAAACAGGTTCCCAGTTTCTCAGAATCTTCTGCGCTTCGGAGACCGAAATAGAGAAGAACTGGGGATGTCCAGACTCTGTGAGTGTGTGCAAAATGCGAGGGGCGGGATTGAGCGCCTGAATGCCCCAAGGAACAGACAACTTGTCACTCAGGTTAATGACTTCAGTTTTTGATTTTGAATGGCGTCTGGCCCAATCAAGGGCACTCAGCCCTGTTTCATGATAGGGCCACCAAAACCAAGGGACTTCAACAATTGTCAATTTGCTGAAATGGGTTTCTAGCCAGTCGTTGAGTTTCATATGAGCAAGTTCTCTAGTTTCGTCAGCTTCCCTAGTAAAATCCAACGGGCACGGTGCAATTCTTCTATTGCTACCTTCTGAGCTTTGGATAGTTCTCGGATGGAATAGGGCCGATTTTTAAGATTCTTGATGAGAGTGCGATGAGTTTCAGAGAGGGTAATTTTCTTTCGAAGAATGCCCGAATAGAAAGATCTCTGAGACGCGGCAACCGAGCCCTGGACAATCAAAGGATGAAGAAAGATATAATCTTCTAAAACTTTTTCTGTTTGATTGGTTTTACTCACCCAAAATGTGAAAGGGGCCGGCCATTGATCAAAACTTTCGAGATAGTCAATTTTCTCTTCTATTACTGGGGCGCCCGAAATGAGATTCCAAAGCGTGTCTGAGAAATCCCAGGCTTTGATAAAAAGTCCGGCGGCTTTCAACTCTAATTCTAACTCATTTAGTAAAAATGATCTTTCGTGAGCATGGAGAAAGGCGTCGACTAAACCGCGAGTATTTTTGCTTTCAGGATGGGTTTCGAACGTGATTCTCAGTGGATTTTCATTTGGCAGAGAACTTATAAACTTCCGAGTATTTTTCTCAAAATTTTTATCGGCTGGAGATATGCCTAAAATCTTCAAAGTTTCGCGCAAATATTGAATGCGTCTCCGACTAGTTTTTGAATAGATCATCAGTCGAGCGAATCCTTCAGGTTTCAACATTTCTGAAAGGGCGTTCAGTCCAGCTGAAAAATCGGCCATATGATGGAGGACGCCGTAGCTATGAATGTAGTCAAAATGATTTTTCCGAATTTTAGCAAATTCCAAAATATCCTGCGCGTGATGTTCAACTTTGGCTCCAAATATTTTGCAGCGCAACCGAGATTGTTGAATAGTTTTTTCACTCACATCACAAGCTAGGACATTTGCTTTCGGGTGGGCCAAGCCAAAAACCAAGGCCTCGCTGGTGCCACAGCCGAGGAGTGCAATATTTTTTCCGTGATGTGATTCTATTTTACCGTGAACAAGAGATTGGCCGGTTTCGAAAGTGGCATGTATACCCGATAATCTTTGGGGTTTTGCCAGCCAAGAAAATTTAGGGTAAGGGAAACGTTCGTATTGATCTTTAACTGACTTTTCAATCTCCATAAGGAGATTGTGCCAGAATTATGTCGCGTCTCCCAAGTAAATCATTGATCTACTCAGCGTTCTGCCAAAATACAACCGCGATAGTTCGATCTCTGTTCCTAGGCCGTTCTTCTTCCCATTTTTTCCGAATATAAAGGGAGCTTTTTGTCTGATGCGTGAGATATCGAATGGAAAATCAAGATCAATAAACTGACTTCTTTCAATGTCATTTTCATGAAAGTCCTAATGGGCTGAGGGTTTAAAACTTTCAGGGTCGAGACCCGCGTATCTAGCTAGATATTCCACATCGTTAACAGAGAGCAAATCTCTTCCTAAAATTTCTTTAGCTTGTTGCAGATTCCCATGTGTTCGGCTGGGAATTCTCCCAAGAAAATCGCCGAGGGCGTTGCTGTTGTCTGCCGCGAGGACTCCGCTAAGCGATATTTTGTGCAGTGCTTAATTTGTTTATGCCAAAAATTCTTGTCCAATGGCCAAAACTTCGTCGAAAACCAAATGTCTTTTAATCTGTGAATATCTTGAGTTTTTGATGTGCGTTAAGTAGTCTCTTTTCATGGTCAAAAAATTCAAAGCGTCGCTCCTTTTTAATAGGGAGTTGAGCTGGATGGCATTCAATGATCGAGTTTTAGAAGAAGCACAAGATGCCTCTTACCCTTTGCTCGAGCGTTTAAAATTCATCGCCATTGTCAGTTCAAATCTCGATGAATTCTTCATGGTCCGAGTAGCTGGGCTTGAGAGAAAAGCCCGAAGTACTCCAGATCGCAAGCAAGATGATGGTTCAAAAATTTCTGACACGCTTTACCAGATTCGAGAGTGGACTCTTCAGCAGAAGCGCCACCAGTCCGAAGTTCTCAAGGATGTTTTGGGTCAATTGCAAAAGTCCGGGCTATTTTTACAAACTGAAATCGGATTAGAGGATAAAGCTCTTATTGATTTCTACACGGAGAAAAATCCGGTTCCAAAGATAAATGTTGTCACCGGCGTGGAAGGTTTACGAAATCTTCTGGGCGGAGTGATTTACGTTTTTGTCAAATTGCAAAATCGCCTCGCTATTCTGAGCTTGCCTGACGGAATGGATCGACTGTTGAAGCTCCCACCAGAGATTGCTAAAACTGTTAATCATTACGTTTTGGGAGAAAAATTATTATCAGCCACTGCGCAAAGATATTTTCCTGGCGAGACTGTGCTCGAGTCATTTCCGTTTAAAGTAATCAGGGATGCCGATCTCAAAATTGATCCAGACACTGAACCTGAGGCTATGCTTTCAACAATTGAGATAGCACTTTCTAGGCGGGGTCGATTGCCAGCCGTGCGTTTAGAAGTCGACGCTCCTAGTATCACCGATGGAGCTCTCGCTCTTTCACAAGCGTTGAAACTTTCGCAACGTTCTATTTATCGATATGATTCTCCACTCGATTTAAAAATTCTCTGGCGACTTTATAATCATCCTGATTTTGCAAAACTTAGATTTCCAGCTATGGCCCAACCTGAGGGGGAGGTATCTCCGCAGATCACGAAGGTTCCAGATTTGGTTAAAATTCTTCAAGGCAATGATGTTCTACTTCATCATCCTTATGACACTTTTGAAACGATTGTGAAACTTTTAGAAGCGGCGGCCGAAGATCCTGCTGTAGTGGCTATTCGGCAAACTCTTTACCGCACAGGAAAAGATTCTTCCATTGTGAAATCACTGATCAAGGCTGCTCAACGGGGAAAAGCTGTGAGTGTGCTTGTGGAACTTCGTGCACGATTCGATGAAGCCACAAACATTAGTGTTGTTAAAGAATTAAGAAAACATGGCATAAAAATTCTTAAGGGGATTCCTGATAAGAAAATACATTGCAAGGCCACCCAGATTATTAGACGAGAGGGTGGTGACGTGACGTCTTTTGTTCACGTTGGGACGGGAAATTATAATCCGGAGACCGCAAGACTTTACACTGATTTAAGTTTGCTTACGACTCACACAAGTTTCGGTCGTGACGCGGAAAAATTATTCAAAGCTTTTGAAAGTGGCCGTATGCCGCGTTTGTTTGAAGTTTTTGTTCCAGCACCAGAGCAGCTTCATAAAAAGCTGACGCTATGGGTTAGAAATGAGGCCAGACGTGCCAGAGAAGGCGACAAAGACGCGCGCATCATTGCCAAAATGAATTCGCTTGTTGATCCCAAGATGTGCCAGGAACTTTATGCCGCCTCACAAGCAGGGGTGAAAATCGATCTCATTGTTCGCGGCACTTGTGTTCTCAGGCCAGGTGTGGTGGGTGTGAGCGAAAATATTCGCGTGATCAGCGTAGTGGATAAATATCTTGAGCACAGTCGCATTTATTATTTCAGGAATGGTGGAACCAGCATGGTCTACCTTTCTAGTGCAGATTGGATGCCTCGAAATTTTTATCATCGTATTGAGATTGCATTTCCTATCGAAGAGCCAAGCCTTCGAGATTTTGTAAGCGGAGACCTTCTAGAAGCTTATTTAAAAGACAACGTTAAAGCTCGTTTGCTTTTGCCGGATGGTCGCTGGGTTCGAAAACCAGTCGCTGAGGGAGAGATGCGATTCCATGCTCAATCCTACTTTGAAAAATTAGCGAAGTCACATTACAAGGGCACAACGCTTTTTGATCGTTTTGTTAAACATAAAAAAGAAAAGCCTATGCCTGAAACACTTGCCGTTACACCACTGGCGCCCGTGAAGTCCGTCCAGTGAAAGGACAATCCATGAAACTTAGTTTTCCACTCCTTTTTCTATCACTTACCCTTTTCACTAATTCTAGCTGGGCCGTGTCCGCCGATCAAGTGGCACTGATAAAATTGACGATGCAAGTGGATGCGAATTCACCGTTAGAGGTAAGGGTGGCAGTTCCCGCAAATCATCATTTTAATATAAAAGCACCGAATGAAGCATTTTTGGTTTTGAAAAAATCCTCAAACGGATTTGATTCTAAGCTCATGGCTAAACTTGATTTGTCTTTGAAAACCGTGAAGGCCGTTTGGAAAGCAGATGTCAAAAACAGCGATCTTGATAATTGCGAGATTCAAACAAAGCTCTTTGTTTGTGACGATGCCAACACTTATTGCCTACCCAAAAAATCTAGCTATGATTGCTCTGGAAAAGAATTAATCGCTGCTGCTGAAATTGTTAAAAGTCCATTAAAGTTCAAGGAGTCGGGGAAAGTTGAAGCTGCGGAAATTCTTAAAGTTCGCCGAAGCACTGAATTCGATGACAGTCTGTTTATTGATGAAGACATTGCAAAAGCCATGGCACTGGCTAGAAAAGAAAATCGAATTTTGTTTATCGAATTTGGTGCTATCTGGTGCCCACCCTGCAATGAGTTAGAAGAGACTGTATTTAATCAGCCCAAGTTTAAAAAATTCAAAAATGATTTTGTTTTTTTAAGATTCGATGTCGACAAAGCTAGCTCTTGGGAGTGGAAATCTAAATACCAAATTCAAGGCTATCCAACTGTCATTATGGCTAAGGCCAATGGCGAAGAAATTTCACGAGTGGTCGGGGCACGTCGACCTGTTTCAATGTTCAAGCAAATGAATTTGGCGATTAAAAATAAAAGGCGTTCCGCAGATCAGGTGTCAGATAATGATCGTGGCTTGCAAGCTTTGGATCGTGCAGATTATTCGGAGGCACTTGCTTATTTTGTGAAAGCTAGCAAGCGTTGGACAGCGACAGATCCCAAACGTAATAATTTGCTGACAGCCATAATCGGGGTGCAAGAGGATTTGATTAAAAAAGAAGTCGAGTCTAAAGATGAAAAAGCTGTGGAGCGAAAAAAATCTCAGGCAGCACTTTTAGTTTTGGCCATCGAATGGTTTCCCTTCACTGTGCAAGCGATGGAACGCATTGAAAAATTATCGGACTTAGCTGAAGACTTTGGCGATAAGACGATGAGCAAGAAGGCAACGGATTTGTCTTTGAAAATCGCGCAAGGTTTACTTAAAAATCCAAAGTCATATCAGGACGAAGACGTGACTGCGGGCGACATTTATGAATTTTTGGGTACCAGTTACGAGGCATCGAAAAATCAGGTGAAGGCCCGGGAAAATTATAAAAAAGCAGCTGACGAATATTACAAAATGATCAAGCTCTCCGGATTGGACGAGAAAAATGAACGTGGCTACAATTTGGAGCGAGTTTATTGTATTTGGAAATCAGGAAACTTTGACGAAGCTGGAAAGCTCTACAGCGGTTTGCAAGCAATCTATCCCGAGGAATTTACATTTTATTATCAGAATTCAAAAATGCTGATGGATCAGAAACTTTGGACAGCCGCTTTAGATAAAGCTCAAATTGCATTTAAATATTCTTACGGCGATAATAAATTGCGTGTCACCCTGCTCATTGCCGAGCTCTACAAAAATATGGGCAAACCCAAGGATGGTGTCAAATTTCTTGATCAAGTTTTAGCCGACTTCAAAGCCCCCGAAGACTCCAAAGTGCGAACCACTTTTTACATCGCTAAGCTTCGGAAATTCAAAACTGATTTAGAAGCTTCGCCAATTGAAAAAGCTACCAGTGGAATGAAGTAGATCCGATGCTGCAGGCGTTAAATGTTGCCGCGTAAAATTCCTCTACGCCAAATCTTCAAGCAGCACTGCAAATAGAACTTCTACGTTAGTAGTGATCGAAAAAATTAATTGAATTCTTTGCGGAGTTTGTATTTGTCGATGAAGCCGCGGGAGTTCATAGGAAGTTCTTGCATGAAGGCAATGGCCTGGGGACGATTTTTCTCGGGTAGGCACGCGCACTGGGCTTGAATTTCTTGGCCTGAAAGATCGGCACCGGCTTTTTTGGAAACTACGGCGGTAATAATATTTTTACCCTGAGCGTCTTTGGTTTGAATGACCGCAACTTTATCGACAGCAGAAATTTTTATAATTTCATCTTCGATCGGTTTAGCCATGACCCATTGGCCCACCACATTCATAATATTGTCTTTGCGATCTAAAAATTTAACAATTCCCTGCTTATCCACCTCAACAATGTCCCCCGTGAATAGCCATTGTCCGCGCATGTTGACTTTGGTGGCTTCGCTATTTCCGTGGTAGCTCGAGGCCACACTATTTGCAGAAATAATTAGCTGTCCAATTTGTGGTTTCCCTGCGGGAATGTCGTCGCCATTGTCGTCCACTAGTCGAGTTTTTATTCCGGAAAGGAAACGACCGACCGTAGATGCTGGTTCTGGTTCTTCAAATTGACGGCCAGCGATCGCCCATCCACTTTCGACAGACCCGTAAATATTTAAAATTTTTGCGTTGAAATCATTTAATGCCATTTCATAAGTTTCAGGCGCAATCAAACCATAGTCTGGAGTGATGGATCTTAGCATCGGAATTTTCAAATTCATATTCTTGAAATTTTGGAGCCAATCGTTAATGACGGTCCCTTTCATAAGCAAGCGACTGACTTTCGCTTCGAGTAATTCTTTGGCGAGTTCTTCAAAAGTAGTTGCGAAGTCACAAATTTCGACGGAACTTCCAGAAAGTAAGGGGAGCATCAGACCGTGAATAAAATAAAACGGATTCATCAAAGACGCACCGTAAGTCATGAAGGTGTCCAAATTATTAATGCGGTAAATACTTTTCAGAATGAGCGCCGCCTGTTGAAGCATGGTGTGATTGTAAGGAACCCACTTGGGTTCCCCGGTTGTGCCAGAAGTTTGAAAGTAGGCGACAATGTCACTGTCTGAGGCCGAAACGCTGGTAGGGAGTCTATAAGTTTCATCGTACTCGCCCCATCGTCTTGATTCACAACTGATTAGATGTAAAGTGAGTCTATTGTTTTTGATCATGTTTTTCACGTGTGACACAAGATCATCGCTGACAATGATTGAATCGATTTGTAAATCTTTTATTGCATCTAAAACTTGGACTTCGGGTGTTGATGGATCCATCAAGACGACGGTATTTTTTGTATTTACGCAGGCAAAAAACGCATACGCAATATGTGGACAGTTGGTCATGAAGATCATGACCTTTCTATTATGTTTGATCTCATTTTGTAAAAAGTAAGAAAAGCGATTTATGTAACTGTAAGCTTCTTTATAGCTATGAACTTTTGCTAAATGACGGAAGCAAATTTTGCCTCCGGCTTGGCCGGCACAGACTGCGAGTTTTTGTCCTAAAAGCACGATGTTCCTCCAAAAAATTTCAGGCAAAGATTCCTGGCAAAGTTGACGTTCATATTAATTATCGGTAACATTAGGTCATGACAAAACTATCTTTTCCCAAAAACCAGATCAAAATTTTTCTCGCTGAAAATATTCATCCCGTAGCCCACGCCCTACTTAAGTCAGAGGGTTTTTCGGTCGAGGGTGGGAAAAATGCCATGAGCGAGCAAGAATTGATCGAGAAACTTTCCGATATTCATATTTTGGGGATCAGGTCCAAGACTCAAGTCGAGGCAAAGTATCTTCAACACGCTAAAAAGCTAATGTCGATAGGCTGTTTTTGTATTGGCACAAATCAAGTCGATCTTAAAACTGCACGCGATCAAGGTGTTGTGGTTTTTAACGCGCCTTTTAGCAACACGCGAAGTGTAGCTGAACTTATTATGGCTGAAATTGTAATGCTGTCCCGAAAACTTGGAGACCGCAATCGCGAAATGCATTTTGGCGACTGGGTAAAATCCGCCGATGGTTGTTTTGAGGTGCGCGGAAAAACTTTGGGTATCATCGGCTATGGACATATTGGGTCGCAAGTGAGTGTGCTCGCTGAAAGTTTCGGAATGAAAGTCATTTATTATGACATCGTTACCAAAATGGCGATGGGAAATGGTCGTCAAATTCCTGTGCTTGAAGACCTTTTAATCCAATCTGATTTTGTAACCCTACACGTTCCAGAAACTCTTCAAACACAAAACATGATGGGCGCAGCACAGATTGCGAAATTGAAAAAGGGAAGTTGTCTACTCAACGCTAGTCGCGGAACTGTGGTTGATTTAAAAGCTTTGAAGGTGGCTTTGATGGAAGGTCTTGTCGCAGGTTGTGCGGTTGATGTTTTTCCAACGGAGCCTGAAAATAACAAAGACAAATTTGCACTCGATTTGCAAAATATTCCTAATGTCATTCTGACTCCGCATATTGGCGGTAGCACTGAGGAAGCTCAGGAAAATATTGGGCTTGAAGTGGCTCACAGCTTTATTAAATTTATCAATAACGGCAGCACCACAAGTTCAGTTAATTTTCCTCAAGTCGATTTACCCGTGAAGCATGAAGGACATCGAATATTGAATGTTCACCGAAACGTTCCCGGCGTTCTCAAAGAAATCAACCGTATCATTTCAGATCTTGGTGCCAACATTTCGGGGCAGTATTTGG
This sequence comes from Oligoflexia bacterium, assembly GCA_043732305.1. Lineage (GTDB taxonomy): Bacteria > Bdellovibrionota > Bdellovibrionia > JABDDW01 > JABDDW01 > JAYTHU01. Next base: position 33,925 of record JAYTHU010000068.1, read on the forward strand.
CGACAGATTCTGAAATTGGTTATTTGATTGTTGAGATAGATCAGCTTGTCTCTGACAAAGTGAGAGACGAGATTTCAAAACTTCCTACCAGTATACGTACCCGACTCTTGTTCTAAAAAGTTTTCAGCTACTAAAAAATTTTTCCGGGATTTATCAGTCCTTGAGGATCAAAAACTGCTTTTATTTGCTTCATAAGGGAAATCTCTGCCGGCGACCTTGTGTAGCTCAGGAAATCTTTTTTGGTGAGTCCTATCCCGTGCTCTGCAGAAATGCTTCCACCATATTTTTTCACAAGATCAAACATTTTAGGATCTGCTTTGTGGGCGAGAGTGAAAAACTCTTCTTTTGAAAGCTCTTTAGGTTTTACAAAGTTGACGTGGAGATTGCCATCGCCAATATGCCCAAACAAAACCACTTCCACTCCGGGAAAATTTGTCTTTAAGGTCTTCTCCAGCTCGATACAAAAAGCGTCTATCTGAGAGATGGGCAGCGAAATATCATTTTTATGAACAACAGATGTTTGACTCAAGCTTTCGGATATATTCTCTCGCAGCGCCCAAAAGTCCGACGCTTGCTGAGAGTTACTCGCGATCACGCCGTCCAAAATAATTCCACGCTCACTCACGGCTTCCACAAATTTTTCAAATTTTTCCACATCTGATTCATGAGTTTTTTCAATTTCGACTAACACATAATGAGATGAACTCGCCGCAAACGGCAGATTTTTATGTGTGTGTTCATGAACTCTTAAATAAGCCTCTTGAGTGAAAAATTCGTAGGCACTCAGAGGAAGTTTAAATTCATTGGCCGCTGCAAAAAGTTCGGTCACATGATGGATTGAATCGAGTGCAAAGAGCGAAACTTGAAGTTCTTGCGGTGGTGCAGTGAGTTTCAGAATGCATTCGGTGATGACTCCTAATGTTCCTTCACTTCCCACAAAGAGTTGTTTCAGGTCATACCCGGTATTGTTTTTTACACATTCGTTTTTGAGATTTAAAACGTCACCATTAGCCAAGACAACTTCTAATCCTTGCACCCACTCACGCATGAGGCCGTAGCGAATGACTTTGATACCACCCGCGTTGGTTGCGACGTTGCCGCCGATTTGGCTTGAACCGCTCGAAGCAAAATCCACGGGAAAGTAAAATCCCGCTTCTTCAGCTGCAATTTGAATTGTCTTTGTGACAGTACCTGCTTGGCAGTGAATAGTCTGATTCACTTTGTCGATTGAAAAGATTTTAGACATTTTCTGTAGAGATAAAATGACTTCACCATTTAAAGCGTTCGCGCCACCGCAGAGACCGGTTCTTCCGCCTGAAGGCACTACTTGAATTTTCTGCGCCGAACAATACTTTAGGATTTCACTCACTTGATCAGTTGTTTGCGGAAACAAAGCGGCAAGGGTGTTGGGAGTGAATTGCTTGGTGTAATCTTTGGCGTAATCCAAACGAGACTCGTCACTGATTACAGCCGCATCGCCCAAAATTTTTCTAAAAGATTCCAATGTGTTCAATGTGTACCTATTTATTTTAACGGGATGTCGAGTCTCATGAAACCTAGAAAAGGGATGTCCGAGTCAATGACCGCTTGAATTTCTTCAGTGGTCGCTTCAAAGATCGCCTCACCCACTCCTGCATAATCAACATACTCGGGTCTTAAAATTTTAGCACTATGGCTGAACAAATTCAGAACTAGTCGCAATGAAGAATTAAAACTTTCTCTTTGAAAGCCTACCTGATTTTTCACAAAATGAGCGTACATGTCGTTTTGATAGACAAGACTCAACGGATGGCTGGCCGCAGGATCACTATCCCCAATCAGAATTCCCAAAGCCGGACCAGTGTGATCAGAGACTATCTTCCGCAAATCTGGAAAAAATTCGGCGAGCACTCTAATTTTTTTCCCTGGCTTTTTAAGTTCATGTTTCAGCATCGATGAAACTAGAACGTGTTTAGGGGCGATTAAATTGGCAAGTCCAAGTTGTTTCATCCACTCAGAACACTGGGACGCTAAAATAGTTTCGGGCAAAGTAATTCCAGAGAGAATGACCACGATGCCCATCACTCTGAGAGGCACAGTCAAAATTTTAAAACATTCACGTTTCAAGTTTATTCCTCTATTTTTAATTTGTTCGTTTTGAATTGAGTTGGCCTAATATGCCCTAAGTTACTCCGTAAAGCAAATTGCAGACGGACGTCTAAACTATGATCAAAATGCTCCATTCAGATGCCTATAAGTGGGTATGTTTTGTGCTCTATAGAGTGATATAGAGCTGCACGAAGTGGCTTCCATTAAAGAGGGGATGAAAATGAATATAAGACATTTGGGGAGTAAAGGGATCTGGGCGATAAGCATTGTAGGTGGACTTCTCATGGGATCTTCCTTAGTTCTCATGGTTTCAGTTCTGGCAGAAAAACCAGTTGAGATCGTCAAAGCCAAACCCATTCTGATGAGTCCTGTTTTGCCCGTGTCCCGTGGATCTAAAGTCAGGTCTAAGCGAAATCCTCGAAATGGCGAGAAAGAACAAAGACTCGCAAAAACTATGTTGAAGAAAAAGTTTATAAAATCTGGATCAAAAGTCATCGCCACAAAGTCGATCACAAATAGCAGCAAATTAAAGGTTAAAGTGGCCGTTGTGAAGCGTGCAAAAAAAGTGGCAATTCGTGTGGCACATGTTGACTTCAATGAGTCTGATCTTGCGCAGTATCCACGCCCAGAGCCCTCACCTGAACTTCAGAAGTTAAGTCTAGAGCGCATGCATCGAAGCCATCAAAACGACACTGCCATCATGGATAGTGTGGAAAATTGAA
>JAYTHU010000069.1:0-15025 GCA_043732305.1 Oligoflexia bacterium
ATCAACGAGTTTCCAAAGACAACTCGTTATGGCTTCAAGGTTTGACTGAACAAGGTTGGGCGCAATTGCAAACTAAGGATCCTGCGGGGGCCATTGGTAACATGCACTCGATTCAATCTCCATACTTTGATAATGTTTATAAACCGGAAAGTTATATTGTGCGAAGTATTGGATATTTAAATATCTGTCAGTACGCAGACGCTTTCAAAACTCTTTCTTATCTGGATCAAAAGTACGCTCCGTGGCTCGAGAAAATTGAGTCCTTCACTAAGACACATGCTGATACTGCCATTTATGACTCGACAATTAAGTATATCAGTTCAAAAAATAAACTCGACGTTCCTGAGCTTCCCAAGCAAATTCTTTTGGAAGCCGCGAGGCAACGTGATTTTTTGAACGATCAGGAAGTAATCAATTCCTTGGTTGATGAAGGTAATGCTTATCCGTTCATCAAGAGCTTGATTGGTTCTGATCGAAAAAATCTGCAGGTGAAACGGGCGGGTTTGCTTCTGAAAGTTGCTAAAATAAAAGAGAAGATTAGAAATGTGAATGTCACACCAAACGCCGTTAAAAATCTCGGGGCATGGAAAGCTGAAATGGCTTTGGATGAAACGTTCTTGAACGTTTATGATTTCAAGGTTTCAACTTTCGCTGAAGGCGAAAAGGGTTGGACCGCATTCTCTATTCCATCTGTGGAACGCACTGTCAAGTCGCGAGCGGAATTCAGAGAACAAGCGGGAAGTTTTTTGAAAAAGCATTTCAATAAGATCGCTCGCCAGCTCAAAGCAAATCTCGAAAACAATGAGCTTTTAAAATATGAAATTTATGCGGGAAGCGGAGAGAACTTGCGTTACCAAGTCTCCGGTGGAAAAGTAAAGGGTATCATTGCTCCTCAGGATCGAAAAGTCGCTGCACAAAGTTGGCAGTTTGATGGCGAGTTCTGGGAGGATGAAATCGGTAACTATCGTTCATCATTGAAAAACAACTGTAAGAAGGAGTAGTCCATGTTGACTCGCGCCACTAAAATTATTTTGCTCTCATCCTCTCTGATTGGGTTTTTATCTTCTCCAGTGTTTGCTGCCGAGAGTGAAGTTCAGGGTCAGTTAGACCAGTTGAAAACAAACGCGGAGAACAGCGAAAAAAATCGAAGCTCCTATGAAAAAAATCAAAAAGTAGCAGACCAAAACGTCAAAACACTTGATGGTAATTTAAAAGAACTAGGCAAACAAAAAGAACAAATCAACGATAACGCTCACAAAGCTGACTTGAATGTTGGCACGATGGAAAAGCAAGAAACTCAGATGAGGGGATTGAGCGAAAAAGAAAAGCAACAGATCGATGTTGAGAATCAACAGGTTGCGCAATTGGAAGATAAGATCAACAAAGTCAAAGGCAACATCACCAAACGTTTGGCCAACCAACAAGCATACGATGCAAAGATCCAGACCATTGCTTTGGAAAAGAAACAGTGGGTAGATCAGAAGAAATCGGCTGACGACATAATCAAGAGCATCGGTGTTAAAGAAATTCAGGCAAAAACTGATTTGACTGAATGGAAGAAAAAATCTGAAGCCTACACCGCTGAAGTAAAAAAGTGGAAAGCCGAAGCCGACAAAAACCGCACCACCTACGACAAGTACGAAAAGCTAAACAAATAACCCGCAGGTACCAGGTTCCTTTTGGTAGCGAGGGCGCGTCAAAATTAGCTCTTGTAGTCTGAAAAGCCTTTGATACCCTATTTAGGTAAACAAAATCTAAACAAGGGGTTTCCTGTGAAAATTCTTGCCAAAAGTCCATTAATTTTGACGACATTGTTGCTGTCAACTGTCCTGGCTTGCTCCCACAATCAGAATAAAACGGATGCCATTGTGGGTGCCGCAACTGCAAACACCAACACTGCGCCGATTGCTGTCAAAGCGGCTTCAGATTTGATTCCGTTAAGAGACTTTTTTAAGAACGCGGAAAAAGCTCGATTCGAAATTTCTCCGAACGGCGAATACATTTCATTTATGCAGCCTTGGAAAAATCGCATGAATATTTTCGTACAAAAACTTTCTAGCGATCATTTGCCAACGGGTGAGATCAAGCAAATCACATTTGCTGAGGATCGTGACCTTTCGGGGTATTTTTGGAAAGAAAATGACACCATTTTGTATTCTAAAGATTTCAAAGGTGACGAAAACTTTCACGTCTTTGCTGTCGACATTGCGTCGGGAAAACAAAAAGATCTCACGGACTATCCTAAAACTCGTGCTGGAATATTAGACGATTTGGATGATATCAGTACCACGGATATTTTAGTGGAACTCAACAAAAGAAATCCCGAGATCTTCGATGTCTATCGTATCAATGTTAAAACTGGCGAAACCAAAATGGTCGCAGAAAATCCCGGTAGATACACGGGTTGGGACACTGATCACAACGGTGTGATCAGACTTGCAACTGAATCAGATGGACTCACCACCACTCTCTACTACCGCGACAATGAACAATCGAAATTCGCAAAAGTAATCTCTTTTGATTACAAATCTTCTTTTGATCCGTTATTTTTTGATTTTGATAATAAAAATCTCTACGCTTCTTCAAACTTAGGTCGAGACAAATCTATAATCGTTTTGTTCGATCCTAAAACCGGAAAAGAGTTAAAAACAATTTTCTCTCGTCCAGATGTTGACGTTTCAATGTTGGGCTATTCTAAAAAAAGAAAAGTAATTACCGCTGCGATCTATACAACGTGGAAGGAAGAATTTAAATTCTTTGATAAAACTTCCGAAGCGCGTATGAAACGGATCCGAAAAGAACTTCCTGATTACGAAATTTTTTATTCTAGCCACAACAAAGATGAAACTCTTTTTACGGTTGTCGCAACAAATGATAAAACTCGTGGGTTATATTATCTTTACGATGACGTCACTCACAAATTGACATTCATTGCTAACGTTGCTCCCTGGCTTGATTCAACTAAATTGGCCAGCACCTCTCCTATTGAATATAAATCTCGAGACGGTTTGACGATTCACGGTTATTTGACCGTGCCTCATGGAATGGAATCAGCGCAAAATCTACCAGTGATTGTGAATCCTCATGGCGGTCCATGGGTCAGAGACTCTTGGAGTTTTGATCCCGAAGTGCAGTTCCTCGCTAGCCGTGGTTATGCGGTTTTTCAACCCAACTATCGCGGATCCACCGGATATGGAAAAAAGTTTGTCGTAAAATCATTTAAAGAATGGGGGCGCACCATGCAAGATGACCTCACTGATGGTGTCGCTTGGTTAATCAAAAAAGGTTATGCCGATCCCAAACGTGTTGGTATTTATGGCGGAAGTTACGGCGGCTACGCAACACTTGCGGGACTCGCATTCACTCCTGATCTCTATGCATGTGGTGTTGACTACGTTGGTGTTTCGAATTTACTCACATTCATGAATACAATGCCCCCCTACTGGAAACCTGAAATTGAAAAAATGTACGCCATGGTTGGTAATCCTAAAACTGAAACAGACATGCTCAAGCGCGCATCTCCTGTTTTCAGTGCGGATAAAATCAAAGCGCCATTGTTTGTGGCTCAAGGCGCTCAAGATCCTCGTGTGAACATTGCCGAGAGCAATCAAATTGTTGAGTCATTGCGCAAACGTGGTGTGGCTGTTCAATATTTGGTCAAAGACAATGAAGGCCATGGTTTCCATAACGAAGAAAATCGTTTTGATTTCTACGAACAGATGGAAGCATTTCTCAAAAAACATATGTGATTTGAGATTGTTTCCAGGATCTATAGAAATTCTAGTTAAAGAAAAAGCCGGCTGAGAAGTCGGCTTTTTTCATATGAATTTTTAAGCTTTAGACCGTCACATGTCGTCGTTGTGAATCATACAAATTGCGATAGGCTCCGCCAAGTTTGAGAAGTTCGGCATGCGTGCCGGATTCAACCAAATGACCTTTCTCCAGAACCATAATTCGATCACATTCGACGATAGTAGAAAGTCTGTGCGCAATAATTATGCTGGTGCGCCCCTTGGTGGCCTCGCGAGTGGCATTCTGAATGAGGGCCTCACTCTGAGAATCAATGTGCGCTGTGGCCTCATCTAGAATCAAAATGTCGGGATCAAAGGCCAGCACTCGAGCAAAGTTAATAAGTTGCTTTTCTCCAGTAGATAAATTGGCGCCTTTTTCTTGGACGATTCCATGGAGCCCGCGATTCTCTATTATTCTTCCGCAATGCGCGCGAAGTGCCGCACGAAGTGCGATGTCTTCTGAAATACGTGGATCATTCAAAGTGATATTAGAAAGCATAGTTCCGCGAAATAAAAAGAAATCCTGCTGGACTACCCCAATGCGCGAGCGCAATTCTTGTTTGCGAATTTTATGAAGATCAATTCCATCGAGCAGAATTTTACCCTGATCGTTCGGGCCGAAATCATAGAATCTCTGCAGCAAACTGATAATAGTGCTTTTGCCACTTCCAGTGCTGCCAACAATCGCCACACTTTGACCAGGCTCAATTGTAAAATCAAGGCCTTTGAGAATTTCTCCGTGAGTTTGTTCATAAGCAAAACGCACATTTTTAAATTCCACTCGGCCGGGCAAACGCATGGCACTTAAACTTTGTCCGTCCAGTTCATCTAACGGTTGATCGAACAAAGTAAAAATCCTTTCGGCACTGGCCAGACTGGCTTGAAAGGTTTGATATTTTTCTAAAATATTTCGGAGTGGAGGTAAGAAGTCTTGAACGTTCATGAGGAACGCAACTACCAGTCCGACCGGAATGCTTGATCTATTATTGAGCACTCCACCGTAATAAAGAGCCATTGTGACAGTAAAGGCATTGAATCCATTCACTACCGGATGCAGGAGTGCCAGATATTTGACGTTTGTGAGTTGTTCATTTTTGTAATCGTTACTTAGAAATTTAAATTTTCTACGCTGCCGAAATTCTTGTGCATAAAGCTGCGTTACTTTCATACCGGTGATATTCTCAGCATTAAACGAATTGATTGATGCTAATTTTCTTTTAAGTATACGAAGACTATCTCGAGCTTTTCCACTCAGATAAAATGTGCTCCAAAGCATGAGTGGCGTGATAGATAAAACAATCAGAGTCAATTTCACATTGATGAGAAGCATAGCTATGACGATTGCCACTAGACTCAGGCTATCTACAAACACACTGATGAGACCTGCTGTGAAGAGTTCTGATAATGATCCGAAGTCATTTGTGAGACGGGTGACCACGCGACCGATGGGGTTCTTGTCGAAAAATGTCACAGGCAGATTCTGCACGTGCTCAAAAAGTTTCGAGCGCATCTCATAAATAATTCTTAAGCCAAGAACTTGAAAGAAATAAGTTTCAGTGCAAATCAGAATAAAACGAATGATCTCCAAGCCCAAGTAGAGTTTGCAGAACTTCCATAGCAACTCAGTTTTCTTGGCCATGATAACGTCATCAACCACATGACCTAAAATAAAGGGGAGCAGTCGGCCAATAACCGTGTGCACAATCACCACGATCATTAGAATTGAGAGCATTAGCCCATGAACTTTCATAAACGGCCAAATTCTAAGAACTAAATCACGGTAGCGAGTTTTTTCGGAGACATTGTCGTCTTGAAAATGACTCATATTATTTCTCCACCGTGCTTGAGTCCGTCGTTTTCTGCTTGGTTTTGCAGTCGAATAAGTTCTCTGTAGACTTGGCTTTTCACGCGCATTTCTGTTGGCGTTCCGACAGCTTCAAGTTTGCCATTTTCGAGTGCAATAATTTTGTCACATAAGTTTAAGCTGCTGATTTTATGACTTACAATAATAATGGATCTCGCGATGTCTACCCCGGCGTCGGGGTCAAAAATATTCCTCAGAATCTTTTTCTCGGTGTCTGCATCCACAGCAGAAAGAGAATCGTCAAAAATAAATATTGGCGATTTTCGCAGCAATCCACGCGCAATCGTGAGTCGTTGTTTCTGACCACCAGACAGGTTCACTCCGCGTTCACCTAGGAGAGTGTCGTATGTCGACGGAAGTGATTCGATTTCCAAATGAATATTGGCCAGGCGGGCCACCTGCTTTATTTCTTCAAGTTCAAAGTTAATCGTTCCAATAGACCCGTACGCAATATTCTCGCGAACACTTGTGCTGAATAAAAATGGATCCTGCGGGATGAGAGTCACAGTGTTTCTTAGCGTGCCCAATGGAATGTCATTGATGTCTTGCGTTCCAAAGAAAATCTGACCGCGCTCCACCTGATACAAGTGAGCGAGCAATTGAATCAAAGCAGTTTTTCCACTGCCGACAGATCCAACGAGTCCTACTTTTTCTCCGGGAAAGATATCAAAACTCACATTTTTCAAAGCTAAAACAGAGCTGCCGGGGAATTTAAAATTCAATTCGCGCACGTGCACAGAAAAATCTTTTAAGACGAACGGTAATGTGGGACTCGAACACGAATTTTCTTCAGGTTCGGCGTGTTTTACTTCGGGTATTATATTTAATAAATCGTCCAGACGTTTCAGCGAAGCTGTCGCTTGGGAAACTAGAGCAAATCCCCAACCGATGGCGGTCATTGGCCAAACCATTTTTGAAATGTAACGTTGGAAAGCCACAAATGTCCCAACAGTAATCGTTCCTCTGATGACGTCATCAGTTCCAAAAAATATTAAGATTACTACGCCCACGGTCACGCAGAATTCCATCACGGGGTGCATGAATGTTTCAGTGAAGGCTACTTTTTCAGACGCAGTTTTTAAATCAAAGCTGGCACGATCAAAATACTTGCCTTGGTTTTTTTCTTGAACATAAGTTTTAACAGTTCTAATGCCAGATATATTTTCCTGCACTATGCCTGAAAGTTCACTGAATTTTTCTTGTTCGACCAAGAACCGCTTATGAATAATTTTTCCCAGCCAGCGCACAAAAAACGGCAGTATCGGGAGCAAGGCTAAAGATTTAAAAGTCAGACTCCTAGAGAGGTGAAACATGATTGGCGGGATAGTCAAAAAATAGAACAGAGCGTCCGTCAAAACGACCAGACCCGGCCCCATACCCATGCGCACAGCTTCAACGTCATTTGAAAGCAAGCTCATCAGTTCGCCAGTTTGATTTTCTGTATAAAATGATGGGGTGAGATAAGTCAATTTATTGAAAACCATTTCGCGCAAATCATTGGCTATGTTTTGATGAAATTTTCCAAACTGCATGCGCCAATGAAATCGCACCACGGCCAGCAAAACTGTTGCGCCGCCAAAGATCAATGCGGTTTTTAAAAGTTCGGCGCTAGGAGCCCTGGAAGTAATTTGATCCACGCCGCGCATAATAATGAGCGGAGGAATGACGTCAAGCACATCTGTGACCGCAAGAGCGCTCGCGCCAGAAAAGAAATACCACTTGTACTTAACGATAAACGTTTTGAAATAACGAAGGAACATGATTGGGGGGAGTGTACTAACCTTCTTTGTCGTTGCCTAGAATTTCTTTCAAGACCCTGCGCTCTTCAGGAGTGAGTTTGGCGGAAACCATGAAATGTTTTGCTTTGTCGCGCACTTCTTTAGGCGAGTAAGTGATTTTTCTTTTTTCTTCCGCAGTTTCAGTTTCATCAGAATCATTGACGACTTTTGCGTCTTTACTTTTGATTTCAACTTTCGAGGCTTCACCACTGCCACGCTCGGCTTTGATGATGGCTTCCTTTTCATCGGCTAGGCGTTTCATGCCTCGCGCAGTGTGCGGACCGTTATCAGGCGGCTTTACTTCCACAGCTTTTTGAGCGGGTGGTTTGAAATCTGCATTTTTATCAATCGAACTTGCCATGATTCATTATTTTGGAAAACATTGGGTCGCGGCAAGTCTAGATCTCTAGAGAAGAAATTAAAACTTTATGGCGAGTGGAGACTGGTCTAAAGGCCAGGTGATCGTGATATCATTGACGGCTTCGGTGAATCCAACGAGGGAGAACCCAGCGTAATGAGTAATTTTACGCGTGAGTTTTTCTCCAGGTTGAGAGTCATCAGTCCATATCCATTCGACGGGTTGGCCTGCGATTTTTTCTGACATGAACACTGTCGAGCTGCTCTTTGCCCAAACTGCTTTCCCGGCATAAGAGATCTTGTCAGCTGTGGGAAAGCTCATACCTTTACTCAAAAGCTTTTCTCTTACGGGTAGGGCGTCTCTATTTTGCGATCCTATAATCCACAAAGTTCCGGAAGTAGAATGTGGTTTGCCACTCTCAATGATTTGAAATTTGACGTTTGATGGGCTTGGGTAAATTCTTTTAATGCCCGCGATCCATGGTGCTAAATCTTTTTCACTCCATTTAGGGACGGAGATTGTCACAAGATTTCTTTCTCCAAAAGCTTTGGCCAGAGCGGGCGGCATCTCCTGTTCGTAAAGTTTGCGGAAGGATTTGAATTCCGGATCAATGGCCAATGCCTTTATATTTTCGCCAAAAGTGAAATGGAAGTCTTGCTGTTGAGTTGTGCCGTTTAAATTAAAGCTTATTGTGCGAGCGGATCCATCTCCAAGTGTGACAAGTGCTTGTATCGGAATGATCACTGGAGTCGTCAATCCAGATTGACTGAGAGAAAACAAAAGTTCTCCACGAACCCCTTTTGCAGATTCGAGTTTCACCAGCGGCGCCCCTTTTTGATCGAGCCACAAATCAAAAAAAGATTTTAAACTCGCGCCGTACTGTTGAGAGAATACTGTTTCAATTTCCTGATAGCTCACTTCTTTTCCGAAGTAAGTTTGATAAAAACTAGATAGCGCTTTATGAAATCCGTCAGTGCCGAGAAGGTTTTCAAGCATCTGAAAAAACATCAGTGCTTTCCCGTAGCCAACAGCCTGTTTTCCGCGATCTTCTCCGCGGCTCACAAATTGGCGCAGAGTTTGTTCTTCTCCACCATTTGCTGCAAAATCTTGGAAGTACTCGAGTTGTTTTCTGCGAAATTCGACCCCATGACCATCTTCAATTTGAAAAGCCAAATCCGCCATGTAAGTGGTTAGGCCTTCGCACCAATTTCCTCGCTTGTAATCGACCAACACTCCGTTTCCCCACCAGGAGTGAAGAATTTCATGAGGCAGGCTTGATCTTAATAGAAACGGCAAGCGCAAAAGTTGTGAACTAAAAATAGTTGAGCCTGGAAAAGCTTCTCCGGTATTTTCGGATCTTGTCTCATTGACTATGAAGCTTGAGTACCCATAAGGGCCGATGAGTTTTGAATAGCGATTAATGTATTGGGGAACGAGGTCGAGATATTTTTGCGCGAGTTCTGAATCTGCATCTAGTAAACTTACGGTAACCAGCGGCCCATTGGACATTTGAGTAGAGTATTGAAAAATCTGAACTGCAATGGATTTGTCGGTTGATCCAAACGAAGCGATCGTAAAAAGAAAAATAATTAAAAAATTAAACATCGGTGGCTCCCCGTGAAATGGAGCCTAACCTACACCCAGAGCATGTCTGCGGCAATAAAAAACCCTGAGCCAGAAGGCCCAGGGTAAGCAGCTTTATAGAAAGCTAAACAAAAATAACTTAAACTATTACTGAATCGCAGCGGCCAAATTGATTTTTCCACCACTGGTGCTTTTGCCATCCATAGATGAAATTTTTGTCACCGTACTCAGCAAAGCCTTCTTCACATCGAGCGCCGAATAATTTGGGTGTGCAGCCCAAACTAAAGCTGCCGCACCAGCCACATGAGGAGTCGCCATGCTGGTTCCATCCCAAGGAATTCCAAATGCAACAGTGTCACCGTAGCGATTGCGAGTCATCGTGCTATAAATTTTCACACCGGGAGCAGCAACATCGACAGTTTTATGTCCCCAGTTAGAAAATGATCCGAGCTTGTCGTCTTTATCGATCGCAGCCACACTAATAATATTGGCTATATCATAACTTGCGGGAACTCCGGGGCGTGGATCGGTGTCGTTGTCATAACCTTTTCCAGAGTGTCCGTTACCAGCTGCTGCCACAAATAAAACATTGTGATCGAGTGCATTGGTGATAGCGCTTTTCAAAGCGCGATTGTCTTCGCGAGGGTCATCGCCTTCTGAGCCCCAGCTGTTAGACAAAATCTTTGCACCGTTTGCCACAGCATAATTGATTGCTTTCACTGCAGTAGCAGTGCTGCCTTGACCTTTTTCATTCAAGAATCTGAGAGCCATGATGCTGACATTGGGAGAAGCTCCAGAAATTCCTTTGGAATTATTTCCAACGGCGCCGACATTTCCTGCGCAATGAGTTCCGTGTCCAGGATTTCCACCGCCCAAAAACATTTGGAATGTACTGGATGTGACGTCATAGGGTTTGTTGGTGTTGCCCGCGAAATCCCAACCAATCACGTCATCAATAAATCCATTTTTGTCATCGTCGATCTGATTGTTCGCGATTTCGCCAGGATTGTGCCAAAGATTTCCGGCGAGGTCTTCATGCGTGTAATCCACACCGGTATCAATCACGGCCACGATCATTTTTTTGCTGCCGGTGACTTTTTTCCAAGCTTCCGTCGCATTCATGCTCTGCATTCCCCACTGCAAATTGAGTCGGGGATCTGTGCCAGGCGTGACGTTTAAAGCCATGGTTGGAATTTCTGGAATTTTTTTACCGAAACTAAATCCAGGAATCTCAATCAAATTTTTTATTTGAGAGATCAAAGTTTTTGGCAGTAAAGAATCGACCACTCGACCCGCAAGCATGTCTTCAGAGAGTTGCCTGATGACGGGATCGTGAGATTCATAGCTCTCGATCATTCTCAATCGATAATTTGGCTGAGCGTATTCAATATCCGGATGTTGATTTAATTGTTCAATCAAATTATCAGAATTGATTTGCGTGAGTTGCTGCGGAGCTGCTTGAACGTGAACCCAATTGTCGCCGAGATCCTCAACTTGGCCGCCTTGATCAGCCATTGCGCCAAGTTGCTGCATGAGCTGCATTCTGCCTGGTCTAAATTTAATGAGAAAATCCCCTTGAGTGTTTTTGACGTTCTGCGTGTCTTGTCCGCTCTGTCTGTTCTGATTGCCATCTGCCATTGCCAAATTCGGCGCGGCTAGCAAAAGGCTTGCTAGAATAATTCTTTTCATCTGTATCCCCCATCCATGAGTAATGAAATTGCTATTTAGATTTTAGTTCCCCTGGGGGCGATCATATCTGGCGGATCGACCTAGACCTAACGTATTCATTGGGTTTGGCGGGAAAGCGTTCTCAAAAAGTAACAGGTGGCCTTTGACCTGACGGAAATGAAAACTTACTTCAAAAAAATGATGGCTCGGCGCGCAAAGGAAGAGCCCGAGATTGCTGCAGTGAATTCACGATATATCCCTGAAAAAATGGAACATGGGCGGTGAAAGCGTTTCATCAGATCTGAGATTACTATGTGCTATTCACAATTGGCATTGGGGAAGGCGTCCACGTGAGAAAAGTTTCGCGATGCGCTAGAAAAATTAAGACATGCAAAACTCACTGAGACTCTGGGCCACGAAATTGTTTGATATCGCTCGCAAATTACTGCTAACTTAATCCCACTCGTCTAATTGAAAAATGGGGAATTAAAGAAAGGCATTTCGATGTCGCAACCAGATTCGGCCAACACAAATTCCAACTCGATCGAAGTTATTTCGAGCGAAATGGATCAACTGCTGCACACCTCCGTTTTGAGCACAAAGGCAGAAGCATTTATCAATTGGGGCCGCAAACATTCTCTTTGGCCACTTCCTTTCGGAACCGCATGTTGCGGAATTGAATTCATGTCAGTCGTTGGGCCAAAATATGACCTCGCCCGATTCGGTGCTGAAGTCGTAAGATTTACTCCCAGACAAAGTGACATGATCATTGTTGCAGGAACCATCACTGAAAAAATGGGACCTGTTCTTAAATTAATCTACGATCAAATGCTCGATCCCAAATGGGTTATCGCCATGGGTGCATGCGCTTCCAGCGGTGGATTTTACCGCGCGTATCACGTGATGCAAGGTGCGGATAAAGTTATTCCCGTGGACGTTTACGTTCCCGGATGCCCGCCCACACCCGAAGCAGTCATCGATGGAATCATCAGACTTCAAGAACTCATTCAAACCGGTCGCAGACGCGCACCAACACCTCTTAAGTAAGGTTCAAATGACGGAAATTTACAAAAAAATTGAAGATGATTTGATCTCCAAGTTTGGACCTGTGGTCAATGTCACCCGCAGTATCAGAGATGATTTTGTGGTCGAAATTCCTAAAGAAAAAAATATCGAAGTGCTTTCTCATCTTAAAAACAACCATGATTTTCAATTCATGATGGATCTTTGCGCCGTGGATTATCCCGATCGCACAAGGCGATTTGATGTTGTGTATCACTTGTATGCTCCTGGAAATAAAGCGCGCGTGCGAGTGAAAACTCAAGTCGGTGTGGAAGAAGGAATTGATTCGATTCACACTGTTTGGCGTGCGGCGAATTGGTTTGAGCGCGAAGCCTTTGATCTCTACGGTGTATTTTTCAAAAATCATCCTAATTTGAGAAAAATTCTCACTCACGAAGAATTTGTTGGTCATCCATTAAGAAAAGATTACGACGCCAACCACCAGCAATCGGCTACAAAAGTCGAAGCGCCTTGGTATGAAAATGATCCCACTTACATTCGGGATCCAGAAAAAAATCTAGTTCCAATCAACATTGGTCCCAGTCATCCCGCGACTCACGGGACTCTCCGAATCATGGCCGAGCTTGATGGTGAAACTATCGAGCGCATGAACGTGGAAATTGGGTATCTGCATCGCTGTTTTGAGAAGATGGCAGAGACGCATTTTTATCAACAGGTTATTCCTTATACGGATCGATTGAATTATTGTTCCGCCCCAATGAACAACGTTGGCTATTGCAAAATGGTTGAGAGACTTCTCGGTGTGGAAATTCCCGCGAAAGCGCAAGCGATGAGAATTTTGCTCGCAGAACTTTCACGTGTGATCGATCACTTGGTTTGCATTGGAACTAACGCTGTCGATCTTGGAGCACTAACCACTTTTTGGTATTGCTTCGAACAACGCGAAAGAGTTTACACTCTTTTTGAAAAACTTTGCGGCGCACGTTTAACAGTTGCGCTCACTCGCATTGGTGGAATGGCTTACGATAATCCTGCTGGTTGGGAAAAAGAATGCCTCGAGACAATTCAAAAGATTAAAAAAGCTGTTGCCGAATTAGACAGTTTGCTCACCGGGAATAAAATCTTTATCAAGCGCACGCAAAATGTTGGAAAAATTTCCGCTGCAGACGCGATTGCATTTGGATTTACCGGACCATGTTTAAGAGCAACCGGTGTGAATTTAGATATGCGCAAAGCAGAACCTTACTACATGTACTCACAACTTGATTTTGATGTTCCAGTGGGAACTAACGGTGACACCTACGACAGATATCTTGTTCGTATGGAAGAGATGCGCCAATCACTCAGCATCTGCGAACAGATTTTAAAAAATATGCCCTCTGGCGATTACACCATTCGTGATCGCAACATTGTTCTCCCTGAGAAAAAAGACGTTTGGGGAAACATTGAAGGTCTTATGAATCACTTTATGTTGATTGTCAAAGGTGTGCGTCCTCCAGCCGGAGAAATTTACGACGCCACTGAAGCTGCGAACGGTGAACTTGGATTTTATTTGGTCGCCGATGGTGGACCAAAACCTTACCGCTTGAAAGTACGCCCGCCTTGTTTTGCTATTTATCAGGCGTTTCCTTCGATGATGAAGGGGCAATATGTGGCTGATGCGGTCGCCGCACTTGGAAGTTTGAACATTGTTGCAGGAGAACTTGATCGATGATTTTGCCAGCAGAAAGTAAAGCGTACATTCAAAAGGAACTCAAACGTTACGAAACCAAAGAGAGCGCACTGATTCCGGCTCTGTTCGAAGCGCAAAAAGTTTTTGGATTGATCACTCCCGCAGTGATTGATCTGCTCTCGCAAGAGATGAACATTCCTTCATCGAAAGTGAACGAAGTGTTCCGTTTTTATACGATGTTCAATAAAACTCCCGTTGGCAAATATCACATTCAAGTTTGCACCAACATCAGTTGCGCCATGGTTGGCGCGCGTGAGTATACGCAAGGACTTTGTAAAAAACTAAACGTCAAACCCGATGAAGTTTCCGCCGATGGAAAATTCACCGTGAGCACAGCCGAGTGCTTAGGATCATGTGGAACGGCACCGATGGCGCAAGTGAATGACGATTATCACGAAAATTTAAAGTTAGAAAACGTGGACTCATTTCTGGGAGGATTTAAATAATGGAAGTCAAACTTCTCTCTGAACATTATGAAAACCCTGAATATAAATCTTTAGAGGGTTATAAAAAACTCGGTGGTTACACTTCGCTTAAAAAAGCGTTCGGCATGAAGCCCGAAGAAATCGTGAATGAAGTGAAAGCTTCTGGTCTCAGGGGCCGCGGCGGAGCCGGATTTTCAACTGGAATGAAGTGGAGCTTTTTACCCGCAAATGGTGAGCCCAGATATTTGCTTTGCAACGCGGATGAAGGCGAACCCGGCACTTACAAAGATCGCAAAATGATGGAGCGAGCGCCTCATCAATTGATCGAAGGTATGATTGTTTCCGGATATGCGATTCAATCGAAAAAATCTTATATTTATGTTCGCGGAGAATATAACAAGAGCTATCGAATCATCGAAAAAGCTCTGCAAGAAGCTTACGACGCTGGTTACTTAGGAAAAAATATCCAAGGTTCTGGATTTGATCATGACATGGACGTGTATCGTGGAGCGGGTGCCTACATTGTGGGTGAAGAAACCGCTTTGATCAGTTCATTGGAAGGAAAAAAGGGACAGCCTAAACTCAAGCCACCCTTTCCAGCAGTTCAAGGTTATCTTCGCAAACCAACTATTGTGAATAATGTCGAAACACTCGCGTGTGTTCCTTGGATTGTAATCAATGGTGCTGCTGCATACAAAAAGTACGGCACCGAAAAATCTGCTGGAACAAAATTATATTCCGTCAGCGGAAATGTGAATAAACCCGGAGTCTATGAAGTCGCTCTTGGATATCCATTCAAAGA
>JAYTHU010000070.1:0-1388 GCA_043732305.1 Oligoflexia bacterium
GTTTTCGCCGTTGCGTGAGAGGTCACCCCGTGTCCATCATGACTAACCAGTTCCATCGTCACCGTTGGCAAATAACCCTCTGTCGAGGCCAAAACCCGAAGGCGATTAAAAAGTGGGGAGAGACTCAACTCATCTTGTGACCATTGGCTCAACCACTTGGGCCAGCTCCCAGCCACGATCTCTTGCATTGGCTTTTGACAAAGCCAGTGGACAAGAACAGCGTCGCGCTCGACCAACTCCTCAAGAGCCGTTTTAAACGCGATATCGGGGGTCAAGTGTGCCGCCCAGCCATTTGAGTTCGGAGTCCCGATTGCGGTTCCTTTTGTGGCGCGATAGATGGCGCGTTCCACTCCCTCAGCAATACTCTTCTGAAGGGCTAGAAGTTGAGTGGGGGCTTCGCCGTAGCCAAAGCCGGTATGCTCATTGGCCGAGACCTCTGTAACGAAAGCATATTTGGAGTAACGAAGGCCCACGGGACGAATTGCTTTGGATGTTTTTTGAGTTTTTATAAGGAGATGATCACCATTTGGTAAATCGACCGATACGCCATCGGCATAGGGAGTGAATGCTCGGCTTTTCGTCATGGCCATTAGTTCTGAGAAAACTTCTCTCATCTTGGTCCCCGCTGCTGGTCCTCATGAGATCGACATTGACCTCATAAAAGATACTTTAGCAACCCCTGAGCCAAGACTACGAAGCACTCCTAAGATGGAGGCTAAGGGTCCGAATGCGTTTATATTTAACAGAATTTGTTTGGTATAAACAGAGAAAGTTTTACCCGGTAAAACCAACGCAATTGCGATTTTTTTGATGTTAATTTTGAGTGGATCGCTCGTAACTATATGTAATAGCTATTTTTTGTTTAGTATAAGAAAACCAACGTATTTGCGTTGGTTTGATAGACAACAGATTTTATTTTGGCTTGGTAAAGCCATGTTTATACTATGTTAAGTTCTAATTTTGACTAGGGAGCAGTAAGAGACTCAAAAATATAAAAGGATTGCGATACCATAACCCCTGACCTTCCTATTGTTTATCAAATAAGAATTAGTAATAATAAGTCCTGAGTTGATCGACTCCCAGCCGCCATATTTTGGTTAAATTTAGGTCTTATGATTTTACTATGATGGAAATCTGCGAAGCACATTTATATCAAACTCCAATAGTATCCCAAAATGAACAAACTCTGTACTGCCAAATTCGTGGGTTGCTTGATAGTGAGGTTACCCCAAAATTTCGGACCACTTGTAACTTGAGTCTTGCCGTGTCTAACTGACATGAGGAGAGAAAATGAAAACAAGGTTCACGGAAGAACAGATCATCAAAGCGGTAAACCGCAACCAAAATGGCGAGCCAGGAAAATCTATCGCTCGTGATTTGGGAATATC
>JAYTHU010000071.1:0-1388 GCA_043732305.1 Oligoflexia bacterium
ACCAGCAGTTCTGGGTCTACCACTATGACTGTAAATCCCGGATACATTGTCTCAAACACCAGCGGTGCAGGTGGGGGGGCTTATTCTTACGCTTATACATTCGGAACGGTGAGTATTCCTATTTGCAATCGCCCTGCTTTTGCTGTTTGGAACTAATTTAAAAATCAGTCGGAGAAATTTTGAAACGAATAGTGATTTTAGGTTTCATGGTAGTTAGTCTCGGAGTTGCCTTTGCATTTCAAAACTGCGCAGGCACTCGAAACTTGAGCACCGATCTTCAGGTCTCTCAAGCACAAGTGGATTCGCAACTGGCGCTCCTCAATCCAAGCTCGGCGACGGTTGCCACCACGGCCAGTTCGACCGCGCTCGAAAAATTCTTTGACATCTATAACAATCAGAAAGGAACTGTTTACTACTCCGAAGCACCGAGCACAATGGGACGTCTAGCGAATATCATGCCCATGGATTTTGTGGGTTTGGGAGCAACAACCGTTCCTACTAAAGTTTACGCTTATTTTGTGACTGCCGGAGCTCAAAGTGCTCTTCTCATAACGACTGATGCCGCCGCTACAACAACAGCTGCAACCACCGCTACCGTCCAAACTGTTGTTGTAGCTCTCGCAGGATCAGACGGGACTTTTGATGAATCTGGTTTTACGGAATCGGTTTCTGGAAGTTCTTCGTCTGCTGATGCGGCGACAACCTTCACTCTCACGAGTACAGATACCTCCGATGGTGATTTCAATGACACCTTCCAGCTCAAAGTCGAGAGTGCTGCCGACACCGATGGAAATAGCAATTCACTCGGCAACATTCTTTTCACCTTGCCTGATTAATTTTAATCTAAGATTTGCAAAGTCGTTATCTTAGGATTACTCTTTGGTCATGGAAAAACTTCCGCGCCTCGATGAATTTTTAAGTCACGTGATGGTTGAACGTTCGGGCTCTATTCACACTCAAAAAAGTTACACTCGAGATCTTAAAATATTTTCTGACTTTCTAGAAAAAAGCCACTCTGATTTGATGCATTTTTCTCAGACTAAACTTCATCAATATTGCGAAGAGATTGAACTTAGCCGGAGATCGCAGGCAAGAATTGTTTCTTCATTGAGAAGTTATTTTAGATTTCTCCAGAGACTGAGCGTGATCAAAGAAGTGCCTCGCTTGGAAATGATTCAACACACCCGCAAACTTCCAGAAGTTCTTAGTGTCGATGAAATCAAAAAGTTGCTCGAAGCTTGTGTCGCCGATGAAAAAAATGAGAATCGCGTGCTAAGAAATCGCGGGCTCATGACTTTGATGTATGCCACTGGTTGCCGAGTCACAGAACTTTGCACCGCCAATGTTGTGGATTTGCAAATGGACATGCGCATTTTAAAAATTACCGG
>JAYTHU010000072.1:0-4900 GCA_043732305.1 Oligoflexia bacterium
TCACAAATATACAAACTGCCGCCCAACCGAAGGTGGAAAAAAATGTGGTTTGTCTGGGGATACCGTACATTCCTCTAGCAGCACCAACAGCCTGAACATTCAGCAGAACCACGCGAATGATTTCTCCAAATCCCAAAGTCACAATGGCAAGGTAGTCACCTTTCAGGCGCAAAGAGGGCAACCCCACCGCGTATCCCGCAAGTGCTGCAAGCAAACCACCCGCAATCGTGTTTATGAAAAACGGAGTGTGGTATGTCATCCCAAGCCATGCGCTCAAGTAAGCGCCGACGGCCATAAATCCCGCATGACCAATTGAAAACTGTCCTGTGATTCCGTTAACCAAATTCAAGCTGACGGCCAAAATAATATTGATACCGCAGTAAATAATAATTGTTTGAATATAATCGTTGAACGCGGTGGGAAATCCTAAGCCTATGGCGTAAATGAGTGCCAAGACTAAAAGCGGAACGAGTAACGCTTTTACGGTAGAAGTCAGAAGTTTCATCAGACCTTCTCCACAGTGAAGCGGCCCAAAAGCCCGGCTGGTTTAAACAATAAGATAATAATTAAAATTCCAAAGGCGAGCGCATCTTTATATGTGCTCCCGCCATAACCAACTACAAATTCTTCGGCCACGCCCATGATCATTGCTCCCAGAACGGCGCCAGCAATATTCCCTATGCCGCCCAACACTGCCGCGACAAAAGCTTTGAGCCCAATCATCATTCCCATAAGAGGTTCTATCTTAGGATACTTTATACCTACTAGAATTCCACCGGCAGCAGCCAATGCGGAACCAATCACAAAAGTCATACTGATAATTCTGTCGACGGGAATTCCCATGAGGCTGGCCCAGCTTCCGTTGAAACTGACGGCGCGCATGGCTTTCCCCAATTTTGTTTTTTGAACGATGTAGCGAAGGATAGCCATCAAGGTCAGTGTTGTGACAAGGATGGTTGTATCAAATTTTGTGACGTTCACATCACCAATTGAAAAGACATTGGAGTCTTCCAAAATATTTGGAAATGATTTTGGATTCGCTCCGAAAATAATTTGCCCGGAATATTCTAAAAGTAAACTCACGCCAATAGCCGTGATGAGTGCGTTGAGCTTGGGTGCGCCTCGCAATGGACGATAAGCCAATCGCTCGATTAAAAATCCTAAAATAGAACAGCCGACCATTGCTACTGCCAACACAGAAAGAAAACTTCCAATGCCGGGTTTGTTGGAAACGTGAAACCAAATGGCTGAGTAGTAACCCAAGAAAGCGCCGACCATATAAACATCAGAATGAGCAAAATTAATGAGCTGCAAAATTCCATAGACCATCGTGTAGCCAAGAGCGATGAGAGCGTAAATACTCCCGAGACTGATTCCATTGATGAGATGTTGTATGAGTGAATCCACTTATTTAGCTTTTAGACTTCATGGTGCAATTGTTGTCACAAAAATATTCTTCTCACCTTTGACTTGAACAATCACTGCAGATTTAGTTGTATTGCGAGCGGCATCTATTGTGAGATTTCCGGTGATTGCTGGGAAATTTTTGGTTTCAGAAAGCGCATCGCGAATGCCTGAGGGTGTAAGAGTTTTAGCTCTTCCCATGGCGTCGGCCATCACATAAGCCGCATCGTAACCCATGGCAGAAAGACCATCAGGCTCCATCTGGAATTCTTTTTTGAAAGCTGTGCGGAAGTCGCGTGCCTTTGGATCTTTGCTGTCCGTTGTGTAATGGTTGCTGAAGTAGGCGCCATTCACTGCTTCTTTGCCAATTTTATAAAGCTCGTCACTGTCCCATCCGTCACCACCTAACAGTGGGACCTTGATGCCCAGTCCGCGCGCTTGAAGGGCGATCAATCCTACTTCGGTGTAATAGCCAGGAATGAAAATGGCATCAGGCTTGGTAGATTTTATGGCAGTCAATTGCGCTTTGAAATCGATGTCATTGTGAGCATAATTTTGATCTGAAACAACTTTGCCACCAAGTGATTCAAATTTTTCTTTGAAAAATTGTCTGAGGCCTGTGCTGTAGTCAGAACTCACATCGGTAAGAATCGCCACAGTTTTAATTTTGAGATTGTTTGTAGCAAATCTTGCCATGACCGTTCCTTGAAACGGATCAATGAAACAAACGCGAAAGATGTAATCTCCCACTTCAGTCACTTTTGGATTGGTGGAACTGGGTGTGATCATTGGAATTTTATTTCTTTGGGCGATGGGAGCCGCTGCGAGTGATCTTGTGCTGGCGACTTCTCCAAGGACTGTGATGACTCTATTTTGAGTGATTAGTTTTTGTACTACGGTGGCTGCTTCGTCTGGTTTTCCTTGATCATCAAGAGAAATCAATTTGATGGTTTTGCCTTTGACTCCACCTTTTGCATTGATCTCTTTGAGTGCGAGCAAAATACCATTGTGTGTGCTGATTCCGAATGTGGCGTCATTTCCCGTCATCGATCCGAATTCGCCTACGACAATTTGATTACCTTCGATTCCAATGGGGCCGCCTGCAGGTTGACCGTTTCCGGTGCAAGCAGAAATGAAAAGCGCAGACAAAGGCGGAAGGACCGCAAGGATCACTACAAAAAGCTTTTTGTACATTATTTCTCCCTCATTAACCCTGTTAAGAATGTATTGAAAAGTAGTACCCAAGTTGGGGCTTTAGGTCAAATCGAAAGAATTTGAGTGAGCTTTAAAACTTCTTGCGAAATTTTCTTTTTTTGGCTCGTTTTTGAGAGAGCGATGGGCACAATTTTATTGTTGTCCATCGCTGTCATCACGTCACATGTGCCAGCGCGTAAAAAGTCAACCGCTGCTGCGCCCATTCGTGAGGCGAGATTGCGGTCCATTGCGGTTGGGCTGCCGCCTCTTTGAATGTGACCTAAAATGCAAACCTTTGCGTCATAACCAGAAATTGCTTTTATTTTTTTAGCAACTTCGTATCCGCGTCCTGGAGTTTCGCCTTCAGCGCAAATGATGATACTCGATTTTTTCCCACGCTTGATTCCACGCAAAATATTTTGTGCTGCTTTTTTAAATGTGATCGAGCTCTCAGAAGCAAATATGGCTTCTGCGCCGCACGCAAGACCAACTTCAAGTGCGAGATGCCCTGATGACCTGCCCATGACTTCTACGATGAAAAGACGATCATGGCTGGCAGCAGTGTCTCTGATTTTATCAATAGCTGAAACCGCGTTGTTCACTGCCGTGTCAAAACCAATTGTTGAATGGCTTCCGTTGATGTCGTTGTCGATAGTTCCCGGAACGCCGATGATTGGAATATGGTGTTCATTCCAAATCGCATGGGCCCCTTTGAAAGTTCCGTCACCACCGATGGCGACGATAGCGTCGAATCCACCTTTCTGAAAGTTATCAGCGGCTTTGTTTCTGCTGGATTTTTTAAAGAAAGTCTCGCAGCGAGCGGTTTTGAGAATGGTTCCGCCTCTTTGAATAACATTCGCTACAGATTTTAATTCCATGGGTTCAAATTCAT
This sequence comes from Oligoflexia bacterium, assembly GCA_043732305.1. GTDB lineage: Bacteria > Bdellovibrionota > Bdellovibrionia > JABDDW01 > JABDDW01 > JAYTHU01. Next base: position 3,491 of record JAYTHU010000072.1, read on the forward strand.
AATCGAGTAAACCCTGAAAGCCGTGAAAAATTCCGGTGACCCGCAGGCCATTATAAATCCCGGTTCTCACAACGGCACGAACGGCGGCGTTCATTCCCGGGGCGTCTCCGCCACTGGTCAAAACGCCGATATTCTTCAAATTTTTTGCATTAAATTTGGCCAAGAAAATTACTTCACCATCATTTTGAATTCGCGACCAGCTTTGAACTTAGGATAAGTGCAGGCGGGAATTATGATAGTTTTTCCAGTTTGAGGATTGCGGCCTTTGCGAGATTTGCGTTTGCCTTTGGTGAAAGTGCCAAAGCCAACAAGCTTAACATCGTCGCCTTTTTTTACGGATTTTTTGATGGCCTCAATGGTCCAATCTAAAATGTTTTCAGTTTGTGCTTTGCTGGTTTTGGTTGTTTTGGCGACCGATTCGATAAGTTGAGCTTTGTTCATTGGCTTTTTTCTCCCCAAGGATGTGTTGTTTAAACTTCTGTTGTGTGAACTAGGCAAAAGTGAAGCGCAGGATGGACTTTGGGTCAAGAGGAATTTAGTCGTCTTCGAAACCGTCGGGTTCTTGATTAGCGGATTCAGCGTCTTCTTTTGAGGAATCAATTTCGTGAGTGGGGATGCCGTATTTGCCGGTGGCCCATTCTCCGAGATCAATAAGTTTGCATCGCTCAGAACAAAAAGGACGGAAATTATTTCCGTCCCATAAAGCTTCTTTTTTACATGTGGGGCAAGGGACTGTTGCCGGCATGGATGTTTGTCCTTTGAATGTTCAGTTAATCCGTTAAATTATTTAGTTAAACCGTAATCTTTGAGAAGAGCATTCAAGCCTGAGCCAAGTATATCAATGTCACCACCACTACTACTGATCAAGCCATTCAATTCTCGAGATAATTTTTCTCGATTTAAGTTATTAATTGCAGCGTTTCCGGAAAGCATGTGGCATTTTTCTAAAAGAGAGCCAATTGCGCGAGATTTAGCAGTTCCATCATAACCGGCACCGAAAGCTTCATTGCAAATAGAGAGAGGTCTTTTTAAACCTTCGGTCATAGGGGCACTTACACCGTCATCTATGATTCTTGGCATGGCATGAGCTGTCGATAAAATGCCGAGAGTCAAAAGTGTTAAAATTAAAATCTTCATTTTAAATCCTTTCAAAAAGTGAGTCCTGTTCCCTTTGTTATTGCGCTTTTTGTGCCAGAGATCAAGGCCTTCTGCTTCTTTGGGGGACGTTTAAACTCTATCTAGCTCTGTGTTTGACGCAGACGCTGTAGGTGTGACAAATTTGGGCATACAGTGGGGCTGAAAATGGACTGAAAATGGACTTCGAGAATAGCTCTCCGTTAGCTCTCCGTTAAAAAGCTTGGTGCGGCAGTTTGTAGAATAAATCATCGGTATTTATATGTAGATGGTTGA
>JAYTHU010000073.1:0-4899 GCA_043732305.1 Oligoflexia bacterium
GCGACAAAATTCTGGGTGCTTGAAAAAGTCCTGGGACATTTGGTTTTGAGTTAGCTGTATCGAAAAGTTCAAGCTTGTTAGTTTGTTGCTGCTTCAGAAACATTTGGTTTTGGTCAAATCAGCGTGCGCTTGCGCACGCTTTAAGAGGCATCAATCTTGCGTCTACTTGCAGCTTGAAGCATTTTAAAAGCTAGATCAGTCGAGGAGGCTACAAGTGAAAAATTTTTTGACAATTTTCTGCATTTTGTCGCTCCTCCCACTATTACCGGTGTTCGCCGTTGATTCCTCTAAATCATGCAAAAGCATGTTTGATTATTCGAATTCTAATATATTTCCATCGCATACAATTAAATATTCAAGTGCCTGGCGAGAAAAGAATCAGCCATTTGTTTCACGCGACTTAAAGATTGCTGATTTGGCCGATGTTGACGGATTTCTTTGGCTCTTCAGAGTTATAAACGATGAATATCAGCCAGGATTTGACGAATCAATTTTTATTAAAGGGCGTAATGAACTTGGGTATTCTTATTCTATAAATCCCCATATCGGTCGGAGTTGGTCATTGAAATCAAAGTTCATCTTAATCGCTCGGCAAAATCTGAAAGATGATCATTTAATGTTTCCAGGACGCACAGAGCAAGGGCGGATCTCATATCAAATTCCTTTAAAACCTGAAACACAGATAAATGAAATTTTACAGTTGGATGAAGTTAAAGTACCTGTAGATAAAGAGAATGTAGTTGGAATAATTGATCTTGCGACTTTTGACGAAATAGCAAATAGAATCTCAAAAACGTCAACATCTGAATTTATCATGTCCGATTTTTTGAATATGATCATGAACTCTAAAAATATAAGACACCCTTAGCGGTCTTTCGATTCAAAACCACTTCCTTTTGAAGTTTTTTAATTACGCCAAATGTTGTAACTGTGCTGTTTTTTCTCAAGTGGTATACTTCAAAATTCCACCCAGCATTAGGGTTCCAAAACCTAAGCCTTTTAGGGTAATTAAGACGTCGATGGTTGGCCGCTAAGGCTCCGTGCAAACTAGTTGGCTTCCGTCGCCAATCATTTGGTTTTATGGCCAAAGTGCGATGAAGCAAAGTACGATCAGAAAATGGGTCGCCTCCTTTTAATAGTTTTGATCTCAGGTTTATTCGGTTGTTCTTCTCCAGAAAAAGCTCCAATTCCAAGAGCACTTTCGTCTACGGAAAATCCAGAGTGCGCTAATTCATGTACTTCAAATGAAAGATGTCTGAATACATTTACAAATGCAGGAGCTCAATGCTCAGAAACTCCAGCAGAAGCGCCACTTTCTAATTTAGTATTACCATTTGATAAAAATACTGAAGCTATCTGCACGCATTCCTCAGGCGCCGGAAGTCACTCAGGTGAAAACGCCTTTTATGCTTTAGACCTAGCAACCGATTATAATCTTCCGGCAGCCACAATTCGAGCTTCGGCAGATGGTACGGCATATGTTTTTCTTGGCGAAGATGGAAAGCTCTGTCCTGAACCGCAGAGTGGTCCTTCCAATGCGCAAAGTTCGAATTGCGGAAATTCATTGGGAAATCATATTTTAATTCTTCATTCAAATGGTTATGCCAGTTTTTATGTTCATTTGGATCACCCGCTGGTGGCCAATGGAACCTCTGTAACTAGAGGTGATGCTATTGGGATTGAGGGTTGGACAGGGGCCGCTGGCCACAGACACGTCCATTGGAGTATTCAAAAGATTCCTGGTTCCACAAGTACAGATTGGATCAGCCATATTTCTAAGGGCTGGGTTGGACAGAGCGTGCCATTTCATTTTTCAGCAAATCAAAATGGAAAACTCAAAACTTTGAAGTCGCAACAATTCACTGCGTGCATGCGGGCGTCGGCGCAGTTCCATCACGCCAACAGCCACGATTTAAAAGTGATCAATAACCCAAGAATTTCGGCGGCTCGTTCTTGGGTTATAAGCGGGGGTTCTAAGGGGTAGCGGACATTACGACACCCCTTTATCCACCTAGGTGGTCAGGAATGACCTTGACGGTCGATAAGGCATTCTCTTTGGTTCTTCGGAGAATGGATGAATTAGACTTCATAGTCAGAAAACATAAGGGTCCGACATCTGTTCAGTGGTATTCGACACTTAGATGAGTTAGCGTCATTATTTCCGCATACAACAATGAAAGGAAATACATTTCGTGTGTTTTTCTGCGACCGCGAGTTTTATCGCTGGCACTTCACTTTCTGTATTTGGCGTGGCTACGATCCAAAGAGCTGAGACTAAATCGGAGATTCCATTTGCGACGATACCCTTGCTGTTCGGAGTTCAACAGTTGATCGAGGGGGTCCTTTGGTTGACCTTTAGCCATGAAGCCCCATTGCTCCAGCAGATTATGACCTATTTGTATTCCGGGTTCTCTCATGTTTTGTGGCCAATTTACGTTCCGTTGGCGATGGGCTTCATGGAAGCCGTGCCATGGCGTCGGAAGACAATATTCGCTTTTGAGGCTGTCGGCTGCGCTGTGGGACTCTTTCTTCTTTATCTGATTGTAACTCATCCCGTGGTCGCCGAAGTCGTCGGTCATCATATTGTTTACGCGTCGATACACTTTTTTGACCGGCCGGTGATGATGTTGTATGTTGCAGCGACCTGTTTCAGTTGTTTTTTTTCAAGTCACGGATTTGTAAGATTGTTTGGTTGCTTGGCTTTTCTCTCGTTCGTCGCTGCCTACTTGGTCGATATGATGGCCCTGTTCTCCGTTTGGTGTTTTTTCGCTGCGATCTTGAGCTTTTTGATTTATTTTCACCTCAGTTTCAGAAATCTCGGTGGGTTTGCAAAAAAACTTGGCGTCATTGCAAGAGTGCGCAAAATTTTATCTAACATCTCCAATAACTAGAATGGAATCTAACGAAATGCAAACCGGACATCCTTACGAATTGGTTTATTTCGTGCAGCCGGATTTGGCATTTCTCCAGCTGTTGTGTTGAGGTCAACATCAAATCGCTCAAATAAGGTCGATTCATATAGTTATTGATATTGTCTTCGCCACTCGCGCCTAAACTCAACCCTATGCCAGCGAAAGCATGATGTCTCATTGGTATTTAACCACTTCCTACAAAGGCAAACGGCGCTCATTTTTGTAAGCGGCGATGACTTTTTATTTTAAAATTTTAGATCTGTCTAAAAAGCTCATTCAAATTAACAAAGCTATTCAGAAGCTATCGGGTTATGACCTCCATGAATTGAAAGCAAATCATTCAATAAGATTTCATTTGGAACAATTCCGTCGACAGTGACCTTCATCTGTAAATGATCCGCTTCATGAACTATTTTTATCCTAAAAAATTTACGCTGACGAAAATTCGTCAAATAAAGGTCGACTTTATAAATGAAAAGCCGAGGGTTGATTTTTTAGCAACTGGCTAACAAGTTCATTTTCTGTAGTCTTCCGCACTTGCGCGGATCGCTGCGGCACGAATTGAAATTCAATAAATTGAATTTTAGGTACTCTGCTAGATACTGATCAATACCGTTTTTAGTCACTTCTCTTACAACTAAACATATCAATGTAAGCCTCTGTTTTTTCAAAATAATTCATAGAAAGCTTGTGTAAACACGTCTTATTTATAGACAAAAATCCATCTTTAAATCATGGCATTAGCTTGCATATACTTCTTCTGATCACTTAACTAAGGATTTTAAAATGAAAACTATGGCATTGTTATTATTGGCAACTATTGGTCTAGCAATGAGCGCTCATTCGGAGGAAAACACTAAGACGATCCTTGCTTCAAAAACCTTAGGAAAGCAGACCATTCAAGTTGTTGGTGAATTAGCTGAAGACGGCGGAATCAGAAGCCAACTTGAAAGCCAATATGAAATTTCAATCGTCGTAAATGATGGTATCAAACCCAAAGTGTTTCGTCCCAAAATAATCGAAACCTTAGGAACAGAAAGTGTCGTAGCAACGATTGATGACTCCGGCGCGATCAAAATTTCTGGAACGCATAGCGGTGAAAACGCGATTATTCGAAACAATGGCTCGGTTTATGTTGATTCATGCAAAGTAGAAATCAAAGCAACCATTGCTTTGGTAACTCAAGAGTCAAAATTAAAAACTTTAACTAATGTTGAGCCTCACGGCCACTGCGGAGATTATAACTAACCCCCACTCCTTTGCAAAGAAAGCTTATCCAGCCCAGGCAGAAAGTATGTTTCAAGATTACTTGATTTGTCATTCAAGCGAATCTTTTGGTCAGTCCAAAACCCATGTGTCCACGATGATGATTTATTTTTCCAAATAAGCATCGGCGTCCGTTTTTCAGTATCGTGAACTAAGCGGCTTGGATCTTCTTCAACTATTTCAACTAAAGCTGTAGTGGCAGACATAATTCGGTTTAATGAAAGGATGTCTTTTTCAGTGTTTTAAGCTTAATTATTTGTCTGACTTAAACCTGGAATGCGCCCCTCAACTCAGACAGCATAGCCGTATAATTTTTGAACGGGCCAGTTGGCGGGTTTCATTTTTAAAATCTCAGCTTCGAACTCGCTCGGCGGCAAATAATTCAGCGCTGAGTGAAGTCGTTCCTCGTTGTAGATCTCATCGATAAACATTGGCAAGTTTTTTATTACATCTTCCAAAGTCTTGTAGTTCTTAAAGTCCTGCCGTCGACACGGCACGTTTACTTGCGCAGAAGACAATAGTTTTTCAAGAGCCAAAGACTTCGACTCAAATCGAGAAAAAATTTCGCTCAGCCACTGCTAGAATATCATCGGTGCCGATCATCCGCTGTCCTAACTTCGCAGTGGTGACCTAGAAATACAGCAGCGCAAATGTTTCCGCAGGAGAAAGGTTTAGGAAAGCACGAAAACATTTTCTCGGGCGTGAGATTCGGCAAGATTCG
>JAYTHU010000074.1:0-1374 GCA_043732305.1 Oligoflexia bacterium
TAAATTAGATGCACAAACGAACCAAGTTTGTGAACTGATTAAAAGTTGGTAAATCCTATATCTAATGCCCCGGTGTTTCACTGGGGCATTATTTACTAGTTTTTGATCTACTCCTAAAAATTTAAATTAAAAGAGTAGCAGAAAAAAGGTCTCTTCGACATGAGTTCCGAGCCCTAAATTCCAAAAATTCTCAGCCCAAGCCGGCGCCTGGAACTAGCTTTTGATAGTTGCGGATTGGCCGGGCTTGCCCGCCCAAAAAAAGAAAGCCTCGCTTACGCTCGGATTGTCTTAATGAATGGTTCCGGGCGGGTTGAACGTCACGCCCATTCGGGCGGATAAGCAAAAATGATCCGTTGTAAAAATTAGTTTTAATTACTGTGACAATTATTCGCCGCAAGTGAACGGGATACATCCCCATAGGGCAATTATAGTTTTTCATCGTAGAAGGCGGTCGCAATCTTGAAATCCTTAGACAGAAAATAAAATTCATGGAAAGAAGAATGGATGCAGACGCGCTTACTCCTTCTGATGGTTCCATTTTTTACAATAAGTAGTTTTGCTAGTGGACTCGGTGGAACCTACGTAAGAAGTTGGTTCTATCAACAGGGTTTGCTTTATCAAAGCAAGTGCTCGGATGTTGATGCGGCTAAAGTCAACTCAGCGAGTGCAGATGCATTTTCGTTTGTTACTCTCGACGAAAACAAGACGACGCTGCGTTTGATTGCCACCTGTAAAAATGAACAGGGTAGTCCATCGGAAAAGACAAGAGATATTCTGCTAGAGCGGGATTCAGATGGCAATTGGAGTTATGATTCCCTTCCAAATCCTCCCGAAGGGCAAAGCTATTCTTGGCAAACCCTGCATTTTTATAACGCAGATGTAGCCAGAGGCTACGTTAATATTGTGGTAGATCAGAGTTTTGGATCGCAATCTTGCACCGATCAAGGCTGTGGCGGAAGCTCTGGTCCGGTGACTACTCTCTATTTAGTGAAGTATGAAAGCATGGCTTTGCCTCGCTATGGATTTGTAGATTGTGGTTTGACTGGCAATCTTGCTACTCGGATCACCAGTTGCGCAGGCCGAATCGAATCTTTAGTAGATGGTTGGAAACTTGTCTCTCGAAACGCTGCTCGAGTCATGGCGGCAACGGATCATCCCCCCGAGCTTTGGCTTTCTCCTACTGGAAACTTGTTCTACTGGATGCAATGGGAAACCAATAGCGATCCAGGGGTTACCCTGCCTTCCCAAGGGGAAGTTTATCGTTTGCTGAATTTAAAAGAGTTAGAGCCCCTTCAATGGACGAATATTTTTGCTCCGCTTTTTGAAAATAACCAAGCGATCCTTCCTGAATTCCAAGAGCTGAGAAAAGAGGCG
>JAYTHU010000075.1:0-76848 GCA_043732305.1 Oligoflexia bacterium
TGCAGTTGCAGAGCCCGAAGTTATGGCCAAAGGTAAGAAGGATGAAGACGGAGCCCCTGCTAAAGGTGGTGCTGCCAAAGGCGGAGCTGCCAAAGGCGGAGCTGCTAAAGCCGCTCCCGCTAAAGGTGCCGCTCCTGCTAAAGGTGCTGCGCCCGCAAAGGCTGCTCCTAAGAAGTAATCTAGAATTTCAGTTATTCAGAAGGGCGGCGTAAAAATGCTGCCCTTTTTTTATGGGAAAAGTATGATCTGTAAAAATATGTTGGCTCTCAAATGTGGATGATAGTTGGGTTAGGAAATCCGGGGAACAAGTACCTGCTCACACGGCATAACGTGGGTTTCATGGCTTTAGATTATTTTGTCAAAGCTATGGGAGCGGAGCAATCCAAACCTAAAACAGAATCCAAAGCCTTTGTCACAACGTTCAGCGTCGATGGGCAGCAGATGATTTTGGTTAAACCTCAGACGTACATGAATCTCTCCGGCGAATCCGTTGGCGAAATCATGCGCTACTATAAAATCGAAATCCCCAATATAGTCGTGGCTCATGATGACCTCGATCAACCGTTTGGAAATGTTCGAATCAAAGCCGCCAGTGGCGATGGTGGGCACAACGGACTCAAATCTTTGATTGAACATCTGGGAACGAATGAATTTCCCCGAGTGAAAATTGGAATCGGCAGACCTCCTCACCCGGAGATGGAAATTGCTGATTATGTGGTGCAAAATTTTTCTAAAACAGAACAAGCTGGTCTTCCAGACATTCTAAACACCAGTGTCGATGCGATCGAAAGTGTGATATTTGAAGGCTTGATCACGGCGATGAACAAGTTCAACGGAAATAAAAAGTAAAAACAAACTCAGAATCTCAAAAGTTTACGAAGGAAAATAAATTATGCCTTTAAATTGTGGAATTGTTGGATTACCAAACGTAGGAAAAAGTACCTTGTTCAATGCGCTAAGTTCCAACAAAGCGGAAGTTGCAAACTATCCGTTTTGCACTATTGATCCTAACGTTGGCATTGTTCAGGTTCCTGATTCTCGTTTAGACAAAATCACGGCGTTCATCAAACCGCACAAAGTTATTTCCACTGCTATGGAGTTTGTGGATATTGCTGGCATTGTGGAAGGTGCAAGCAAAGGGGAAGGTCTCGGAAATAAATTTTTGAGTCATATCCGTTTGACTGACGCAATCATTCACGTGGTGAGATGTTTTGATGATCCCAATATTATTCACGTTGCCGGCAAGGTAGATCCTAACAGTGACATTGATGTCATCAACACGGAATTGATGTTGGCCGATCTCGAATCGATCGAGAAGAAATACACAAAGACCGAAAAAATCGCTCGCGTTTCAAGTGATGCGAAACTCAAAATCGAATTTAATACTTATAAAAAAATCTATGAAGCTTTGAAGGAAGGAATTCCTGCACGAGCAGTTGAGTTGACTGATGAAGAAAAAGTATATTCTCGCGACTTGCATTTGATAACTCAGAAACCAGTTTTATACTTGGCCAACACTGACGAAGATGGGATGAAGACTAAGAACCCATGGATTCTCGCCGTTGAAGAACGTGCTGCTAAAGAAAAAGCGCAAGTGGTGCAAATTTGCGGAGCCTTGGAAGCTGAGATTTCTCAACTAGAGCCCGTCGAGAGAAAAGAATTTCTGAAAGAAATGGGACTTGAAGAGCCAGGACTAAACGTCTTGATTCGCGGAGCCTATAAGTTATTGAACTTGATCACCTACTTCACGGCTGGAGTTCAAGAAGTCCGAGCTTGGACTATCATCAATGGAACAAAAGCTCCCGGGGCGGCCGGCGTCATCCACTCCGATTTTGAAAAAGGTTTTATTCGCGCAGAAACTTACGCTTGCGAAGATCTGTTCAAATACCACAGTGAAGCGGCCGTTAAAGAAAAAGGCCTTTACCGTCAAGAAGGCAAAGAATACATCGTCAAAGACGGCGACGTATTGTTCTTCAAATTTAACGTTTAATATTTATCGCGACTTTGCCAGGCTTCCCGGCTTTTTTCAAACCATCGCTGAAAAGTTTTTTGCGAGTTTTTTCGGCTTTGGTGGCATCGGCGGCGGCATTTGCGTGCGCCCAAAAATAGAGAGCCATGATACTTTCATAAGATTTCCACCGAACGCCAAACTTTCGCAAATCTGCGGGAGTTGGCATTTTGCGCTTACGATAAAAAAGCATGAAACCGTTGCGCACGCCAAAATCTAAAACGGGCCAAACATCCAAACGTCCCAATTGAAAAATGAGCAACATTTGAACAGTCCACTCACCCACACCAAAAGCCTGGGTGAGCCGGGAAATAATTTCTTCACTGGATAATTTCACAATCTCTTCGCTGGAAGGAATCAACCCGGACATAGATTTTTCTGCGATGTCTAAAATCGCACGGGTTTTAGTTCCAGAAAATCCGCACAATCGCAAATCATCAGGGCTGAGTTTGAGCATTTCGTTCGGGGTTGGAAAATACTCAACGGAAACATCTCCGCGAGGCGCAGATTTTACTGCCGTCGCTGTTCTGGCCTCCGCAGAAAATAACGCCAGCATTCGATTCAAAATTGCCGCTGCGGCTTTTCCATGAATCTGTTGATGAGCGATGGCCCTAACCAAAGATTCAAATGGCTCACGTACAAATTCCGGTTCAAATTCGATGTCACCATGAAGTTTAAACAATTTTTTAAAATCCTTGTCCTGCTTAGACAATGCGATCAGTTTTTTCTTAAAACGTGCTTTATAAGCTTTCATAAATTAATGTCCAGTGCGCAACCGCATGTAAAGGATATAGGCGATCTTACTCAGTCAAAAAGCCCACAATCCCATTGCTTTTGGCACGAAAAGTGAACTGTTAACGATACATATACCAGAATGGCGACTGTCCACAAGGAGTAGAGTTTTGAAGTTCTTAATCTCAATAGCTTTAATATACGAAGCACTCGTTTCTGCATCTAGCCGTGCTGACAGTTCGAATTTCTACGATGGGTTAAAATGGCCGGATCAATTGAAACAATTCATTCCTGATAAATGCGCTGCGATGAGGGATCTTTCAAACAAAGAAATATGCGTGATTGGAAATAGAAATTCTCATCAGATTTGGAGTTTTCACCAGATAGCAGATCCAACCATTCTCATTGCTTACTCGGAAAATCTTTTGAAGAAAAACGGCGTTGACATCTCTAACATCTCAACAATTCAGGTCAAAGAAAACCCAAATGACGACAATAAAGAAATTATCGTCAAGATCAAAGCAGATATTAAGCAAGGTACGTCGAAGATCGTTTGCACTATTGACGGGGCAGTTTCAAAAGGAGCAACTACCATTCTAAATGGTTCAGGCTCCTGCCGGACATCCGAAGGCGATATCACCGTGCTTAAAGTTAACGGCTTCGGCACAGGCGATCAAGTCTCTCACAACGTGGAAGATTACCACCCACACCCACTCGATAAAAACACCGAATCAGTACAACTTTCGGGAATCCGCGTCAACTAAGTCATCAAGAGACTCGTCCAGAACGATGTCACCGGCAACGAGTTTTGCCATTTCTATTTTTTCTTTGCGATGAGTAAGAAAATGTTCTTGGACTTTTTCTTTATTTTTTACCAACTGAATTTCCATTCGGTGCACGGCCTTATCAATAGCTGAATATAAGTCACCTTCTTCAGCCTCAGAACTCAGATGGAATTTTCCGGCATCGATTAAAATTTCCGCCTTTTGCAATCCACGCTTAGCTTCGAAAATAAAATGAACATTCATTTCTTTTTTCAGAGAATACTTGTCCATCTTTTCAATACGATTAGCGGCGTACTGCTCGATAGAATCCAAAGCTTCCATGTGTTTGAAAGTAAATTTATTTTGCATTTGCAGCCTCCTGGGTAGCTCCGGGTGGAGATTTATTAGACATCTAAGTCTAATATGCACTCTTATCGGCTAGAAGCAAGGGACGCCCGAGTTAATTTTAGAAGAATTTTTTACGTTTACTACTAGGCAAAATCCCTAGTATATCTCTATACTTAGCTACAGTGCGGCGCGCTATGTCGATGCCAGCCTGAGCACGTAAAAGTTCCACGATTTTTTGATCAGAAAGAGGATTTTTATTGTCCTCTTTATTGACCATTTCGCGGATTTTTTCTTTAACACTTTCGCTAGCCAACGACTCGCCATCAGTCTTATTGATTCCACTATTAAAGAAATATTTCAGCTCAAATATTCCTCGAGGCGTATGAACATACTTTGATGTAGTCACGCGACTGACGGTCGATTCATGCATACCAATGTCGCCGGCAATATCTCTTAAAATCATTGGTTTTAAAAACTCTAAACCTTTGTCAAAGAAATCGCGTTGATGACGGACAATACTTTCGGCAACCTTATAAATCGTTCTTTGACGTTGATGAATTGATTTAATGAGCCAAACTGCTGAGCGTAGTTTTTCCTGAATATACTCTTTAGTCACTCCGCTAGAAACTTTTCCGGAGAGAACGTTCTTATAAAAATTAGAAATCCTCAAACGTGGGAGGCCATCTTCATTCAAAGAAACAACGTACTCATCGCCCACTTTATAAACGTAAACGTCGGGTGTGACATACTGAGTGTCAGTGGTTGCGAAACTACGACCTGGCTTAGGCTCCATATCAAATACGATTTTACAAATCTCCCGTATTTCCGGAACTGGCTTTCCTAGCGCTTTGGAAATTCCTTCGAAATTCTTTTTCTCTAAATCTTTCATGTGATTTTTAATCACAAAAATAACGTCGTTGGTGTCTTCGCCCAAGACTTTTGCTTGGACCAAGAGACATTCCTCTAAATTTCGGGCTCCAACTCCGGGAGGATCAAACTCTTGAACGAGTTGTAAGATAGATTCGAGGTCTTCATCAGTTAATTTTTCATCGGGACAAGCCTCGCGCAAATCCACATTCAAATAACCATCATCATCAATGTTGCCGACAATTTTTGTGGCTACGCGCTCTTCTTCTTCGCTGAAACCAGACATTTTGATCTGCCACAAAAGATACTCATGCAAACTTTCATGACGAGTGATTAAATTTTCGTAGTTTTGAACTTCTTCATTATTACCGGTGCCCTGGGCAACAGTGCTTTGTTTAAAATTATCTTCAACGTAGTTTTCCCATTCGAACTCGCCTTCTTCTTTTTTGGGATCTTGCGCAGCAGCTTCATCGGGACTGGCTTCGGCCATGTCGAGCTGCTCTGTTTCTTTAATACCTTCATCATCGTCGGCGGAATCGGTTTCCATCACCTCTTCCAGAACCGGATTTTCTTCCAATTCTTTGGTGATCGTGGTTTCTAATTCCAAGCGAGACAGTTGCAAAAGCTTGATAGCCTGTTGCAGCTGCGGAGTCATACGCAGTTGTTGAGAAAGTTTTAAAGACTGTTTAAGTTCGATAGCCATTTTTTCAAATGCTCCTTAAAGTTTAAAATTTTCGCCCAAGTAAAATTTGCGAGCCACGTCGGACTCGGCAATTTCCTTGGCGGAACCTGTCACCTGGATTCTTCCTTCTTTGAGTATATAACCTCTGTCACAAATTCTTAAAGTCTCTCGTACATTATGATCGGTTATAAGAATGCCGATGTTGCGCTTCTTGAGACCTTCAATAATAACTTGAATGTCTCCAACGGCGATGGGATCAATTCCTGCGAACGGTTCATCTAAAAGTAAAAAATGTGGATTCCCTGCAAGTGCACGGGCAATTTCTACTCGTCTTCGTTCACCACCAGATAAGGAGTAAGCGTAGTTATTTCTCACGTGACCAATTTTGAAATCATTCAAAAGCTCTTCTAGCTTCTCTGATTTTCCTGAGCCTTCGTAACCGTGAGCTTCTAGACCTACAGAAATATTATCTTCGACAGAAAGCTTTCTAAAAACGCTGGGCTCCTGAGGCAAGTAACTGACACCCATACGTGCCCGCTCGAACATTGCTTTTTGCCCGATGCTTTGATTGTCGAGCTTCACGTCACCTTCATCAGGTTTAATCAGGCCAACAACCATGTAGAAGCTAGTGGTTTTTCCTGCACCGTTGGGACCGAGAAGTCCAACGATCTCACCCGAGCTGACTGAAAAGCTAACGTCGTTGACGACTTTTCTTTTTTTATAAGATTTTGAAATATGTTCGATAGTTAGCGTGCTGTTCATAGCGCTGAATTTCCTTCGTTATCTACTTTGGCTCGAGCGCGTCGCACTTGAACTGATTTCCCGCCATTAAGAATATGAATTTCTTCGCCTCGGAGCTCATTGTCATTTTGGGTCACGCGCGGATTTCCGCTCAGTATGAATTCGTCTTTTTTGAATAGGACGCGGGCTTTTTCTGATGAAGCAAAATGCAGTTGATCAGTCACATGGACATCACCCTGCATGAATAATTCTTCTAGCGCTTTAGTTTGTTGATCGTATGAGAAATCGGCAACATCACCCGTCATGCGAATTGTTTCAATATCGACTTGAACCCTTTTTTCGAAGCGAGCTTTCTTATTGATCCCAGTAATTCGAGCGTGATCGGATTTAATATTCATTTCTTTACCGAGGCTAATGGCACGAAGAGCTTTCACATCCTGTCGGAGATCCATAATATTTGTTTTCATATCAGCTTTGAATCCCCTTCCTGTCAGTTCAAAAATTCCTTCGCTCTTAGGTCCAGTTACATTGATGAAATCGTCAGTGGTGAGTTCACGCGTTTTAGAATTGAAAAATAAGGACTGACTCTTCATCACAAATCCATCGGAAGTTTCCATGACAACATTGCCGTAAACTTCCATGTTCTTAGTTTCAATTTCGATCGTGCCGGAATCTCCAGTCACTTTGTAAACCATGTTTTTAGTTCCATAATATCTCACGGTCACGCCTTGCATTTTCCAGGTGCCCTTTTCCTTGTAGCCTTGGGCATAATCGGCCTCGAGTTCCCACTCTTTTCCAGTGGCGCCGGTTTCAACCAGCTTCACTCCGCGCATGATTTGAGAAGTGGTAGAAATTGGCGAAACTCGCTTCTCTACTTTCTCAATTTTAACTTCTTCGGGCTTGCCAATACGTTTGGGCGCAAGAGTAATAACCTCCATGCCCAAAAAAACAAATAATACCCCTAGTATCCAGCGTTTGACTTTTTTCATTTATCACTCTGTTTACAATTATATCACGCCGTTGGCACGCATTTCGTGGGTAATTATCACTAATTTGAGCTATTTGTTTCACGCGCTGCGCCGCCACCAGAGCTAGACTTCAGTCGACACAGCCAATCGCGTTCTGAATTTTCTTTTTCTTGGTAAAAGTCCTTAAACGTTCATTCGCGGTGGGATAATTGCTGTCCGGAATATCCCCTCGCAAGCAGGCGTTGATTTCAAAATAACTTAAAACTTCTGCCGCCCGATCTCGAAACTTTTGCGCATGTGTTTGCAAATAATTTGAAGTGATCTCAGCACCCTTTTGATCCGCAAAACTCTCTCGATGCAACATATCGCAAGCTGAACTTTCGGCTAGCGTGACTTCGACTGAATTGGAAGTTGTCTTTTCAAGCTGTCCGCAAACCAGCAGTCGCTCAATAATTCTGCGAGACGCGGCCGAAAGTACAATTCCTGTTGCACCGGCATCAATATCCTCAAGTGCTTCTTTGGCAAAATGTTCAGAAGTATTTTTATCGATTCGACACTCTTGCAGTGGCGCAAGGTCTTTAATTTTGATCGCTTCCATAAACTGCGGCTTGTAATTGTAGATCACCAAGGTGCATGGATCCATCGAGTGGCCAATCTCATGAGCAAGAACTGGGACCAAACTTTCCAAAGGAAGATTCAGTCCTGCCTTACAAACGCGAACAGTGTTTTGATTGGCGTCATATTCTGCGTATGGGAGCAGGCTTTCGCATTGATTATTGGAAGGTTCGAAATATTTCAATTTTATTTCGCCACGATTTGAACTTCGAGACAATTCCTTAAATAGCAGCCTAATTTTTTCTTCTTGAGCCGACGAAGGCGTCATTGATTTCTTTAAAATCCGTAAATTCCCGGAAGAGATTTCTTTACGATAAAGCTGCCGAAGAAAGACATAATTAGGAATGACCGAGCCATCGGAAAATGTTTTAAGAATAGGATTTTTATTTGAAATCCACTGTGAGCAAAGGGCTTGAACTTTTTTTTTGCAACTCGGAAGATTGATGTTGGCAGACACGATTGTCGAGCTCAAAGCCACCGATAGAATTATTTTGATCATAGATTACTATCTTAAAGAAATTATCTTAGGGATAACAGTCCAGCAGCTTCCCTTGGTATATAAATCGCATTGCACTGTGAACACACTACCTTGATTGCAAACGAAAGCGTGATGCCTATGAGCTACAAACTCGAACTTATTTTCATGACTGTCTCATGTTTCATCGGATTGGCATTTTCGAACTACGCGAGAGCCGATATTTTAAATCGATCGGGAAAACCGGTTCCAGGTGTTTATGAGGTCTCTGCGGGACAGCCACCTTATGAAAATTGGAGAATAGTAAGAAGTCCGCTTCGTTTAGAAATTCTGACTCAAACAACATTTCGCATAAGACTTCTAGAAATTCATATGGGACAAGACGTTGACGTGTTTTTGGCTGGTAGAATTTTCAAAAACGGCGCGAAGACTGGAAACACGTCCAGATTCAATTTAGTTATTGATCGCGGATGGCTTGTGAGAAACCGCATCTGGACCAGTAGCCAGAAATCTGTGCCCTCTGAAATTTCGGTAGCTCCCCAAGACCTTATAAAAACTGTGCAGCTGGTCCTTGATGTTCAAAAAAGTAATTTTAAATTGACTGAAAAATCACAACTTGTGATTATTCCTACTGATTTGAGCAGTCCAATGGCAAAGTTTATGTCAGGTGAATTTAAACTACTAAAAAGTAAAAAAATTTCGGACGATTGGTACAGCGATTTCAACTCAATTGAAGATGTTGCTTGTATCTCGAAACTGCAGTTTTAAACGAGTGATTGACGCTCGCTCGCTACCAAAAGGAACCTGGTACCTGGCGGTTATTCAGCTGCAGGAGTTACAGGAGCTATGGTGTCTTTTTTCATGACCGCGAAGTTGATTTCGGCGGCACCAGCTTCAGTGACAGTGAACATGACTTTTTTGATGGTCAAAAAATCCATGTCTTTGTCAGCTTGAACTGTGATTTTTCTCATGCTCTCGGCAGCAGGAATATCTTTTTTGCCTGATGGAAGAGCGCTCTTCACTGTTTCAGCAAGTGACTTTTTGAAATTGATTTCATCTTGCTGCATCGCTTGAACCAAACGCACGCGAAGTTGTGGGATCATCCAATCTTTGGAACCTTTGACTTCTTTGATATCTGCCACGGTGTCTTTATCTAAAATAACATTTTCAGTGGTCAATGTCACAACGTGAGCAGGTTTAAGTTCTTTGACCTCGGACGCCTTGGGAAGATGAACGTCTTTAGGAATATTTAAAATTTCTCCAGTAGATGAATAATTCTGGAGTAAGAAAACAACTAAAATTGTGAACATGTCGACCATAGAAGTGAGACTCAGTCCCATGATAACGGAACGTTTTGCAATCACCAATCTATTTTTATGACGTCGATCGCGTTTTCCGGGAATATAAATAGGCATCAATCACTTCCTTGTGTGGCGATCGCAATTTCTGGAAACCCTGCGGTCATGAGTGAATCCATACCCTTGATAAGCTCATCGTATTTGATTTCATCAAGCAAAGTAATAATGCCATCGCTCTTGTCTGGATTGCGAGCTTTGATATTTTTCAGCTGTTCCACGAGGGAGGCTTGATCATACTCGCCTCCCACCATGGGTATACGCAGAGCCTGTTTACCCATATGGATACTGTAACCTTGACGATTAATATCGATCTTAAGCATTTGCTGCTCTTTTGCTGGCGTTTCCACTTGACCGGTGTCGGTCTTTTTTCCATAAATGGAACTGCCGATTTGGATCATACTTACCTGAGTCCAAACCGCCGTGATCAAAAGAAAGCTGATACAAGTGCTCATCAAATCGATAAAGGGGACGAGATTTAATTCAACGTCAATTTCTCTCTTACCGCCATGTCTAGTGCCATCTGGAGTAAACATTTTTTATCTCCTGCTTAGTCTTTCATTTTATCGCGATTAGCCACAATCAAGTTCATGATGTTGACTGAACTTTCGTTCATGTCATTCACCATGCGTTGAATTTTGGTCTGGTAATATCCGTAAGCTAGAAGCGCAGGGATAGCGACGATCAACCCGAATGCGGTACAGTTCATTGCTTCTGCAATACCAGAAGACAACAATGTGGCTTTCTGTGCGGGATCTGCATTTGTGACGGCGCGAAAGGAGTGAATCAAACCAATAATGGTTCCAAGCAATCCTAACAAAGTGGCGACGTTACCGAACACGGCCAAGAACGATGTCCAACCGTCAACGATGGGCATTTCTTTAAGTGCTGCTCCGTCCATTGCGACTTGAACTTCTTCATCAGGACGACGATTCAAAACTTGAACCAGTCCAGCTTTTAATGTGTTGGTGAGGGGCGCAGGACGGCTATCACAAAAAGTAACCGCTTGTCTGATGTCGCCTCTTAAAACCATGCCGAAGATTTTTTCGTTGAAGTCTTCCTTGTCCACGGACAGCCGGCGCAATGTGAACCATCTTTCAACAATGATGAACAATGTCAAAACAAGAACGATGGCGATGGGATACATTCCTGGTCCACCACCTCTAAACGCGTCGATAATAAAATTTCCATTCTCTGCTGTTGTCGGTATCATGCTGCTTCTCCCCCTTGAGTTTTTAGTTTAATCCTGAGCCTGGAACACAAACGGATAGCTCACGTCAGCTACTTCATTTGCAGGAGGCTCAGGAAATTTCCATGTTTTTAATCTTGCGACTGCGCAATCTTCTACTTCTGAATTATTCATAGTGGTGTTTCTCACACCGGCGGAGAGTACTCGTCCACCAGATCCAATGGTCCATTGAATCGTGATTTTTCCGTAAAGACTTGGATCACGATTGAGCCCTTTTTCATAACAGGCTTTAATTTGTTTTATATTTGCTAGAACCACTCGTCTGATGGCTTCTTTGTCGATACCACCACTCGCGACCATGTCATCACCGCCAGCAATGATGCTCGCATTTTTCTTACCGCCGAGAGGTCCCGAACCGTAACCAGTGAGACCGCCCCCTCTGCCTTTTGTTTGTGGACCAGCAATTCCAACAGTCGCAGTTCCGTTTCCGCCTTGACCAACTTCTTTCATTCCACTGCCAGGAATATTTCCCGCACCAGCCACTTCACTGCCGGCGCCGGTCGCACCAGAAGCTGCGCCCGAAACATTTCCAGATCCTTGATAGGCTTTGTTGATTTGATCTTGAACACCTTTGGTCGCAAACACTCCAAGAATTCCAGATTTGGTCACGTCTTTAGCAGCGGATTTTGCTCCAGAGTCTTTAGCGTGATTGGCTGCTTTTTGAATACCTTTATCTTTGCCCGCTTTATCAGCGGTTAAGATTTTTTTACCGCTCTTACTTTTATTGGGCTTAGCTTCTTGCGCAGCACCTTCTTCAATATTCGAAGTGGCTACGGGTTTATTCGTTTTGATAGTTTCTTGAGCTGTTTTAGGAGCTGGCGAAACTTCCTGAACAGAAACATCTTCCACATGTTTTTTGTACATGAAGGTGGCTTTACGAGGAGAAATGGTTTCCTCTTCTTTTCTATCTTCTGGTCCGGGAGCGTAGAGAAACACGTAGAATAAAAAGAGCACGGTCGCAAGTAAACTCACGAGCAACCAAGTGAGTTGATTGATCGAAATATTAAAGAGTGGTCCAGCGACTGCAGAACCAGGACTTGCCACATAACTGATGACAAGTTCCACACCTTCACCAAAATGAATTTTAGCCATCTCATCTTGTTTCAAAACATAAACGTAATTTGTGCCAACGGTTTGGATCTCGCCGCTACTTTTCATTTCGGCAAAAGTCTTCTTGGACTGGTCTTTCTTGGTGAGCTCACCCGTCATGTCGGAAGTGAGGATCAGCTTAGTGATGGAAGCTTCTATCTTAATTAAAGGATGAGAAAGCCTGACGGACCCAAATATTGGCAGAATTATGTCGTTTTTAGGATGTGAACCTACGTAAACAACCTTTGTTGTAGAAAAATGATGCTCAGTGAGCACGCGGTCTTTCCAAAGAACAATCAGCTGAACGACGTTTCCGCGGCCTGGCTTGAGAGTAGGTCCTACTTTAGATGCTGTCGGTGGAGCAAAAGTTCCTTTACTAGGAGCACGGGAGATCCCCGCCGAAGTCGCGAGAATTCCACTGGTGCCTCCACCAATACTCGCAACACCAGTCATTTTCACTGCCGCTTGCATTGGCTGCCCTTTGGGTTTTGCAGGAGGAGGTGTAGGCATGGCTTTAGGTTCAACCGACTTTATCGGCACAACTGGCGTTGATATTTTTACGGGATTTTGAAATGGGGTAGGCTTCTTAACGGGACGTTCCACCATGGGCGCATCATTCAATGGTTCCTGCGACGGCACAGAAGGAATTACATTTGCGCTAGTGGCTGTACTCGCCACTGGTTTTGGAATGCCAATATGAAATTCAACAGTGGTTTTCCCAATCACAAATTCGTCACCGGATTTTAATTCCACTTCGACGATTTTTTTACCGCTAATTAAAGTTCCATTTTCGGTACCAAGATCGCATAGAAAGTAAACTCCGCTCCGGTTTTCGATCATGGCGTGAATGGCCGCGGCGCTTTCATCATGAACAGCTAGAGTGACATCACCCTCTCGACCAATAACGATTTGATCGCCAGTGACCTGTTTCATTTCGACAGCTTTACCACCCTTGACAACTCTCAGGAAAATAGGTTTGTTCATTTCACTTTGCCTTTTCTATGTCCTCTGATGTTTTCGTCATTTCGGGAATAAAATTTTCCCGCATCTTGATGAGTTTTCCAAAGTTGAATTGCTTTTTTTGCAAAAGGTAGAAGAGTTCAGGCTTTTTCACATCTCCCTGAATCAGCTGATCTTCAAAATCGACGTTTGTGCGTTTTTGTTTCTGTTGAGCATACACGCGCCCCTGAGGCCAGACGATTACCGTAAGGCTCACAGAAAAAATTAAGAATGAGAAACAACCTTTAAGGATTCTTTCCACTTGGTTTCCCTTTGTTATCCATCTTTGCTTCCAGCATATGGCTTAGAACATTAGCTTTTTCAAGTATAGCAGAGTCTCTCGCGACAGTTCGCAATTTATTCAAAATTTTGGTGGCCTTCGATGAATCATTTGTTCGCTCGACCAATAATGAAGCGTAATTCAAAAGTACAAATTGATTGTTAGGATCTTTGTTGATCGCCTTTTCATAAACGTCCTGAGCTCCAGAAATTTTTCCCGCTCCTCGAAGTGCAAAACCTAAGTTGCTCAGTGCGTCCGGACTATTGTCCCCATTGTTGACAGCCAGTTGCAATTCATCGGCGGCGTTAGTGTAATTTCGGTACTGAAGATAAATTGTTCCGAGATTCACATGAGCAGATTTATTACTAGAATCAAGCTCGATTGACTTTTTAAAATCCACAAGCGCAGATCTTAAATTTTCATTTTTCATTTCGATCACGCCCAGATTATTATAGGCAGTCGCGTTCCGAGAATCTTTGCTCAAAACTTTACCAATGAACATGCGAGCCATCTCGAACTTTCCCTGGTCGATGTACATGATAGAAAGTCCATTTAGAATTTTTGTGTCTCTAGGATTTCTGGAAAGGATTTCAGTGGCCGCATCCAAAACAGCGGGATAGTGATGTGACTTGAGCGCGTCGCTAAATTTCTTGTAGGATTCACCCGTGGTAGGACCCACAACTACTGCCGCATTCACAGCAGATGCTTTCTTTTCTGAACTCTGATTCCCATTATCATCCAATAGATCTGAGGCATCACGTGGAGTAGCTGCAGAAAAATCAGAACTGTCCGTGATTTCTGATGAGCCAGCGTTGTTACTTGAAGCTGAATTGGATTCCGATTTCTTTTGATTGCTTGAACAGGAAACCAAGAATGCCGCGAGGACAAAAAAAGGATAATATTTTATCTGTTTTTTCATAACATCCCCATGTCATCGGTTCTCAAGATCGGCAACACCAGTTCTTTAGGTTCGCCAAACTTATCTGGTTGTTTCTTCGCCATCGCATCGAGAGCCGTCTTGGTCCACTGACTGTAAAAATTTATTTGATAACTTTTGTTGATCGCGAGTGTGTAATTCTCTATAGCCTTCTCCATCAAGGGACGTGCAAGACCATCCACGCCTTTTTTGTAAGCTTCCATCTCTTGCGCATTCAGATCCTTGGGAAGCGGAGAATTATAAATAGTCATCCCCATGTGGTCGTAAGCTTTTCCAAGGGTAGTGAGAGAGGCGATAATCATGTTTCCATCGTCATATTTTATGACGTCAGAAAGTTCATTCGAAAGTTTGGTGAGTAATCCGAGTTTCTGTTTAACGGCTTCACCTTGTTTTTTAGGATTTGCAGGTATTCGTAAGTTCACGAGATCATTGTAGGTCTGCTGCGTGAGATTGAATTTACTTTCAGCCGCCCATGCCGCTCCCACATTCTTTCCACGACTAGCAAAATTTCTCTGAACACTGACTGTGCGTGCAAATTCTTTTTCTGCGTCCGCATGCTTTCCGCGTCGCTGACTGATCTCAGCTAAACGAAAATAGGATTCAACGATTTTATCTGCATCGGAGTCACCAGAATTAATAAACTTTTGGTAATTGTCTTCGGCAGCTTTCAAGTGGCCAGCTTTTTCATGGATTTTGGCGATAGTATAAAGGACCTGGGTGCGTTCTTTTCTATGAGAAGTCTCATAATATTTCTCATAATCACTGATCGATTTGTAGAATTCTTTCTGACCTTCCCAGATCACCGCTGCATTGAAATAAAGATCTGGACTGACTTTGTCGCTTGGATTTTCTTTAGCGTATCGCTCAAAAAGAACGGCAGCTTTGTCAAACTGACTGGTCTGCTCATAAAGTCGCCCCAAAAGCAGCATGCTTTTTTGTTTCAGCTTTTCGTTATTCTTGTTAGGGGCCACTTGAACTTTTTGGTACATGGCAATGGCAGAAGGTAAATTTCCAGCTCGTTCGTAATTGATTCCGGAGTTATAAGACGCAGAAGCAGACAATGCGCTTTGTGGATAATTTCTTGAGAAATCCCCAAAGGCTTTGGCACTCGCTTCATAATTTTTAGTGCCTTCAAGATCCTGAGCTTTCTTGAAGCTTGCACTTTCAACGAGGTTTCTCACATCGGTTTGAAAACCTTGTTGGGTGAGATCTTTATTTCTCATGTAGGCAAGGCCTTCACGAGAAAGATTGTCGTAATCTTTTCTCAAATTGTGAATATCCAAAATCAAGTTGGCCGAATATACCGCGTAAGGAGTACGGGGATGCATGGCTATGATCTGACGGAAGATTTTAATCGAATCATCAAAATGATTATAGCCATAATGCAAACGCCCGATCTTGAACTTAACGTCGACTACTTTATTGCCACGAGGGAATTCTAAGATGTATTTTTCGGCGGCAGCAATAAATGAAGTTTCAGATTCTCCAAAAGCCACGGGATTGAGATTTGAACCCACTGCAACTTTGATCTGGTCGTCTGTTTTTAGATTTTTTTCCAATGACAAAAGAGTATTGAGAACAGCTTGCTCGTAATACTTTCCCTTGGGTTCGCGCTCAGCAACCACTCGATATTCTTTTCCGGCCTCGTTGAAATCATTGAGTGAATAGAGAAGCTCACCGTAAAAGAAATGCATCTCGGTGCCATGAGTAGAATCGCCGAATTTACTTAAGTAAAGGCGATAGGCATCTTTGGCGGATGAGGCATCAGGCTTCTTAGCGCTATTCTGATAATTTTTGTGGAGAGTCAAAGTGTAATTGCGCATGGAGGTCTCACGCAAAGTGCTGGAGTCTTCAATTAACTTTTTATTGTCTTTATTCGCTTCGGCCCAATCACTTCCGGGACCATAATTGTCTATCCAGGTGTAAAGCTCTTGACGGTATGCAGGCTGATTTTTGAGTGTCGAAAAATTTTGCACGATTTGATATTGATAATCAAAAGCTTTGGGAGCCTTAGGATTTCGATCGAGCAATTGCCTGAAAACATAGCGTGCGTCTTCTTTTTTACCTTGGTCACTGTAAACGTAAGCTAATTTTTCAAGCATGGGATACTGAACGGTTTCGCCACCAATGCGCAGGAAATACTCTGAAGCTGAACGGTAATCACCGCCTTCGCTATAAAACAAAACTAAGTCTTTGAGAGCTTCACTGCCTAAACGAATACGGCTGACAGCTTTTCGACCTTCAGGAGAATCGCTGTTTTGCATTCCCGCGCGACTGACATGAATAACTTCTTCTAAAGATTTGATCGCATCGCCAGCGCGCTCCATGCGGAACTGACACCAGGCAAGTTTATAAAGTCCGAAAGTATACAGACGTGCTCGTCGATTTTTAAGAACTTCTGCGTAGTAGTGATAGGCTTCTTTCATCTTATTGTTATCAAAATAATAGTCACCCAAAGCAAAATTAGCCTCGGAAACGTAAGCAGAGTTGGGATATTTTTCAGTCAACTTTTTGTAATACGCGATGCCTTTTTGAAGCTGGCCCATCTCAACGTGATTGTAACCCAAGAAAAAGAGCGCTTGCTCGGCTCGTTCGTCTTTAGGAAAATCTCTAAGGAACCATTCGTAAAGTTTGATGGCCTTCACATTGTACTCATAAGAACCATTTAAATTCAATTTAGGCTTCGAACCTTTTTTAGCTTCGTACAAAGCAAATTTGTCGTCGTATTCTTTTTGAACTCGAAGCTCTATGTACTTAGCTTTCTCTACATAAGCTTCGGCCAATCGCAACCAAAGTTGGCCACGGTTTTTACCTTTTCCATATTTCTGGGTCAAATGATAGAGCTCATTTATCTGCTGATCAGTGATAGCTTCTAATTTATCTTCATCAGTTCCAGAATCTTTAAATATCTCACCACTCTGGGGAGGCTTCACTTGTGCAAGCGATGCGCCACTGGGGAAAGAGTTTCTCCCATTAGTATTAGCTTCAGGAATGACAAAGTTTTTCTTTTTAATGGAAAGGTCACCACCACGACTAGAACTATTGATATTTTCCATCATGTCATTAATGGTAGTTTTTTTCTTCTTACTCGCATCAGCCGTTACACTGAGAGCAATAGTTCCCACAAGCAAGAATGTTATTCCGGAATTTTTTATTCGCATCCTTGAGTCCCTAAGTAATGGTAGTTTCCAATTTCATCGAGCCAGTACTCACCATCAAACGGCCAATACTGATATCCATTTTGAATGTAAAAATCGCGATTATTTGCGTCGTCCACGTGAACCGTGCGCAATCCTTTTCCTTGAATGCGTTTCTTCAAAGCTTCTTTCTTACCATTGATCATTTCGTATTTGCCGAAGCTGTACTGCTCGAATAAATCCGCCAGCTCATTTTTCATTGAGACAATGTGATTTTTAGCAATGGTTCCGGCAAGTCTTTCACTCGTTGCAAGCCGCCCACGAATAAGTTGCGCAGAATACTGTCCTACGGCGGAAGCTTTCCATCGAGGAGATTTATGCATCACATTTGTATATTCACCGCGAAGTCTTGAGATGTATGTGTAGGTATGTTTGAAATCCCCTTCTTTCATGATGTTTCTAGCCACCAAGAAAGGAATTCGATAGTTGCGTCGAGCCTTGACATCACCCTTGAGAACATCAAAATTGCGGATGATTTTTTCAATCTCCGTGTAATAGTTTGCGGGATCTTGAAATTCGCTAGTGAATTGAATGAGATTATCTTGCACGGGCTTATAGATTTTTTCAAACAAGGCCAAAGTTTTTCCCATCTCATCGTATTGGCAAATGTAGAGATAAACTATTCCGCGCAATAAAATAGATTCTGGCAAATAAAAGTCATCGTAATAAGGCGAATGCAATGAATGCAAATTGCTCAAAACTGATCTGAAATGTGCAGCTCTCATATGAGCCCAGCTCGATTCAAAAAGTGCATCGTGCCAAAGCTGAGTGTCTTTTGGAACTTGACGATAAAGATCAATCGCCAAATCCCACTTCTGCATTTGATATGCCACTCGAGCCATTCCCATCACACCGGCCACGCGATCTTCATCAGTGATGCCAGACTCTTTGCGATTTTCAGCCAACACAGTGAATGCTTTCATAGCTTCTGGAAGATGATTGGCTTTAGTGAGCGCTAATCCTTCCATGTATTTTGCTTTAGTAAAATAAGGTGATGAAGCTTGCACGCGTGCAAAATTTCCCGCAGCATCGTTGAACTTATCTTTTCTCATTAGAAATTCACCAACGCGAAATCTAAGCATGTCCTGACTTTCACGAGGGAAGTCATCCACATTTACTTTTCCAATGGCATAATTCAAAAGAGTGTCATCGTTAAGTGCGTCTGCCACCAAAGAGAGTTTTTGCAGAGATTGCCTTACATATGTCGACTTTCCATCTCTTATCACATCGACGAATTGAAATGCGGATACTTGATACATTTTCATTTCATAAAACATCAAACCCAAGATGTATTTAATCCGAGATCTTTGTTCAATATATTTTGGATTGCGCGATAAATTAAACAGCATTTGGCTCGCGCCTTCGTAATTCTTCTGATTGGCCATGGCCAGAGCTTGTCTCAAATCAGAATCATCCATTGCAGGCTGTGCCGCCTTGGCGATTGGAGCTTTTGTGATTTTTCCGGCACCTGGTGAAGTTTTTGTAGCGGCAAAAACTATTCCGCAAGTCGAACTCAAACTCAGTGCGAGATAGATCGCAAATTTCTTTTGTGCGCGCTTCATTTTCATTATCTATACTCCGCGTCTGGGAACAGAAAACTCATCCCGATTGTGGCGTAGATATTTGAGTAGCTCGAACTTGTGGAAGATCCCGATGGCGAAACCTGCGACGTCGATGAGTAGGCGTAATAGCTGATGTCCACTCTAAGCGCTGTCCACTTGCTAAGCGCATACATCTCACCCACACCCAGATGAAGTGTTGGTGGCGACGTGCTTTGGTTGGTCGCAGTTACACCACCACCGAGAGACAAGTAAATGTCAAAGGGGGTGATGCTCCGATTCATGAATCCCATTTTTCCATAGAGAGGAGACCACTTGAAATCCAAACCGTAGAAAGTTGTGGGAGTGGCAAAGGCATTTGTTTGAATTGAATCAGCTGCAAGTTCATTGGTAACGGTTTTATTGCTGCTTGAGATCCAGCTACCAGTAAGCTCAACTCCGTAATTCTCAGAGAAATAGTATGCGGCTCTCAGTCCGTATGAAAAATCTGTGAAAAACGCGTCATTGATCACCATGCCGATGTTGGGAAACAATTCAAATCGGCCAGTCTTCGGTAAAAATCTTTTATTGATCACAGCAATATCACTGAACGCGGAGAGATTACCTAACCCGGTAAGGCCGCTGTCTTCGGCTTTAGGGGTAGCCGAATTTTTTGTAGCTGGCCTTACTTCTCTGATTTGTGGTGCGGATTCTTTCAGCGCTTTTTCGTAACTTGAATCATCTTGAGTCGTGCTGTTGACATCGAAGGGAATTTCATCTTCGGCCAATACCTTTGGAGAAAACAAAGTTCCGCCGACAATAAGCACGAGAAGTATAGAATTTTTAAAACCGCCTGTTTTACTCATTCACCGTATCCTTGGTGTTGAACTCGTTCAGTTGAATTCCTATTTTAATTTCCTATTAATTTCCGGGCAAATTCGGAAATAAATAAACTACTCCTACAGTTCCCATTGTGTTTGTGTACAAAGATTGTGCGGCTGGAACAGCAACGACATCGGTCCTTTGATAAAACATTGCCCGCAATTCAAGTTTAAGTCCGAAGTTTCGAGTGAAAAATAATTTCTGATCGATCCCGATCATTCCAGCAGCACTGCTTGTGCCAAGACCAGACGGCGAAGTCATACTCACCGTTCCCGCGCCGCCAAATACGGAGAAAGTCATATTCATGACACCTTGTTTTGTGAAACTGATTTTACCGTAATAGGGGGTGAACTCATAAACCACAAATAAATCGTATTTTACGATCGGCGAATTGTTGAAAGGAATTTGAGCGGCCAATGGCGCAGCCGAAGAATTTTGAATCTGACTCACGTACTGACTCTGCTGACCAAAATGGTAATCTCCAACAACACCAACCGAATGATACTCGTTGAAATTGTAAAAAATATTTCCACCGACAGGAAACGTGTTACTCCAAGGATCATTAAACATCGCGCCGAAATTTACGCCAACTTGCACGCGTCCAGTGTAGGGAACGTGTTTTCTCTTTACCGCTTCTTGTTGGTCGAAAACTGGCAACACACTTTCGCGCGCCAGCTCATCTTCATTGAATTTTATTGTTTCCGCCTGAACGTGCGATGAAATAAAAGTCCAAATCAAAAAATTAAGTAACAAAAGTGTGAACCAAGCCTTCATGAAGCCTTCCGTTTTCTTTTTGTAGGTAATTTCTTAGTAGCAGGATTTTTACTGAAGGCGCCGTGCTGACGAATGAGATCGGCGAGTTCGCGAACGGCACCTTTTCCGCCCGCTACTTTGGTCACAGCGTGTGCAGCATCTTTAACTTCTTTGACCGCATGTGGAACCGTGAACGCTACGCCAACTCGCTCTAAAAGGGGGATGTCATAGACTTCATCACCGATGTAGGCAACTTCGTCTTCTTTCAATCCCAATTTCACAAGGATTGCATCGAAACACGGAGTTTTATCCAAGGCATCGAGATAAACATGTTTTATTTTCAGATGTTCCATGCGTTTGATAACGTCTGCGGACCGACCGCCGGAAATCACTCCGACTTCATAACCCGCTTCCATCAAAAGCTTCAGGCCCACACCATCTAAGGTGTGGAAAAAACGGCACCACTGGCCGCTCTCATTCACCCAAAGTCTTCCATCGGTGAGAACGCCATCAATGTCGCAAATTAGCATCCGGACTCTTTTGAGTCGCTGTTGTAGTGGGCGCATACTCATAGAATTATTACAGGTTTTACTCTTAAAAACTAGTTCATCACAAATTACTAGACCTTCATCCCAAAAGGTACCAGCTTCCTTTTTGTCCAGACATGCGTCATTTTAGGTAGATTGCAAAAATTTATTAAGCTTAGTTAGGAACTAGACATGAAAACATCATGAGGTTCATTAGCCATGCATAAATGATGCGCTGCTGGACAAAAAGGAAGCTGGTACCTTTTAGCGGACTTTGGCGCGGAGGAGGTCTTGGAGGTGGATGAGACCAACGGGTTTGCGGGAGTCGTGATCGAGCACGAAGAGACTCTGTATGGCAAATTGCTCCATCATGAAGAGTGCTTTTTCAGCAAGCTCTTCAGCGTCGATGGTTTTAGGAGCGGTTCCCATAATGTCAGATGCTAAATCGTCCAAGGGGTTCAAACTTTTCTCTAGGCGCCTGCGCAAATCTCCGTCGGTTATTACACCAACTAAATTTTGTTGCTCATCGAACACGCCACAAACACCGCGCACTTCACCTGAAGTCATTCGGGTAATAACTTGTTTCATTTTGGTTGAGGGAGTGACTGCTGCCACTTTTTCGATTCCATGCATGATGTCTCGCACGCGTGTGAGCAACCTCCGACCCAAACTTCCACCGGGATGGTTCTGGGCGAAATCTTCAATCTTAAAACCACGCTTAGTCATAGTGGTGACGGCCAAAGCATCGCCCATGGCAAGTGCCGCAGTGGTGCTTGCTGTTGGAGCGAGGCTCAATGGACAGGCTTCCTCTTTAATAGAGACATCGAGTGCGACATCAGAAGCCAACGCCAATGTTGATTTCAAATTTCCGGTCAGAGAAATAAGTTTTAAGCCTTTGCGTTTTGCGAAGTTTAATAAATGCTGGAGCTCGTCGGTCTCGCCACGATAAGAAATAGCTAAGATTACGTCTTCTGTTCCTAGAATTCCAAGATCGCCGTGCGAAGTTTCGGCAGGATGGACATAGACTGAAGGAGTGCCAGTGGAAGAAAGTGTAGAAGATATTTTACGAGCGATTTGTCCTGATTTACCCATGCCAGTAACAACGACTTTGCCTTTGCATGTGAGCATTAGAGAAATAGCTTCGTCAAACTTCTCATCGAGTTTGTCTTGAAGATCTAAAATCGCCTGAGCCTCAATTTTGAAAACTCTTTTTGCTTCACCAATCATCGACATATTAATCATGCTCGTTTCGCAGAGAAAGTGGTTCTGGATTTTTGGGATACGGAATTTTTTCCCGTATTTTTTCCGCTACTTTTAACCGTACCCTTGACTGAAATCTTAACAGTTTGATTTCTGCTCGCTTTTTTACTAGCTGCTTTAGCAGGCTTTTTCAGACTCAAAGAATTTTCTAATCCAGCGGCGATGAAACTTGTGAATAGCGGATGAGGAGCCATTGGTTTAGATTTAAATTCAGGATGAAACTGACATCCGACAAACCAAGGATGATCCTTCAGCTCAACCATTTCAACGAGATCTCTGTCTTCGCAAATGCCAGAAAGCACCATTCCGTATTTTTTCAAAATTTCTCGATACTTGTTGTTAAATTCATAGCGGTGACGATGACGCTCTTGAATGATTTCTTTTTTATAAATCTCACGAGCAAGAGTGCCTGCGCCAAGTTTACAGGTGTAGGCTCCCAATCTCATGGTGCCACCTTTTTGAGTGACCTTTTTTTGTTCGGTCATAATATCGATCACGCAATTTTTTGAACCACTGTTGCTTTTTGTGAATTCTCTGCTGGTTGCATTTTGAATCCCTGCAACGGAGCGCGCAAATTCAATAACTGCTAATTGCATTCCAAAACAAATTCCGAAGTAAGGAACTTTGTTTGCTCGGGCAAAATGAATGGCTTCGATTTTACCTTCTGCTCCGCGCTCGCCAAACCCTCCTGGAACAAGCACTCCATGAACGTCCTTCAAATGATCCTCGACATTTTTTGAAGTCAGAGTTTCAGCGTCGATATAAACCAATTCAATTTTCGAATCGTTGGCAATCCCACCATGAATAAGAGCTTCATTTAAAGATTTATAGCTTTCTTTAAGATCCACATATTTTCCAACAATTCCAATGCGCACCGTGTGCTTTGGATTTTTAATTGTCTGAACTGTTTTCTCCCACGCACTCAAATCGATAGGACCAGAATGAAGGTCGAGCCGTTTGACAACAAGTTCGTCCATCTTCTGTGCGTGCAACATCAATGGCAATTCGTAAATTGTTGGAACATCGGGAGCAGCAATAACGGCTTCCGGTTTGACGTTACAAAAAAGTCCGATCTTAGATTTAAGTTCTGCAGGCATAGGGCGATCACTTCGGCAAACCAAGAAATCGGGCTGAATTCCAACACTGCGCATTTCTTTTACAGAATGCTGAGTGGGCTTGCTCTTAAGTTCACCGGCAGCGGCAATGTACGGAACTAAAGTGACGTGAATAAAAATAGTGTTTTCAAAACCACAATCGACGCGCACTTGGCGAATGGCTTCAATGAAAGGTAAACTTTCAATGTCACCAATGGTTCCACCAATTTCTACAATGGAAACCTCTGCACCTTGCGAAGTTTCAAAGATACAATTTTTAATTTCGTCAGTCACATGGGGAATGACTTGAACAGTCCCACCAAGATAGTCACCGCGACGCTCTTTAGAAATGACGGAATCATAGATTTGGCCAGTGGTGTAGTTGTTTGATCGAGAAACACGCACATTGGTGAAGCGTTCGTAATGACCTAAATCTAAATCGGTTTCTGCACCATCATCGGTTACAAAAACTTCACCATGTTGCAACGGCGACATAGTTCCAGGATCAACGTTAATATAAGGGTCAAACTTCATCATGGAGATTTTGAGACCACGCGCTTCAAGCAAAGCACCGAGGCTCGCAGCACAAAGTCCTTTTCCGATTGAGGAGACAACCCCGCCTGTGACAAAAATATATTTTTGGACTAAGTGCCTGGGTTGATGCTTTTGTGGTTGCCCCTGCGGAAGGCGCACTTTTTTAGGCGGCATTTGCTAACTCCTTATCGTGATCTTTTTGCTAAAATTTCCTCTACTTTTAGCACATCTTGAGGGGTATCGACACCCCAAGATTCAAATTTTGTCAAAATCACGCGAATGGGTTGTCCCATCCAAAGTGCTCTCAGTTGTTCGAGAGCTTCCCCGTTTTCGATTGCGGTAGGAGCCTGAGCACAAAAGGTTTTCAAAAATGCTTTGCGGTACCCATAGAGGCCAATATGCTTCACGCAGGCATAACCGCCCGCTTCCCCAGGAGTATTTCGAGTGTGCGGAATCGGAAGACGACTAAAATACATCGCGTTGTGATCTCTGGTCAGAACAATTTTTGCAATATTTTGACTCAAGAAGTCTTCATGATTTTGAAATGGTTTAGCCAAAGTGGCCATTTGAACAGATGCATCCTGAAAAGCGTCTGCCAGTGAATCTAAAGGTTCACCGTAAATCAAAGGTTCATCGCCTTGAATATTTAGCACCACGTCAAAATCTTTGTTTTGAACTGCAGCCCAAACACGATCAGAACCAGATGGTAAATCGGGATCCGTCATGACAACTTCCACACCGCTTTTTCGCGCAAGTGCGGCGATCTCTTCATGATCTGTAGCAACAATTATTTCCGAAAGTTTTTTGCACTGCTTGGCACCCTCGATCACATGCGTGATCAATGCTTTGCCTGCTATTAATTTCAAAGGCTTTCCGGGAAATCTTGTGGAAGCAAACCGAGAAGGAATAACTCCAATGACTTTCAAATTATTTGATGTTGAAGAGGTCATTTTTTTTGTATCCACTGGCTGAAAATAAAACTCTCTAACTCACGTACACCTTCTTTTTTCAAAGAAGAAATAAAATGAAAAAAGCTATCATCCTCACCGGTAGAAACTCGCCACACAGTTTTGTGATGCTCAAGTTCTTTTCGAGAAAGTTTATCTATCTTGGAGAGCACGCACGCCAAATAAATGCCGCGGGTTTTACATAGATCGCGGATCATTTCTTCGTCGCCCGTCCATTCGCGACGAATATCACAGATGAGAATAATTCCTCTGAGAGTAGGTCTGCGTTCAAAGTATTGATGAATCATCTCGATCCACATATCTTTTTCAGCAAGATCCCGGGCGGCGTAGCCGTAGCCAGGAAGATCGACGAGAGAATAATTTTCGCCAACATCAAAGAAGTTAATGAGGCGAGTTTTTCCTGGCGTCGAACTGATCTTGGCCATCTTTTCTGATCCAACCATCGCATTCAGCAGGCTGCTCTTTCCAGCGTTGGACCTTCCTACCATGGCAATCTCAGGCCTGTGACCTTCGGGGTAATCTTCAGACCAAACGGCACTTTTTATGAATTTAGCTTTTAGCGTTTTTTGCATATTGTAAAAAAGTCATGAGAAAAATTATTTGTCAACTGCAAGATCTCTTGCTGTCGAAATGATTCGAAATAAGCCACGTTAGCCCTCGGTTTGGCATCAATTATGTATTCAACTGGAGAAAAGATTCAAAAATTTTAAGGAGACTCGGCCTATGCAAGACCAAACAGTCAGTCTAGAAGAATATCTAAAAAACTCAATAGACGGCAAAAATGCCGCGTTTTTGCTGCCGCTGGATGGCCGCAACCCCCTTCCAATCGAAGGAATATTCACGATTGGACGCAGCCCAAGCAACACTCTTTGTTTGCGGGATGTTCACGTCAGTCATGAGCATTGCCAACTCGAAAAACGTCCTCTGGGATATTTTGTGCGAGATCTTCGAAGTCGAAATGGCGTTAAAGTGGATGGAGTGAAAGTCACCGAAGCGCAGCTGAAAGATGGCAGTCAAATTCAAGTGGGTGAATCAGAATTTATATTTCAAATGCAATCGAATGAAGTTTCCGGCCCGCTTGTTTCAAAAAATCAATCATGGAATTTGCGATTGCAATCACTAAAAAGTATTTCTTCAAGCCAGCTTCCGGTTTTCCTCCAGGGAGAAAGTGGAACGGGTAAAGAAGTTCTCTCACAACTTGTTCATGGCTTGAGTTCGCGCAAGAGTGGACCGTTCGTAGGTGTTAATTGTAGTGCGCTAACTGAAAGTTTAGTCGAGAGCGAATTGTTCGGACACATGAAAGGAAGTTTCACCGGTGCAACTAGCGATCGCAAAGGAGCTTTTGAAGCGGCTCGTAAAGGAACTTTGTTTTTAGATGAGATTGGAGATCTATCGCCGGCCCTTCAACCCAAACTTTTACGAGCTTTAGAAAATCAAGAAATCAGACCCGTTGGATCAGATAAATTAATTAAAACCGATGTGCGTATCATCACAGCCACGCATAAAAATTTAGAAGAGTTAGTAAGTGAAGGAAAATTCCGCGCCGATTTATTTTTTAGAATCCATGTTGTGAAATTCCCCATCCCCGCTTTACGGGATCGATTGGAAGACTTAGAAGACTTGCTTCAGTTTTTTTCGCGTGAAATGCGCGTGAGATTTACTACGGATGCCATTAAAGCGATGAAAAGACATTCTTGGCCTGGGAATATTCGCGAACTTAAAAATGTGGTGGCACGAGCAAGTGCTCTTTATCCGGGTTACAATATCACGCCAGCGCACGTGGGAGTTTTACTCGATACGCCCGTCATGCCGGGTTCCGAAAAATCAGCATCGACTCAACTTATTTCGAAATTAGCGAGCTATCCATATGCGAAACAAGCTGAAAAAGAAATGATTCAAAAAAGGCTTATCATTAATAAAGGGAATCAACGACGAACAGCCTCAGAATTAGGAATGCCAAAAAGCACGCTTCACGATAAAATTAAAAGTTACAGAATTGATCTGGATTCAATCACGAACTTGGATCGATTTGAAGAACAGCTTCATTACCCGACCGTTGTTGAGGATGCGGTTGATGGAGAGCTTGAGGCGCAACTTTAATTTTTCTTTTCCTGGGGCGGTGTCCACTTCATCGAAACTCATTTCTTCGAGTGTACGGGCCATGATGTCGCGAATTTCAGTTTCGCGAGATTTTATTTCGACCGAGGATTCTCGGTTGGACATTTCCATATAAAATTCGAGTGCCACCATAGGTTGATGTCGCGGGCTCGTTGATTTCAAATTAGAAATCAGTCTTGGAAAAGCCACCACGAATTCCGGTGCCGGAGCGCCCTTTGCTTCTTCAGGTTCATTTGTCCCAATTTCAGTTTTTGAACCAGCGACTTCATCAAATGATTTTAAAAATGGATCCCTGTCGATATTTCGAGTGGTGTTGTGAGCCAAATCTTTTCCAATCAGATAAAGAGTTGCCGTAAGTAAAACAAATATTCCCACCATGAGGTAGCGCTTGCGGCTGTAGGAAAAAAAAGATTGGTACAAAATTTTGAAATGCCCAGCGCGCAAAACTAATGGGTGTTTCAGTGCTGCGGGTAAAGTTTTAATCCATTCTTTGGGGGGGACGATTTTCAATTGCAGGGCGTGCGTGAACAAAGTTTTTCCAAGTTCAAAAGGAAGAACGATCACACTAGTGCCGGCGCTAAACAATGAGCCCCAAAATCTAGGCTTGGAATCGTCTTGATGTTTCGCCGACTTTATTTTTTTGCCAGCCGATGCTTGTTCGACTTCAGTCGGTGTTTCGGCGTCGCCTTTGCCGTCATCACCTTTGAGATAATCGGCACCGATAGAAATAGATTCTAGAGGCTGCCCCATCTCAATATTTTGCAGTTCACCTTCGACGTCATGCAGCGAGCCCGCAAAAGTTTCATCCACTTCATTGAGCAAACTATTTACTTCATCGAGGGAGAAATCATCGACATGACGCTCATTGGTCGCCGCAACGACCTTGACGCCTTCAAATGATGGATTGAGCTGAACCGTGCCGTCTTGTCGGGGATCGACATTTTGCGCCAGGTTGACTGTCTGTGAAAGTTCGACAGCGATGGTTTTTTCCATCTCCTTCACACTCTCTAAACTTTTTGTTGTGTCTCTATCGACCAAAGTCCGGACTCCGTCAAAATGTTATTCAGTTTTTTGAAACCTCTACCGAATTGATTATTGCGTGAAGGAGACGAAAATGAAATCAAAATTACTATTAGTATTACTTCCAGTCCTATTGCTTGCGTTACCAGGCTGCGCCCTTTTTGACGATCAAGGATCGGGAGTCAACGAAGACAATGATTACTCCGCCTATTCGGCTCAGAAAAACGGAATGTCAGAAGCTTTTGACGAATTAGGTTACACACCATCGCAAAAACTTTCCGAAGACGAAAAAGATTCCCTCTATAAGCGCTTGAAATTGAAACGTCTCGAACGCGGTCTCACAGACAAAGAGCGCGAGCAATATTTCAGCTACAAATCATTCATGGATAGTGACAACGAGCGCGCTGACTTTTTAAATTTACCGAACCTGGCAGCTCGCGACAGATACGCTCAACAACGCGGATTTTATAATCACGTCAACAAGTATGCACCGTCCATCAAAGAAGCGATCACTCACGGCGACATCGTTTTAGGCATGAGCAAAGATGCAGTCCTTGAATCTTGGGGCGAACCCGAGAACATTGAAGTCGCCGGGAATCAAGTTTACGGCAATGAACGCTGGACTTACGTGGAATATAATTCCACCGCTGAAGGATTTCAAAAAGAAGAGCGCGTGATTATTTTTGAAAGCGGCAAAGTAGCCGGCTGGAAACGCTACCAGTGAGATCCTGATTCCACATCAACCTTGAGTGGAACTCTCAGTTTTGTGGTTTCGCCCATCCATGCCTTCACTTGATTTTGAAACTCTGGAGTTTCATTGTCCGGAACTTCAAATACCAACTCATCATGCACTTGCATAATCATTTTTTCTTTGAAGTTACTTTCAGCCATCTCTTTATCGATTTTAATCATAGCCACTTTTATAATATCAGCAGCCGCACCTTGAATAGGCATGTTGATCGCCTGACGCTCCGCTGATTGCCTGATGTTCCGATTGCTTGATTTAAGTCCTGGATAATAACGTCTTCGACCAAACATGGTTTCGACGTAACCTTTTTCCATTCCCTCATGCACAACGGAATTCATATATTCTTTTACTCCGGGATAGCGCTCGAAATATTTTTGAATGAAGTCGGCAGCTTCTTTCCTACCAATAGAAAGATTTTCTGCAAGACCAAATTCACTCATCCCGTAAACAATTCCGAAGTTGATAGCTTTTGCGGTACGGCGATGATCAGAATTCACATCTTCTAATGCCACTCCAAAAACATCGCTTGCCGTTGCCGAATGAATATCCAAGTCCTGCTCAAAGGCGCGACTCAGATTTTTGTCTCCGGTGATGTGAGCTAAAATTCTCAACTCCACCTGACTGTAATCCGCAGACAAAATCTTGTAACCCTCTGGCGCCACAAAGCTATTGCGAATACGTATTCCGCGAGGAGTTCTGATGGGAATGTTTTGAAGATTGGGATGAACGGAACTCAAACGCCCAGTGGAAGTCACCGCTTGGTTGTAGCGCGTGTGCACTCTACCCGTTTCAGGATTGATCATCTGCGGAAGCGCTTCAACATAGGTCGAATTTAATTTTGAAAGTTCTCGCCACTCGATAATTTTTTCCGCGATCGGACTTTGATCTTTTAATTTCTCAAGGACATCAGAGTCTGTAGAAAATCCGGTTTTTGTTTTTCTAATCACCGGAAGCTTTAGTTTCTCAAATAAGATTTGTCCAAGTTGCTTGGGACTTCCAATGTTAAATTCTTGTCCAACTGACTCGAAAATTTCCTTTTCCAAATTTCTGATTTGAGCTTTAAGCTCGACCGAATAGGATTTTAGCGAATCACGGTCTATCAAAACTCCCAAAGATTCCATTCGATACAGAACAGGAATGAGCGGAAGCTCGATTTGATGAAGAATAGTGTTTGATCCCGCTTTCACGCCTTCGGTTTCGAGTTTCCACGACAACTCCTGACAAAAAGCCAAGCGCTCCGCCGGGCCAATAAGATCGGGAAGATCTTTTTCGAGATGAATCTTAATGAGGCTTTTGAAATCGAGTTCGCCCTCATGACCCAGGCAATGAGCAGCGATCATAGTGTCACGAGAAATCTTATGTAACGCTGACCCCTTGATACTCATCTGATGAGCAATGCCCTTGGTGTCAAATCCAGCCAAGCCTACTTTTGTTTTTTCTAAAAAATCGGAAAGCCAATTGTTTATTTTTTCAATATTGCCTTCAAAATGAAATGCATTTTCACCCAACGCAAAAGCTAAGCCTGTGGGAGACGAGTCACACCAAAGAGGCAGAGTCGCGTTTGTCTCCAAACTCTTTAGAAATGTTTTTTCTAATATTCCCACGTCATCGACACGAGAAAAATTTAAATTGGAAGGCGGAGAATTCTGATTCGTGTCAGAAGTTATAGCGACAGCTTTGCGTGCGTCTCCAGATGCTCCGTAAGAATTTTCGAAAGACATCAAGTTTGAATTCTCAATCGAAATTTGAGTCACTTGATTGCCGCTTCCGGCAAGTTGCCCGGCATCTTCACCGAGAAATTTTGTAAGCATGGTCTTGAACTCTAACTCTTGAAGCAGTTCAACTAGTTTTTCCTGATTCGGTGGACGGCGCTTGATAATGTCTTCGGAATATTCTAGTGGAATGTCGCGCACAATGGTCACAAGCTTTTGAGAAAGAAGCGCTTGCTCTTTCTGAGTGCTCATCAACTCACGCAGACGATCGTTTTTAATTTCAGACAAATTATTAAAAACGTTTTCTAAAGTTCCGTACTCGCCTAAAAGTTTTTGAGCGGCTTTTGGTCCCACGCCGCGCACGCCAGGAACATTGTCCGAGGTGTCGCCGACGAGAGCCAAATAATCAATCACTTGATTAGGATTCACACCAAATTTAGCTCTCACTTCGTCATCGCCCATGTACAAATCTTTTGAAGGATCAAAAATCCGAATGCCAGGTTCTACCAGCTGACCAAAATCTTTGTCCCCGCTGACGATTGTGACTTCTTGACCATGTTTTTTAGCGAGAGTGGCTAGAGTTCCAATAATATCGTCGGCCTCATAACGAGGATTTTCGAAACCAGCAATTGAAAAAGCCTCAGCGACTCTTGGCAAATAACAAAACTGTTTGATCAGATCATCGGGAGCGGCACTGCGATTGGCTTTATATTCTGGATACAATTCTTCGCGAAAACCATCACCAGAAACATCGTAACAAAATGCGATGTAATCGGGTTTATGCTCTTTGAGAAGTTTCATGATTGCGACAATAAAACCATAAACGGCGTTGGTTGGAATTCCTTTGGAATTATTGAGCTGGCGAATCGCATAGAACGATCTAAAGAAAATCGAACTCACATCTATCAGATAAATTTTTTTCATTTGATTACTACCTTGTTCGAAATATCAGAAATTTTCTTTATTCAATCGATCAATCAATAGCGGGGTCAAAATCACGAACCACTCGCTCATACACAGGCTCAGGCATTGCGACCGTTTTCGAACCGGAGTTTACAACTGAAAACTGCATCGAATCAAGCAGTCTTCCATACGCATTTGCCGGCGCGTAAAGTCCCAGTTCCCATTCGCTCACTGTCTGTTGGCGACAGCCGAGCCGATGGGCAAATTCCGCTTGGGAATGACCGTGCTTCTTTCGCAATTCTTTGACTTTTTCTGCATCCCAGGTTGCCATGTTTAAAGCGTAAGCGGGAAATCGTATCCATTGCAAGGGGGAGCTTCTATGAAGATGATTTATTCGAGACTCATCTATTCGACATTTATAGTTCTAATTTTTTCATTAGTGGCTTCAGTTGGGTCTGCTATGAATTTTAACTCTATAGAAATCTCGTCAATACCGGCCACACCACCTAACGCCTGCTACAAAGGCTGTACTCTAGAAATGAAATCCCTCTTAACGAAATTTAATGCCGCCAGCGCACCCGATCTCTCCCCCGCCGTTTACAGTGGCAGGTGCTATGACCTCGCATCGAACTTAAATCCAAACCAAGTTCAATATGGCATGGCGATGTTTGACCATAATGATCAGAATGGGAATCTTCCTTATTTTGCCACAATGTTTTCTTTTTATTCCGGCCAAGATGACTGGGCCAAATGGGATCTCAAAACCGCGCGCACGCAAATTGATGTTGGCTGGAAAAGTTTTGGAAGACTCATCATCACCGCTTCCAAAACATCGCATGTGGCGATCTTAGATGCTGATGGAAATTATTCCATGATTTATTGGTTCAGACAAAATTCCAGAACCGGAACTCTGTATCAAATTACATATTGGGGTGGAAACATGGAAAGCTTTTGCGAATTGAAAAAGCACTAGGCAAATTGATATCTCAATTCACTTTTACATTGCACGTGCCAATGAAAGTAGGTGTCACATCTTTAGAATTTTCGTCGATAAGACTGGAAAAAACTTCGTTAGATTGCAGATCACCAAAAACTTTGGGATCATTGACGTAAACTGCCAACTTCTTATTATCCAACTTGTTTACTCTGGCTCTCAATACTAAGTTTTCATTCTCGGTGGGCCTTTTAACTCGAGACAATGTCTGCTCTTCGATAATCGTTCCGGATGATGCCGAAGCGATTTTCTTGAAAATAAAAAAATCGCCGTTCGCCCTCGCTAGGCTCATGGTCACAAGATAAAACCCATCTGTCATGACATCCGCGCCAACCAGGGCATACACAACAACATTTCGGGTCGCTCCGCATTCCAAGGTTTGATAATTATGCGGAAGCCTCCAAAATTAATACAACAACAGAGAGAATATCAGATATTGAACACAGCAGTCCGAGCGCCATGCCCCACTACCTTTTAGTAAGCTTATAAAGACAAGCGCCAATGTGATCCGCTAAATCCACTAACGCCACTTTAGTAGATCCAGAAAGTGCCAATACTCACTGACATTCCCGCAGACTCCCAAAGGCAATAAAGAAAAGCCTCATTTGATTCCTCAAATGGCCTGGAAGCTTCAGCTTCAAATACTCTTGGTAAAATTGAATAGATAATTGATAAGTTCTAAATGCTTTCTTGATGTCTTCCTTTCAAGTTATTTTTATTCGCTCACGGATGGGGTGAATAAAAAAATCTCGAAAAGAAAACGGGAATCAGATCGGAAATCGGATTCTTTCGGATTTCGGAAAACGGACCTCAGAAATGACGCACATCTGGACAAAAAGGAAGCTGGTACCTTCCGTACCTTCCAATAAAAAACCCTTCGTATTTCTACGAAGGGTTTTGAGAAATTTTCTTAATTTATAATTAAGAATTCGTAATTTTGACTAAAGAAACATTTGCAGCCTGAGGGCCACGATCTGTTTCCAATAATTCGAACTCTACTGCGGAACCTTCAGGAAGGGTTTTGAAACCTTCTCCTTGGATTGCGGTGTAGTGGACGAAAACATCTTTGCCACCATCACGTTCGATAAAGCCAAAACCTTTGCTATCGTTGAACCATTTTACTTTTCCTGCAGCCATGACTAAAACCCCTCCTAAAAATTATTAAACCTATTTTTAAGGTAAACAACCTCCGAGATGGGGTCAAGCAAGATATTTTCGTAATTTTTTTAACCTTTGACAGATTCTGTAATTTTCAGTTATCGAAAATAAAAACTAGTTCGTCTTCACCCACAAGATCAAGCCGTTCGCGGGCTTCGTGGCCTATAAACCTATCCGAACTTTGCGCGCGCAAAATTTTAGACTTAAGTTCAGTGTTTCGAGCATGTACATTTTTATACGATTCTTGGAGTTTTTTTTTCTCAACTTTCATATTCCAAAGGTTCATAAGGCTTCCTTCAGTCAAAAGGCTAGCAATGGCGACGGCCACTGCGGCTACTGCAATCTTCACAGGTTGAGATAAAATGTTTCTGATTTGTCTCACAATTAACTACTCCCCTTAGGAATAGTCTACAGAATGGTGAACATCGCTTGCAAATACAATTCAGTGCTGTTTCCGTTATTGATCGGATCAAAAGGAGCATTGCCCCATGTCTGGGTAGTGCCGTTGATGGCGTAGTCCTCAAACAATCCTGTTGCGAGCGCAAACTTTTTGGTAAAATTATAAGTAAAATCGATATTCATCACGCGGTGTGACTGCACGTAAGCAGGACGATTGTTGTTTGGGTCAGAATAATAAGTGGTGTTGTAGACTTGTGGACTTAAAGTGATAACTATTTTTGGTGTAGCATTGTAGCTCACATTTAAAATTTCATAATCTCTGAAACTTGCATTTTGCAATTGTTGATTTGCAGATGCTCCACCAGTGTTCAATAGCGCACTCGTGTTGTATTGTTGGAAATAGATTCGCCCAATAAACATCAACTGCAAATCAAATCTACCAAAAGATCTGTCCAAGGCAAGTGTATCCCAATTTTCTCCGAATGCACCCGAGAGGTTGGAGCGTTGACTGGTCGGAATATCGTAACGAAAGCTTCCTTCAAGTTTATATCTACCAAATTGAGCAATCTTTTTATCAACGAGCTGCAAAGCTGTGTTTCCCATATAAAGAGAGTAGGGCTGAGTCTCTCCCACACTTCCTTCAGCCGCTCTGACACCTTGACTGTCGCCTTGAGTGCGATTTCTATCGCCAAAATAGGTGTTAAAAAACTGAGGCATCACACCAAAGCTTATTTCCTTTGAAAAATTATAGGTAATTGTAGGCATTTGCCACGCGCGGACTTCACCATCTAGTGGAGAGGCACTGTTAGTCTGCGCATGTTCAACAGTTGCTG
The DNA here is from genome assembly GCA_043732305.1 of Oligoflexia bacterium. Classification (GTDB taxonomy): domain Bacteria; phylum Bdellovibrionota; class Bdellovibrionia; order JABDDW01; family JABDDW01; genus JAYTHU01. The sequence continues at coordinate 34,748 of JAYTHU010000075.1, forward strand.
CATCGATGGCATTATAAGTCACCCAAACAAAACTTATCTTAGAAAGAGCTGCAGGTTTTTCCGTGCTTTGAATTTTAATGGAACTCACTCCCAAAGCGCCATCAGAAACCGCGCCGGTGAAAGGATTAGATACATTGCCAATATTAGAGTAAGTCCCAATACTGTCGGAACTAGATAATCCGGTGGTTTTTCCGGGAATATACTGACTACCTTTAGCGTTACTAGCAATTAATTTTTTAGTGATTATCTTCTGGGGAACTAAAAACGTTGCAGCTTCTTTAGCTGCAGCAGTACTCAAACCCGCAATCTTAACTTTTGCTTTCGGCTTTACTTTGCGGGCTTTCAAAGGTGGAACTGCACTGGAGCGGGCTCCGGCTGGTTTAGCACCAACACTTACAGTTTTGGTCTCCTGTGCATGAAGAGCACTTCCAAAGGAAATTGCACCGAAGGCAGCAAATGCGGTCACGGCTTTTAAAATCATTTCATTCCTCCAAAAGTTTCTCTCATCTATTTATAACTGAGCAACGCGCATGCCACGGCCGCGGCCAATTAAACCTGAAGCCATAAATTGAAAACCTCAAAACTAACAAAAATTGCAACTCCTACACGTAAAGGTGACGTTTTTGCGTCTTTTGGCACCGGTAGATTTGCTACTATAGCGAAATTAGAGCTTCACGAGAAAATATCCTAGTGGCAGAGTTTTTGCTTTTACTATCTGTGATATAAATTTACGAATTCGTAATAGAGGAGTGAAAATGCGTTTTTCAAATTTTGTTGTGATAGGTCTCATCGCCGTTGGTTCAATAAATTGTGCTCCAACTGGCAGCAAGCCTTCCCCATCCTCTAACACCTCTGTCAAAGACAAAGCCGCGACGATCCCCTCTCAACAAACCAATAGCGAGTCCGATTCTGGAGACAGCAATAAAGATTCCTCAGGAAATGCAGTAGACACTTCGACGAATACGGATAGACATGTGCAGGTCACATACAGTTTGCCAGCTGAGCCAGAGAAGACAGGTATTGAACCTGCAGTGCCCCTTTTTAACTCTCAAGTTTTTGAACGCTCCATTCTCACTTCCGACAACTCAACTGTCCGCGATTCTTTTTGTGCTTTAGTGACGAACAATAATTCTTCAGTTTTAACTTTTGATTATAAGGAATTATTTGGCGACGATGGCTTGGCTGCAAAAACGGCACAAACAACTTTGACGATTCATTTCAGCAATATTAAATTTGACCAATCCAAAGACAAGGAAGACGTCACTAGCACTGTAGTTCATGACATTTCGTACTATGATGCCGTAAAAGCTAACCATGTGTCTGTGGATTTTGAACCAAACTGTAGTTTGGCAATCCATAGAATGAAGGATATGATTAGGATTCAGGGTTCCTGCACGTCTATGACGGTGTTCAAGTAATATCCTTAAATTGCCACCAATGCGAGCCCCCAAGATTTCGCTACATCAATCAGCGACTTAAAGATAGAAGCCGATTGTCAACTCAAGTGATCAATTAAAAGCGCTGGGTCCCCAATACTGACCTTTGGCGCCTAGCTCTTCTTCAATGCGCAGAAGCTGATTGTATTTTGCTATTCGCTCACTTCGACAGAGAGATCCCGTTTTGATTTGTTGGCTATGAGTGGCTACTGCAAGATCCGCAATTGTGGTGTCTTCAGTCTCACCACTTCGGTGTGACATGACCGTGCGATAGTTTGCTTTCTGACTTATCGCACACGCTTCAAATGTTTCAGTCAAACTTCCAATTTGATTCACTTTAACGAGCACGGCATTTGCCACTTCGGATTTTATTCCTCTTTCGATACGCTCTTTATTGGTGACAAAAACGTCATCCCCAACGAGCTGCACGCGAGACCCCATTTCGGTGGTGATAGACTTCCATCCATCCCAATCATCTTCGGACAAACCATCTTCAATACTGACCAATGGAAAATTTCGTGACCATGAGTTATAAATTTTAATCAGTTCACTGCTGGGAATTTGTCGACCTTCCCAACGGTACAACAGTGTTTTCGTATCAAAAAGTTCTGTTGCGGCAACATCAAGCGCAAGCTTTATATCTTCTCCGAGTTTATATCCGGCCTTATCTACCGCTTGGGCGACGAGTTCGAGTGCTTCCAAATTTGATTTCAAAACAGGCGCAAATCCACCCTCATCACCAACACCAGTTGAAAGGCCTTGTTTTTTCAAGATGCCCTTGAGAGTGTGAAAAACTTCAGATCCGGCTCGAAGAGCTTCGGAAAAGCTACCACCGCAAACCGGCACGATCATAAACTCTTGCACATCCAGTCCATTGTCCGCGTGTGCCCCGCCATTTAAAATATTCATCAATGGTACAGGAAGTTTAAATTCTCTAGGCACTACGGATTCACCACGAATCTTCGTCATCGCTTCAGCGGCAACTTTATAAAGAGGCAGCTTTAGACTTGCGCTCATAGCACGCATTGCGGCCATACTCACACCTAAGATCGCATTTGCTCCGAGCTCTGCTTTATTAGGAGTGCCATCAAGTTCGATCATTTTACGATCAAGAGCTAATTGATCTTCCACGCTAAAACTTTTAAGTGCTGGATATATTCTACTGTTCACATTTTCAACGGCCTTGCGAACACCCTTGCCGAGATATCTCTTGGAATCTCCATCACGAAGTTCGACTGCTTCATGAGCTCCAGTGGAGGCACCTGAGGGAACAGCTGCTCGGCCGAAGCTTCCATCGGTCAACCAGAGATCGACCTCGAGAGTGGGATTTCCTCTAGAGTCCAAAATTTCGCGTGCTTTAATTTGGGTGATTTTGTGCAAGAGATTCTCCTTTAGGAAGCTTAATAATAAATGAGCTTCCGTGTCCTCGGCTGCTTTTTACATCGATGTGTCCTTGGTGCATTTCAACAATACTTTGAGCGATGCTAAGCCCAAGTCCAGTCCCCTGCCCGGCTGGTTTGGTCGTGAAAAATGGCGTAAAAATTTTGGACAAAGTGCTTTCGTCCATGCCTTCGCCAGAATCTTTGATTTCGACAAAAGCATGATTTGCTTCACTCCATGTTTTCACTTCGATCGTTCCGCGCTGGGATATAGAATGAATAGCATTGCTCAACAAATTTATAAAAACCTGACTCATTCGCACTGGATAGATTTCTACATTTTGATCTAAAGACAATTGTCTTTTGATTTCAATACGGTCACGAAATTTATCAGTCAGAACTTTGAGCGAGCTTTCTAAAAGTAAATTGATATTAGAACTTGTTTTGATTTCTTTGCGCCCTTCTTCGGGATGAGCGAGCGCGGAGAGATCTTTTACGATTTCTTTCACACGGTGCAAACCTTGAAGACTCTCTTCGAGCATAGTCGGAATTTCCGGCAAAATAAAATCGACATCCAATTTCTGACGAAGATCAGTCAAATGAGCATTTTCCGGGACCGCCACCGCTTGAACAAACTCTGCCAAATTAGCAAAGTACTCTTGAAAGCGATTGAGATTACTCATCACGTACGAAAGAGGATTATTGATCTCATGAGCCACGCCAGAAGCTAAAATAGCCAAGCTCTTCATTTTTTCCGCGTAAACTTGTTCATGCACTTGCTCCTTAATTCTCGAGTGCAATTTTTGATTTTCAAGTTTGAGATCTTCTATCTTTCGCTGACTCACTTCCAACATCTTGGACATTTGCGCAATCAAACGAGGGCTCACCACACGGCCCGTCTCCTCATCACCAAACAAACTTGGTTGAGCGGTGTCCCAACTGATCATGACTTCATTTTTGATCAAGGACCTTTGAACAATGACGGGGTTTCCACCCGCGTATCGTGGGAGAACCTCTAGAACACCGAATAGAAAATCATAAAGATGGGGAAAAGCCAAACGTTCGAAAGGAAATTGGAATTTGACAAAACTATCTGTGCGTTCGATTTCTTTAAAATTATCAAGCGGCGCGAGAAAGTAGGAAAAAAATCGATCGAGCCGAGCGTAATAAGTTTTAGGCTCTTCGCCCATGATTTTAAAAACATTATCGAGCGCGCCCCAAGACTGAAGTTCCGGAGCAAGCAGTCCTACCGTTCGGCCAATTTGAAAATCGCCAACGAGTCTGGATGATTTATGAAAAAGTTTTTCAGCGTCATAAACGGGGACCCAACTGTGTGAATCTTTTAAAAACTCTTCTGGGTAATCGAAAATATCGAAGAGAGATTGCGCAGCTCCGCCGGTCTTCTCGAAATAGGCGAGGAGTGAGCTAGTAAATTTGCAGCTGGCTTGGGTGATCACCACCATTTTTTAATGGTTTAAACCTCGGGTGTCTAGTTTGAAATGCCACTGATTTGTGGAATCGCCATTGGGACTTGCAGATCTAAATGCTGCATTAAGTCAAATCCTAGAACCAAGCTTCCCTAGCCAACTTTGGCGTTTCCATGCTAACTTTTATTTAATTTCAACCTTGGGGGAATGAAAATGAAAACGATCGCGCTCGGTATGTTATCAACATTTCTTTGTTTAAGCCAAACTACACATGCGGCAATTCCGCTCGCTTTTGCTCGAACGCAAGTACACATTAACCCGACAATACATTATGAGAAATCATTCACCGCTGATGGCCACTACGTTTTGGTCAAGCCAGTTCTAGATCAAAATGCGGGATTTCTAAATGCCCTTGAATTAAACACTGAGATTTCTAAAATCACGATTTCAGAAAACGATATTCGAAGACTAGCGGCTAGCTACACACCTCATTGTGCTAAGTATATTCAAATCATCAGTGTTGATTTTCTCTCAAACCAAAGAATGATCGTAAATGATATGAGGCACCTCCATTGCGGAAGTGATAGTCAGAATCATGACGTCAAACAATTTGTGGCAACCGGTGTGAAACCGATTGATCTCACTATTGCGGACAATATTTCCATGAGTGGATTTGAGTTTGTTAAAAAGGTGATTGCGAATGCCGTGAATGAAAACAATGGCGTGCCAGCAAATCTTCCTCATTTCATAACTCAGGATGTGAGATTAGATGTCATGACCGCCACTAACAAGGAAATGAAATTTTATCCTATGTTGCCAGCTGGAATTGAAAGATCGGATTGGGCCGCGAGCCTCAGTTACGAAACTATGAAGCCATTTTTACTACCTCACGCGCCAGTGCTAAAATTGCTCAACGAAGCAAATATTTTAGATTTAGAGAAAAATTAAGCGGCAAAAGGCTTTGGGACGGCAAATTTGTCGCGGCCAAAGGGAATTTTCTGCGCTTCTATCTCGTCAATAAATGTAGGAATCTCACCCGTCAATTTTGAGTTTTTGAAAATATCCACAACGTTATACGTTTTGTCCGCGTTCATGCCGCGCACTTCAGAAATATGTGTGACTTTTCTCGAACCATCGGGGAAGCGAGAAATTTGAAGAACGATTTGCACTGCGGAAGAAATCTGCTGCCTTATAGCTTGCTCACCTACTCGAGAATCTGCACTCATGGCCAAAGTTTCAAGTCGCACCAGAGAATCAGAAGGACTATTAGAATGGATTGTACCTAAGCATCCTTGATGACCAGTATTCATGGCATTGATGAGTTCAACGGCTTCTTCTCCCCGAACTTCACCCACGATGATGCGGTCAGGCCTCAAACGCAAACTGCTCTTTAGCAAATCACGCATGTTCACTTCGCCTTTACCCTCTTCATTTGGAAGTTTGGTTTCAAACCGAACGACGTGTTCGTAATCTAAAGTCAACTCACTCGAGTCTTCAATTAAAATCACTCGCTGGTTTTTAGGAATACGGCTTGAAAGTAAACTCAGTAGAGTCGTTTTTCCGGAACCGGTTCCTCCGCTGATCAAGATATTTTTTCCCAGAAACATACAAACATCTAAAAATTGAGCTGCTTCTAAACTCATTGAACCAAATTTTATGTACTCAGGAAATGTGATTTTTTGTTTCATAAATTTTCGAATACTCACCACTGTTCCATTGCGAGAACACGGAGGAAATACCGCGTGAATTCGCGAACCATCTGGCAAACGTGCGTCTAACGCCGGCTCGTCTTTTGAAATTCGGCGTCCAACACTTTGAGCAATATTATGAACAGCCGCTTGAAGTGCGTCTTCACCGCTAAATTGCGCATCGGTTTTTTCTAGCTTGCCTTTGCGTTCGATGAAAATCTCATGAGGTCCGTTGATTAAAATTTCACTGACGGAAGTATCAGTTAAAAATGGCATGACCGGTCCAAGAAAACTTTGGATCGCTAGGGCAAATACACTTTCTTGCGAGTCATTCATATCGTTACCTCTGGCATTATTTAGTCACCCTGAGAAGCCGTCGAGCGGTCTTTGCCGACGGGAGGAGAAGAGGGCCCGTAAACTACCATTTTTCCAGATGAGTTTGTTTCGGGGCACTGAAATTCAAAGACCCCTTCTTTTTCTGGATCGAGCTTGAAAGTTTTTGTGTCCCCGTAAAATGTTGAATGATGCTGATTAAAAGCATCGAGCATGAAGCTGACATTTTTATTTTGTTTGTTCACATTCACGACGTGAATCAGATAGTGCATGTTTTTTCGGAATCGCACATTACTAGGAACAAATCCATGATCTGTATTCATGATCACAACTTCTTGGCGATCCACATTGCCCCAATCACGCTCGTGACTGGCGTGACTTACAAATTCGCCCATGCGCGCGTCGGTGGATTTTGGGTCAATGGATTTTACATCTCTGACTTTAGCGTCGGGCACAACAGTTGAGACAGTGGGATCACTGGCAGGCTGTCTAGTTCGTCTCGAAAAATCAACTTCGATGGCTTGCGCTGTTTCAAATAGAAACATCGTCATAAACGCGAGCATTGAGATTTTTAAAAACATGCGAGAACCCCTTTTAGTGAATAGTTTCTTGTCGCTCATGGAATGCAGCCATTTCTCTTGCCACTTCAATAACCAAAGCTTCAATCACAGGCTGAGAAAGACTTTCTAAGTATTGACGAATTTCTTTTAAAGAATGAATACGATTTAATTTTTGAATAGCGGTGCTTACATCGGTCCAACTCTCGCCGGCTTTTTTGTAAAGGTCCGTCCAATTTTTTTCTAACATCGGTTCGATCATGCCCAATTCATAGAGCGCAGTGAAAACCCGATCTAAATCTCCTGATAAAAAATCCATGACTCCACCCCCTACTACTCTTTCGTCGGTGGCGGGCTAAGTCTAAAGTAAAAAAAAACCGCTGGACCATTTGATCCAGCGGCTTCATGACTAAGGTCTTGTTACACGTTCTTGCACGGTCTTATTATTTAACTTGCACACCCTTCGGAGGGTTTTTCATCTGTTGATCAACACGAGCATTAAACTCGTTCACAAAGTCCTGCGCATCTTCCAAAGGCAAAGATACGGTGACTCCAGCGCGACAATCCCCTGGTTTGGAGGAATTGACTTTGAAATAAACCAATTGTTGATCATCGGAACTATTGTCCATCACTCTTTGAGCAAGTTTCAAAGTAGCCCCGTGACTAAGATCACAACCGTCTTGAGTGGCTTGATCGGTAGCTGTTTTATCTTCATCAACAAAGAAAACATATTTCATGTCGTTGAGAATTCCGCCATTGTCAGTGACTAATGGGACAGATTGGCCAGTGCTGTTGATTGCTAATGCTTGTTGCCGAGCTTGATCGGCCAATTGCTTTGACATAGCAGCGGCATCAGCGCGAGCGGCAGCAGCATCAGCTTGTGCTTGCGCGGCATTGTACTGAGCTTGTTGAGCAGAAGCTTCTGCATTTGCGGCATCCGCTTGTGCTCGAGCAACTTCTTGCTGTTGTTCTAAATAATAGGATTCAGCAATCGCGTCACTGGAGTACTCCCAGTAATTGACATAATTAACTCGAGGAACAAACCAACACATCCCCAAACAAGCAGATACAATGGGAATCGGTGTGTAGTAATAACCACGAGCGCGCCAATCAGAATCATAAGGCTGCCATGTATTCACGTAAAGGGAAGCTGCGATTGCACCCACCACTACGCCGGTCAAAAAACCGCGCTCGAATGAGCTAGATCGATATGAGTAATAAGGACGATCATGATAATTATTGATATTGTAATTGTTAATAATAGTTATGTTATTTCTCTGAACCACACGGACCACGGTGTTATTGTGAGCATTATAAGTCTCTGAATAATTCACACCACGTCTCGAATCTTGACTACTTCGCAACTGAATACCGTTGTTGGTACTGGTGACTTTATTGACAGCTACTGGATTACCTTGAGAGTTAAAATGAGTGCTGGTTTTTTCAATTTCACCATTGCTTTGATGAACAGTTTCACTTTTCTCTACAACCCTACCGGAAGCATTTAATTTCTCGCTGCCGACAAACTGACCACTCGAATTGCGGATTTGTCTTGATCCTCCAACAATGTTTCCTCCGGCATCGAGTTTCACTCGATTGTCGCCTTGCTGAATGACTTGACCGCCGTCCTTAGTATTTCTTGCTGTAGCAGTCTTGGAAGTGTCGATAAATTTACCGGCATGCTCATTGTTCACGAGTGGGCTATGTTTCACATCCACTTCGCGAGTTTGCGCCGGCTGAATTTTCGGCTGCTCTATATGAACGTAGGGCTGTGGTCTCGGCTGTTGAACTTGTGGTTGAACTTGCGCTTGGCTGTTTCCGTTATTTCCACGCGGAACAGGTTCGATTGTTTTGTGACCATAATCAGGTTGAGTCGTCACTTGCGCTGGCTGACGACTTTCCCGTCGCGCAGGCTCTTGATGTACGGGTTCTTGACGCTGCACTGGCGGGGCAGGACGGCTGGCAACTGGTGGAGGAGTTTGTGGAGGAGTTTGTGGACGAGGTCGTTCGACAGCTCGAGGCTGCTCTTGTCGAGGCGCAGGTGCGGCGGAGTGAGAAGGTTCAGCACTTTCTTTTTCGTGGGCAAAAGCGGAACTAGACATTGTCAGTGCTAAAGCACCAACCATACTCATGGCCAATAATCTTTGTTTAAACATCAGTATTTCTCCTCAGCATTTGGTTTAAAAACACTCGGTCGCTAAACCAAAAAGCAAATTTTGTGCCCGAAAATTTGAAAAAAAAACGATGAAAACCGCTACCGCAATAGCTCTAGAAGGATTAGTGTGACAGGATTTTTAAGGTGGGAAATTAATTCCAACAGCCCGGATGATTTTCCAGAGCTGTTGGAATCTTAAACGAGTTACAATAAATTCGCGGCCAATTCAGCAAGCTCCGAACGCTCACCCTTAGTCAAAGTCACGTGAGCAGCAATCGCTTCATCTTTGAAGCGCTCGACCACGTAAGCCAGACCGTTATTTGCAGAGTCAACGTAAGGATTATCAATCTGGTAACAGTCACCGGTCAAAACAACTTTTGTTCCCTGGCCTGCGCGAGTGATGATCGTCTTGATTTCATGAGGCGTGAGATTCTGTGCTTCATCCACAATCAAATATTGGTGAGGGATGCTTCGTCCACGAATATAAGTCAAAGGCTCGATGTTGAGCATCCCTTGATTTATCAATTCTTGCGCACGCCCCGCCGCACGTTTTTGATTGGTGCCAGAGCCTAGCAAATACTCGATGTTGTCAAACACGGGCTGCATCCAAGGATTTAATTTTTCTTCAACGTCACCGGGCAAATATCCAATGTCTCGGCCCATTGGGAAAATTGGACGACTGACAAGCAGTCTATGAAATTTTCCTTCATCCAATGTTTTGGATAATCCTGCAGCCAATGCCAACAAAGTTTTTCCGGTGCCGGCTTTTCCGACGAGCGAAACAAGTTTGATGTCATCGTTGAGTAAACAATCGAGAGCGAAACTTTGCTCCACATTGCGAGGGAAAATTCCCCAGACGTTGTCGGTAGGCTTGATCAGTGGCACGGCCATTTTGGTAGCAAAGTTGTATCGAGCAATTGCACTGTGATTAGGATTGGCCGCGTCCTTAAGCAAAATATATTGATTAGGGCTGATTTGCGAATCAGTGATTGGCATTTGCTTGTCAGCATAGAAACTATCGATCGCATCAGAGGTGACTTCATACTCCGTGACACCGCTGAATAAATCCTCAATGTCCACTTTCTGAGGCTCATAATCGGTTGCCACAATACCCATGACATCCGCTTTGATGCGGAGGTTAGTGTCTTTTGTGACGAGAGTAGTTTGGGCTCCGCCCTTTTCTTTTTGCAAACGCATGGCCAACGCCAAAATTCGGTTGTCGACTTTTTCTCCGTCGAGTCCACCAGGCAAACCTTGAGTGTCATTGTCTAGATTAACAAAAACGGTGCTGTTGGTTCGATCCAAAAGAACGCCCTTACTCAGAGCTCCCTTGCTTCTCAACACATCAACAAATCTTGAAAACTGACGAGCATTGCGGCCGTTTTCACCAAGATCTTTTTTGAATCGATCCATTTCTTCAATAACAGAAATCGGAATGATCACGTCACTGTTAGCAAACTTGTAAATAGCTTGTGGATCGAAAAGAATAACGTTGGTGTCTAAGACGAATCGTTTTTTAACTGTTGTTTTGCTCAATCTTTTGTCCCCCTTAGATACGTGTATTTACGCATCCTTGGGTTAATTATGGACAAGAGCCTAGGTTCAATTCAAGTGATTTATTTGTTAAAAAGCTTAATCGACCCGTCCGGAAATCTTCTCGCCTTTATCTTTCTTAGCGGTCGAAGAAACAGTTTCCAAGAAACGGACAAAGTGATACAGGGCTTCTTCAGAAGAATGGGCCGCTTTTTTGAAACTCGATCCATGGCGCACAACCCCTTGATGAGGAATCTCGCGGACATTGGCAATTTTTGCGGAGAAACTGAAATAGGTTTCATGACTGATGTAAATTCTCAGAGTTACCAATTCATCACGGTTGAATGATCCAACATCTTTTGCCATGTCGAACGCTAAACCAGAGGTGGAAATATCAAATATATGAATGGGTTGCAAAATGCCTTCGCCGATCACAGCGAACACTCCAACAAATTGTGACAAAACAGTGCGAGTCACATTGCGTCTGTCTTCGTCTGATTTCTCAGATTTCCTGTCGCTGAAACTTATGACTTCGCCGCCACCCGTTTCTTCAAATGGATTCTTCGCAGGTTCATTTTTATTAGGTGCTTGCTTGCCAAATCTTGAAGTCAGATCAATCACATTGTTTTTGCTCATTTTGTGCCCGCCTATGATCTTTTTTCGGCATAACCTATCAACTCTTTAGGCACTTTTCTTGATTCTGGACGTTGGCCGAGCTATCCTTTTTGCTATGACCGCTTGGCGCTTTCTATTTTTCAGCTTAATAGTCCATTTGATCTTTTGGCTATTCATGTCCAAACACGCGGAATTTTTAAAGCAGAAGAAAGAAAATCTGCCCATCGAAGTGTCGATTATCGATAAGAAAAACCCTTCCTCGAAACCAACCCAAATGGCTCCGGCACTTCCAAAATCTCTACCTAAAAATCTTGAGCCTGCACTCCCTAAATATTTCAGCGATAAAGATCAATATGTTCAAAAACAAACTCACGCCAAAAACCTGCAGCTCTATAATCCCATTTCCCCTTCGATTATGGGATCAGATTTAAACGCCAAAGATCAAAAGCCGTCAGATCAGGGCAATAAGCCTGATGAGCAAAAATCTCAAGACGATTCAAAAAACAATTCTGACGACGGGGTCACGTTTAAAAAATCAACGCAAGGCGGGCGTAAGTCTGAAGCGGCGGTGGCATCGGACCCTTTGCTTTATGAAGATGCGGATGTGGGTTCAATCACAGCACTCAATGCTCAAGGTGTACAATTTTATGCATTCACCAGTCGCATTCAGGGATCCATCGTGAATCACTGGGTGAGTAACCTTCACTTTTATGAAAGCCGTTTGACCAGATCAGACGTAGACAAACTTGCCGGCAATTCTTGGACAACAGTAGTGGACGTCATTTTGGATTCTGAAGGTCATCTCAAAAATATAATCATCGGCCGCTCGTCCGGCATCCGAGAAGTGGATGATGCCGTGACCAACACCTTTAAACAAATTTCATACTTCCCCAATCCACCCCGTGAGATGGTCGAAGCCGACCACACCGTGCACCTTCAATACGCCTTTCGACTCGACGTCACCTCCGCCCGCCAAATGGCCGCCCCAAAATTCTAGTCTTTCTCTCAAGTTGTTGATGAACACTCCTTTGGAGCATAGTTAAGAACTATAGCCGTTCTTTAATATTTATTCATCGAACTTTGATACCGTCCGTGCGCTGGAAATCAACAACAATTATACCATAGCTCACATTATTTATTGCAGCATCACAAAAAGACTAGTACAAAGAGTAATGAATAAAAGTAGACGACCCAAGAAGAGAAAAACGCGAGTGCAAAAGCATGGGCAACAAAAATTTGTGGGAGTAGGCTTCAGCAATCAAAGCTTCTTTGGTGGATCTCTCACAACAAAAAGAGCACATCGAACAGCAAGGCCACTTTCGACTAAATATCCAATCCATGTCATTTTGAGATCATCTCAAGCCCAGGGTGTGAAATCATTCTGGCATAAAGGAAATAAGGAATTTATAAAACAAGCACTCAAGAAATACTCAAAACGTTGGAGCATCGAGGTTTTGAGCTGTGCCAATGTAGGAAATCATATTCACCTTCTCATAAAACTGAGTCATCGCTACTCCTATGAAAAATTCATCAAAAGTCTGACCGGCGCAATCAGCCTAAGGCTTACCAAGTGGAATAAAAATCGTGGCGAACGTGGTGAAAAATTCTGGGACTTCAAACCTTACACCAGATTGATCATTGGCTTTTTTGCCAAATTAAGAATGCAAGATTATATGGACATTAATCAACTTGAGGGGCCAGAAGTCAAACGCCTCGAAGCGCGAATGATTTTGGAAAACTTGAAATTCAGTTCCGGGTAATTTAAGACAAAAATTTGCTTTCGAAATGAAATCTTGGAGAGAGAAATTTCGGGACCTGATTTTCGAAGTAGATCTTTAGAAGCGGAATTAACTTGAGAAAAGCTGTTGCTTAAAACATGCCGATGGGATTTGGCGGCTTCAGCATTATATATTATTGAGGTTTTTGACCCAGATTCGCAATACAGCACTTCGACCAGACTAAACTTCAGCCTAGCTTTTTTGCCAATAAAGATCTGGTCTCTACCACCATGGAAATCCGCGCTAAAATAAAAGCATGTCAGGACGACTAGCCTCGCGGGGCGCTTCGGCAATCGCGATTTATTTTTTGCTCTTTTGCGTTATTTCTACATTTGCAATCAAAGCAAATGCAGGAACTTTTGAAGTCAGTGCCAGTTACACTTACAAAGATACAAATTACGACGCCAATCAATATGACATGTCTGAAAGTGGAACGGCAGGCCTTGGATATTATTTTTGGGAAACAAGCGCTCTTGAATTTACCTACACCCGCGGCGCGGAAAAACTTGTGCAAGATACCGGCACAACATTTCAGGATTTTACCGGCTACGGCGCGGATTTTCTTTTCACCGTGGCAAATGAGAACAGTAGATTCAAACCGTATTTAAAAGTCGGCGCGGTTTATCTCGTTAAAAATCTCAGAAACTATTTCACTAACGGAACTGTCTCCCCCATCACCGTTCAACAAGGAATTGCACCACAAGTCGGAGTTGGATTAAAATGGATGCTAGGCCAACAATTTGGTATTAAGTTTGGAATCGATGTTTCCACAAGCCCACTTAATAATTCAACGGCTACCACCTATGACTTCGGCGCAAGTGCCGGAATCAGCTTTCTGTTCTAAATGAGAATACAAATCTCAAATTTTCGCAAATCCCTAATTTTTTCTAGTTTCCTTGTCATGCTCTCGATTTTAAGCACCGGTTGCGAGTTAAAATATTTAATCAAATCGGCTGAAGGGCAATTGGATTTACTATCTAAAAAAGAGAGTGTTGATAAAGCGCTGAAAGACCCGCAAATAGATGACGAAACCAAACGTAAAATACAATTGGTTCAAAAAACTAAAGCGTTTGCGGAAAAAAATCTGGCTCTGGTTCACACTACAAACTATGACAGCTTTGTTCTACTTCCCGAGCGCTACGTTACCTATGCGGTGACGGCCAGTTCCAAAGAAAGACTTCAAGCTTACCTTTGGTCCTTCCCATTTGTTGGACGAGTTCCTTACAAAGGCTTTTTCAAGAAGCAAGATGCGCTCGATGAAGCAGATATTTTAAAGAAGGAAAACCTAGATGTCATAGTCAGAGGCGTGAGCGCTTACTCTACGCTCGGATGGTTTTCAGATCCTCTTATGTCCAGCATGACTAAAGATGATGATTCTGAATTAGTGGACACAGTCATTCACGAAACTACACATGCCACAATATATGTGAAAAGCAATGCAGATTTCAATGAACGCCTAGCCACATTTGTTGGTGAAAAAGGCACAGAGCTTTTCTACCTTCAGGAAGAAGGCAATAACTCCCCCACTTTGAAAAAAATGAAATCTGTAAACGACGACTCAAAAATATTTTTTTCTTTTATGGGTGACGAGATAAAAAGTATCGAAAAGTATTACGATGCGAATCAAGCAAACGCAAACCTCATAAGCAATCGAGAAAATGAATTTAAAAGAATTAAAAAAGATTTTTTAGTCCAGTGTCTACCGAAGTTAAAAAGTGGACGATTCGATTTTTTCAAAGAAGTCATTATCAACAACGCGATGCTCATCGGATACAAAATGTATTATAGTGATCATGAAATCTTCCAACGGCTATTAGATAAAACTAACAACCACTGGAAGGAATTTTTCTTAGAACTCGCCAAGATCAAAAAATCAAGCAATCCTGACGCTGATCTTGAAACTCTTCTGAAGAACTGAGAAAACTGGGGTCGCAAGATTTCCTAATGTAGCAATCTCGGTATTGTCGGCGTCGTTATCCAAACTGTCATCCTCGTCAAACGACAGCAGACTCAGGGGCGTAGCAACTAAGACCAGACTCATCACAAACAGATAAGTGACTTTCCTCATACGTTCCTCCTTTATATTTGACGCATTCAAAGGAAACTGTGGTTAAGCGTCAAAACAAACTGGACTAAAAAGATTTGTACTTACTCAGCAGTAGCTGCTTGGGAATGATCCTGGGAAAGCATGTCTTTGAACTTTTTCATCATCTCGCGTTTCAATAAAACATACTCTGCGGCTTTAGAACTACCAAAGAGCTTTTCCACCATTAGAATCTCTTTTGAGGGCAGCCCATTAAGCTTTTTCATCACATCCAAGTACTCTTGCATAAGTTTCGTACTCAACTTCTTATCGGCTTTTCGCTGGTCCAGTTGAGCCGCAACTTCATCGGACCGACCTCTAAGGATTCGTTTTTCCTCGGATATTTTTTTATATTCGACTTCAAAGTGCATTTCCTCAGATGTGCTGAGCTGAAGCCTATCCGAAACGCGCCACATGAATAATTGCTCAAGGCGCTGTTTCATTTTTTCGGGCTTTTTCGAGTCTTCAGCTGAAAGTGGGACAACCGAATGACTGGGCGTAGCTTCCACGGATCCACCACTTTTTGGCAGTGGAGGCTGAGATTGAGAATAAGCGGAAACTGAGGTGATAGCAGACAGAAAAAGCAATGCTACTACGTTTTTATTGGAAATCTTAACAAGTTTTATTGATAACACTTTTTTAAACATCATCCTTGCTCTATAAATTTTCAATCACCTTTTTAGCCTGCCCCTCTGGGAGCTGGCTTAATTTTTCTGCAATCGCATCAAACATGAAATCTTCATTTCCTTGTTGATTAACAATCACTTCATTGTAGATACCTTCATTTTGCACCATATTTTGCGCGGCGGCTTCAACTTTTTGCTCCATCTGAATGCGATGATTTTTTAAACCTTTTTGGGTAACTAAAGTGCCTGCTCCCAACACGAAAATGGCTGCAGATGCAGCCACGAGTCCTCTTTGTTGAGATTTTTTCCACGGAGTCACTTGCTTTAATGGTTGAACATTGGAGATTTCACTCATGATGCGATTTTTTAAACAATCAAAAACCTCGTCCGGCGGAAGTTCCCCCGAAAGTGAACTCAGCTGATCACAGCGACGAATCTCGGCTTTGAGATTTCTCAATTGGAACACGGCCCGACGCTCATCCTTGTCATTAGCAATAACTCGGTCCAAATCTTCTTTAAATGACTTCTCTAGTTCTCCGTCAAGATAATCAAGCCAGATTTCCGCGGCAATTTTAGTCTTCGGCTTGGATTTCGACATCGGTGTTACCTCATCGGTTCGCTTTTCTGTGTTTTCATTCGTACGTTTTATAGACAACTTCAATCTCCGTTCAGGTTAGGCACAATCAAAGTTTTTATGCCTTCAGCTTCTTCGTCTAAGCTTTCTTGCCAGTTTTGGACTCCAGGCATTTCAGCAAAAACATCCTTCAATTTAAGCACAGCGTGTCGATAATTCGCTTTTGCGGTGTCATAAGGACATTCCATAATCTGAGCAATTTCTTGAAAACTCAGATCCTCGAACACCCGAAGTGAAAGAGCGGTTCTTTGTTTCTCCGGAAGCTTTTCGACTTCTTTATGCAACAACGTTTGCATTTCCACTTTTTCCATTCCCTTAGTAGTTGTCTCGGAAACAGAAATCACCACGTCCTCAATATCAACTTCATGTCCCGCTTTTGATCTCCATCTGTTCTTGCAGGTATTGATCGCGATTCTGAAAAGCCAGCTCTTGAAACTGGATCTTTCTTCGAATAAATTGATTTTTTGGTAAGCCTTTATGAAGCTTTCTTGGACCACGTCTTCAGCGGCACCATGGTCACCGATAAAGCGCAGAGCGAGCCTGTATACCGCTCTTTGGTGTCTTTCTACAAGTTCCCCAAAGGCTTGGCTGTTTCCACTTTTAATTTCGCGAACTAGGTCCAAATCAGCTTTCATATACCGCCTAGTCCAGTATTAGACACCGACTTAGGTCGATGGGTTAAATCTATTTTAATGTAGCGCATCTTTTTCTAAAAAAACATCCCCAGGGCCAAACTGATACCGAAAAAAGAAGCTGGCGGGCCCTCAGTTTGCAATGGCAAAACTCGAGTGACTCAGTTCAATTTTAGGAGTTTCAGTGCCAGGCCAATTGAAGATCTTTTGCCGATAGTGCCGAAGCCACCCGCGGGGAAGAAGAAGTTGGAAGTCGGGCAATGGGAAGTAGCTTACAATTCCATGACTGACAAAATCCACTACCAGAGTACGAGTAAGAAGCACTCCATTATTTTAAACGACGTGTTTAATTTTGAAACAAATTTAGGTGATGTTCATTACGAACTTGATCACGGTCTCAATCTTCGTAAAGAAGCTGTTATTTTCTGACAGTAGGTGAAGTTGTGACAGGAATTTGCGCAGGCACCATTGGTGGCGTTTGCACACCACCAGGAAGCTGCACGGGAGACGTCATGCCGGGTGCCGCAGCGGCAGGCGCAGCAACACTAGATGTTTCAGTCTTAAATTGAATCAATTGAGCATGATCACATTTGCCAAATTCTTCTAGCGAAGCAAGTTCTGGAAACCCGCGAAAAATGATATTATCTCCAGGTTTGATTCCGGCGAAGGCAGTGTCTTCAGCTCGGCAAATATAACCATCATCACAGATAATGGAAAACTTGTTCACCTGACTAGCGTTGGTGACGATCATTCCCTTGGAGAAAGCTTCAACCCTAAGAACTTTGCATTCCTTTTTCGACGAAAGTGCCCAAGAGACTGTTCTTGGTGAAACGACGAAAGTCGCGATGAACGCGGCCACTAAAAGAATAACGATTAAAATTAATTTATTTTTGAATTTCATGGAACTTACTTATCAGAAAATAACGCGGTATTGCTACCAAAATTAACGGCGTACCTTAGGGTTTTTCTAAATCAACCCATTCCAGATCAGTCATAAAGGAAATGCGCACTTCTTTGGGCTTCACAATCCCATCACGAATTCGAATAATATCCCCACGTTTCAGCCCAGGCTTGAGGCGATTGCGATCGAGCCAACTCAAAAACTCGCGATTAACACCGCGGCAAATCATCTGACGAGTTTTTCCACGTTCGGCCTGAGCATCTCCCACAACTCGGGAAAGCCCAGTGAGATCGGTCAGCGGCTTTTGCCGCGCAAGCAGCAGATAACTCAAAGTGAGAGTGTCATTTCGCATCGGAAGAAATTGTTCCAAATTTTGAAACCACTCAGGTTTGGTCCAATGCACGCGGTGATGACACCAGTCTTTACCCGATTGATTGTACAATGGACAAAATTCTTGGTGTGTGCAAGGAGCCCACGCGAACCAACCTTGCTCAATCATTTTATCTCGATAGAGCATCAGTTTTCGGCCAGCTTGATTGGTACTGGGTTCAATAATAATCAAACGCTGAACATGATCAGGAATTTTTGGATACCCATAGGCTTGGCCGGCATGACCGGTTTCTTGACCGCGAGGCATCCCTCCAACGTGAGACTCGTGGGCGTCGAGTTCATTTAAAACGTAACTAAAAATCAGCGTGTCCGTATAACTACTTTGAGATTCCGCTTTCAGTGCATCACTAAGCTTAAGATCCCCGAGATTAGTATTCACATCCACGTTCATAAACTTCAGCCACTTTGCATACTCACGAATGGCCACTGAACTTCTGTCCGTTCCAGTGATTTTAATTGCTGGTAAAATAGCAGAGCATTCGGTTGCGAGAGCCATACTTGCCGCTCCGGCACCGCAGCCCCAGTCCATCACTCGGCGAGCGTCTAGTAAAAAACGTGTCTTACGAACCTCTGCCATCGCGGAACGGGATCGAACATAATTTAAAACATTGAAATAAGCCAAATAAGCCGCATGATGGCCAGGATCTTTCCAATAATCGTCGTGACTATGGGGATTCACTCCCCTGATAAAAAAATCAGAAAGTTTCAAAACAGCCTGAGCTAATTTCTGCGGTTCTTTTAGAGAAAATCCTAAAGGCGCGATGGATTCCTCTAAATGCGCCAGAAAATCTTCAGGAACAGTTAGGTTTTTAACTTCTTGCGAAACTTCAAAGGATTGAAACACGATTTCGACCCGCTTTTTTGCTTAAGTAGGCCGACTGATCGGCTTTGGTGAATAATTGATTGTGATCTTGCATACTAGAATCAAGAGCAGCCACGCCAAGAGAAACTGTCACATGAATTTTTTGTGCGGCAAATTCAAAGATGTGTTTTTCGATGGTTAAGCGAATGCGCTCCGCCACTTCGACGGCTCGATGCAATGGACTTCCTTGGAGAATAATAACAAATTCTTCTCCACCGTAACGTCCAAAAGTATCACCTGCACGGATCAAACCATTTTTTACGACTTGGCTGACTTCTCGCAAAACATAATCGCCAGCAGGATGTCCGAAAGTGTCATTTACTTTTTTGAAATGATCCAAGTCAAAAACAATCACGCAGAGATGTGTTTCTTGCGCGCGCGATCGCTTAAATCCATCTTCCAAAAGATTCATGATGGATTGTTTGTTAAGGATTTGGGTGAGTCCGTCAATGGTGCTCTTGTCATACAATCGGGCAGCAGCGACGGTTTCAATATTGCCTTGGCTCAAAAATTTAAAAATAACATTTCCAAGCTTGATTCTGTCATTGTTAGCCAAAGCTTGAGGCGCATTGGGTAGCAACCGTTGATTCACCACTTCTGTCCCATTGGTCGAAGCTTGATCGATAATGGTGACATTGGTATTATTTTCCACACGAAGTACCGCATGTTTTTTGCTCAGACTTTTTTCGTCTATCTGGATGTCGCAAGCGAGATCGCGTCCTACGCTCATCTCTTCTTTGTCTAAGCTCCAACTTTTTCCCATGATGCCTGACGGCCCGTTCAAAAGCACAAGTGCAGGAGGAGCTTTTTTTGCTTCTTCGATACGGATTTTAAGAGTGTCACTGTCAATGACATCGGTCTTATCCATAGCTTCAATTTTATCGTTTTTGTCATCCTGCATAGTTAGAATTATAAAAGTTTAATCCTCTGACTTCAAGGCCTGCTCTGCATAACGCAAATCGCCAAGAGATCCGAGAACAACTTTTTTGACGTCTTCCACGCCGGGCTGATCGTACGCATTGATTCCGATGCGAGTAGCCATGGTAGTAACTAACAACTCAAAAAAGAAAATCATTTTGCCAATAGTTTGCGGACGATGGTCCAGGATTTTGATTTCAGATGTAGGTATACCGCAATTGGTAAGAATAAGTTTTGTCGCTTGAACTTGAAGCTTGAGTACTTCACCTACACTTTTTTTACCGAATAGCTTCAGATGCGCTGAAGCAATCTTGGTTATTTTCTGAGATTTCTCACTTTCAAGATTTCGAATAAAAAGAAAGCTTTTATCTCGGGCGCCCTCAACAAATTGTTGAAGCAAGGAATGCTGATCATTAGAACCGTAGCAAATCAGCGGTGTACTAACCTGAGGAGCAGGTTTTCCATTGAGTGCTTTGGATTTTGCCAAACTTTCAGACCAAAGTTGTTCGATCCATAACCCAAACGTTTTGAGACTTTCGCAATAGATCCAAAAAACACTAATCCAAAGTTTATCCTCAAAGCTTTTAAGATAGAAATCAGAGAGCGAGGCAATTTCTGATTTGGAATCAAGCGTACTTTTTGCGCCTTCCAGAATCTGCCGCACGTTCACTCCGGCCCAAACAAGTGGGGCAAGCCCCACATTAGAGAGTACTGAAAAACGCCCGCCCACATCAAGCGGCACAGGCAAGAATCTTAATCTCAATTCGATACCTAAAGATCTTAAAGAGCTCGGTTTGTCTTCCGTAACAACACTCACATGATCTTTGATGGATTTTTTTTTCTTTTGGAGTAACTGTAAAATATGAGCAAGTTGCACGAGAGTTTCTGAAGTCTCACCGCTTTTTGAAACAGCGAGAAAATGAGTTTTCTTCAAATCAAAAGAAGAAAGTATTCTCTCGAATTCAAAGCCATCAACGTTACTTAAAAAACTCACGCGACGTTTGGGTTGTAGAAAATCATAAATCGCTTGAGTTCCTAATGCGCTTCCGCCAATTCCAATAACACAGAGATGATTTTGAGTTTTCTTTATACTTTTTGCCCAGGCTGAGCTTTGCTTCAAATGAATTGTTTCATGTGGAAGCTTCAACCATCCCGTCATGGCAGATTTATTTGAATCAGCAAGAGCCAGATTTAAAATTTCGTCCAAAGCTTGAGAGCTTTCCGAACTAAACTTCTCAGCTGTTACCATTCGTAATTGTCATCGATGTCACGCAGAAGATCACGCGCAATCAGCACTCGCATGATTTCACTGGTGCCAGCGCCAATTTCCATGAGCTTTGCATCACGCATGTAACGTTCGACGGGATATTCTTTGGTGTAACCGTAGCCACCCAGAATTTGAATTGCATTCATTCCCACCTTAGTTGCCATCTCCGCAGAAAAAAGTTTACACGCGGCGGCCATACGGCCCACTCGACTTTCCGAAAGTTTTTTTGCGTCGATCATACGCGCCACTTCAAAAGTAAGTGCCCGACTCGCAGTGATTTGAGTGTAGTCATCAGCAATCATTTTCTGAATCAATTGAAAACTGCCAAGTGGCTTATCAAACTGTTTTCGCTCTGTTGCATACTTTGTGGCGTACTCATGGGCCGCAAGTCCAAGTCCATTGCTGATTCCAGCAATGGTCACACGCTCGACATTTAAATTTCGAACCATGTGCTTGACGCTCGAATTTAATTCCCCAACCAAGTTTTCCACAGGCACTTCGCAATTTTCAAAAATGAGTTCGCTCGTCGGTGATCCGCGCATGCCAAGTTTACTTAGCTTTTTTCCGACACTAAAACCCTTAAAGGTTTTTTCAACTAAAAATGTACTGAGATCTTTTTTTCCGGGACCGGTCTTCGCGTAACAAAGGAAAAAATGTCCAATAGGACCATTGGTTATGTAAGTCTTAGTTCCATTGAGAATATATTTATCACCAACTTTTTCAGCGCGAGTTGTCATACCAAGGGCATCACTCCCTGCGCCGGGTTCTGTCATTCCCATTCCACCAATCCATTCGCCACTACATAGTCTTGGCAAATATTTCTTCTTCTGGGCTTCATTGGCGTTGGTGCTTAAATTATGAACAGCAAGCATCGAGTGCGCTAAATAAGACAGTGCCGTTGACGCACAGACGCGCCCCAGCTCTTCCATCACGATGGTTGCTGAAACAGTATCCAAGCCGGCACCGCCATATTCAGGTGGCACAGTGATTCCTAGAATCCCGAGCTCGCCCATTTTACGGAACAAGTCGGTATCGAATTTTTCTTTTTCATCTCTCTCTGCAGCACCGGGCGCGAGTTCTTTTTCCGCAAATGCACGCACCATTTCGGCGAGAGACTCTTGATCCTCGGTAGAAGCCATCGGCAAAGCCATAGAACCTCCAAATTAGGTCCTGATTTAATCAGATTGCGACGTCGAGTTCAACCCTGTAGTGACCACGCCACTCTTTAAGACGGGCCCGCGGTCTGCCGCCCTCTTCAGGATACTCGATAAAAACGTAGGTGAGCTTGGTGATTTTTCCAAGACTCGTGATGTCAAGACTCGTCAACTCCGTCCAGGTGCCCGTATTGAGGTACTCTTTGTTGAATCCCCACTGACGGTAAACATAAACGTGAGTGTGCCCAAAGCAGACCGTATGCACGCGGTCATCATTTAGAATTTTTCGAGCGGCACTTTCCAAATCTGGATAAATAGCGCTTTCCTTCATGATCTTGAGACTATTTCGAAGAGAAACTGGTCTTCCACGGTCCCGCTTCACACCTTGAAGTAAAAAGAAAAGAATGAATTGCGAAAGAGTTTTGATCGCGAAGAAAAATTCGTTTACGAGGCCCCATCGAATAAAAGCATCAAAGGGTCTGACCTTATCAATATGGGGCATCTTCTCTTTTACTTTAAGAACAAAATTAATAAAGAAGTAGCTGGCCCACGGAAGATTCAAAATCGGTTCGACCAGATCTTGTTTGATAAAAAACTTTCGAGGGTCGATTCGATTGGCCGCTTCATGCTGATGACCATGCTCAATATGAACGCCATCAAAGAAATAAACGATGTTTTTATAATTGATACGCGTGCCACAAGCTTCGTCCAAAACAAGACGTGTTTTGGGCCAAAGCATCCCTTGATCATGATTGCCAATGATATACGTGATTTTGCAACCAGGAAGGCTCGCGAATTTTTTAAGGGAATCAAAAACTTTTTTGTGACCGAGAATAATCTGTTCTGTTTTCCAAACGTCAATGCTCTCGGTAAGAACGGTTGTGTGATGTCCCTTGTAATCAGTTTGCAAAAGATTAAGGAAGTCGCCGTTGATAATGAGTTCTACTTCCGCGTTTTCCCATGCTCCAACCGTGTAATATTCTAAAAATTCACAGAATTTGTCGTCGTAATAGAATTCTTCTAAAACGTTGAAGGAACCATCTTGCAGGATGTGACCTTTCCCGAGATGAAAGTCACTGACAACGAGTTTTATTCGTTTCATTATTTAGCTCGCCACAAAAACGATATTACGAGATTTATTTTTTCCGACATACATAGCTTGATCTGCCATTTCTAAAATTTGTTCTTTGGTAGTGGCATGTTCGGGGAAGCTTGCAATTCCAATACTTAAAGTCACTTTGATTTGAGTGCCTTCGATATCGAATACACTTTCCTCCACTTGCTTACGCGTTCGCTCTGCCACAACCTTGGCTTGTTCGGCGTTGGAGCCTACGAGCACCATGATGAATTCATCGCCGCCATACCGGAAACCATAATCCACAGTGCGAATATTGTCATTGATGATTTTTGAAAGTTTTTTGAGAACTTTACTTCCCACCACATGACCACGATTGTCATTCACGCGCTTGAAATGATCTATGTCCATGAATAGAACCGAGAAAGAAGTGTTTGATCTCTGGGCGCGATTGATTTCTTTATCGAGGGCCAATTTTAAATAACGCTGATTGTAAAGTTCGGTGAGGTCATCAATATAACTCATATCTTTGAGTTGCATGAAGCTTAGAACTTTTTCACAGTAGCGAGTCAACGAGCGCTGCAACAGGGGTAAAACTTCATTCAGCAACTTAGCGCCATGATTCTGAGGTTCGATAATAAAAACGTGCCCCAAAACTTTGCCTGTTTCTAAGGATGCAATCGGAACCACGATGAAATCTGAATGTCTTTGGCCAACATTCTGGGGATCTATGTGCAGATGACTCTGGATTTGTTTTTCCCAACCTATAGGCAAGGAAGTACAAGCAGATTTTAAAAAATTCTGAATTTCAACAGGAGTAGTGTACTTCGCCGCAATCACTCGATGCTCTTCTTCTATAAATGAAGTGAGATTGTAAACTTCCGCTTCATGAAGATCTTTTCTTTGAAAAACGAGGGCTTCACCGGCATCAAAAAATAAAACGTTTCCGGCTTTAAAAAGATCCATAAAAAGAAGAGTTGCTTTTTGTTTAAGATCAAAAAAAGTCTGGCAATCGATAAGCTCTTCCATAGATTCACGAACATCCAAAAGATTTTTATAATGAGTGTTTTGCTGGTCCATGTTGCCAAGAAAAATAAGTTTATTCACTTTATTGATAAATGCTTTTTGGGATGGCAGTGGCCTCATCTTCTGATGAAAGGCGCCTTTAAACTGGCGCTGAAAATCTTCCGCTAAAGGACCCACCGCAATGTGAAGACTTGGAAATTTTGGATGAGCTTGAAAAATCTCTTCGCATATTTTCCAATAAGTCTTTGTGTGGTGACTGCAATGAATGAGTGCTTTTGCATCGCCCACATTTATTGCGGCCATGGCTTCTTTGATTGACTGGGGAGCAACGACTTCAAAGCCCGCATTGATCAAAGCTTGCACTAATTTTTTATTTGTTTGAGGTTCATCATCGAAAATGAGAACCCGGCGCTTGTCACTCATCTTTTTCGCCACCCTCCATGATGCTGAGGGCAAGTCTTAAAGCTTTAACAGTACGCGCGTGACGCTCGCGCCACTCATCCATTATTGAATTGGATTTAGTGGTTTGAGATTTGTAATTGTCTATTTCAAATTGTAATTGATCAAGCTTACGTCTGAGATCCATAAGCATTTCGTCTTTAGCCCTAAAGACAGCGACGCTTTCGGCTTTGATAATAATGTTTTTGCTTTCGTAATCACGTTCTCGATTACGAATTTTCTTAAGCTCTTCACGAAATCTCAAATCTATTTCGTCAAGCTTTGAACGGACCTCAATCAATTCTTTTTCTTTTGCCTTCAAACGTTCTTGATGCACGATTTTTTCTTCTTCTAAAATTTCAATTTTCTGTTTCTGCTTGTGTTCCGCATTCTCAAGCTGAGTCTTAAGTTCGTTTGTTGTTTTTTGCAGAGACTCAGAAGTAAGTAAAAGTTCGGAAACGTCATTACGTAGATCGTCGCGCTCTTTTTCCAATTCAAGTATTCGAACCTGCGCTACTCGCAAAGCTTCACTGCTACCAACAAAATTTGAGACGTTTTCCAAAAGAGCTGATTTTCCGACAGCCTGATTTGCAGAGGACATCGCAGAAATGGACTGCGGTGCTAAGCCAGGTTTTTGCGCCGGCACCCGAATCGGAGTAGCGGCGGCTTTCACAACTTGAGCAACTTCAACCACCTGTGCAGGCGGTGTGACTTGTTTAATAGAGGAACTATTGCTTGGCAGTTGATACACGGCTGAGGCTGAAGTGGATTGGGTCATTGGTAAAGCAGCACTCTTGATTTCAGCTTTCGCTGAAACCGCATTTCCACTCGATGCTTTTTGCTTAGTTTCACTTTGCAAAAAGTCGGCGAAATCTTTAGCTATGTCCCTCTTCTTATTTGCATTCATCCAGTTGACGGATCGGGTTATTGCTGGAAAAATTGAATTTTTGGAGAATTATTTTACAGGTCTAGGTGAGTGACTCGTCTAAAGTCGGAGGCCCGCGATTTCAACTGTGCAGAGGTGACTGCCTTGAGACTGTTCACACTAAAGTCCTGGACAGTGAAGCTTGCGAGGAGCGATCCCTGAACCGCAGCGTTCCTTAGAGCTTCCCAGTTGAGCGTCAGTTCGTTTTGTGCGAGGTATCCCATAAATCCACCGGCAAAAGTATCGCCAGCTCCAGTGGGGTCCACCACGTTTTTAATTGGAAATGCGGGCATCGCAAAATATTCGTTTTGATAATAAAGAATAAAACCGTACTCGCCGCGTTTTATCACTACAGCTTTGGGACCCATTTTAGAAATGAGTTCACATGCCAAAACAGTGTTTTTCACTCCAGTGAGTTGTTTTGCTTCGCCGTCATTGATGATTAGAATGTCTAACTTCGAGAGAAGTTTTTTAAGTTCATCAACCTTGGTTTGTATCCAATAATTCATGGTGTCCGCAGCCACGATCTTAGGCTTTTCAATTTGAGATAGAACATCCATTTGGATCATAGGATCGATGTTTGCAAGAAAAACGTATTCACATTTTCGCTGGTCAGTATTCAATACGGGTTTAAATTCCGCAAAAACATTGAGTTCAGTTTTGAGAGTAGTCGCTTCGTTCATGTCGCCATTGTACTCCCCTTCCCAATGAAAAGTTTTCCCAGCCACGCAACTGATCCCTTCAATGTTCACTCCACGATCGGATAAAAGTTTTTTATCTTCTTCCCGATAATCATCCCCAACAACACCAACAACTGTGACAGGCGCAAACATGGAAGCAGCCAATCCAAAGTAATTTGCGCTTCCACCAAGGGCTGCGCTGACTTTTCCACTGGGAGTGCTCACGCTGTCATAAGCAAGACTTCCAACAACTAGAATTCTCGATTCATTTTTCATTTTTAAAATACCTTTCAAAAAATTTATTATTGGACAGTCATCCGTTGAGGATGCTGTTCCATTTCGGAACGGAGCTGACCACAGGCTGCATAAACATCTCGTCCCATAGTTTTTCTGATGAAAACTTGTTTTCTTTTTTTCATCAAATGGCTTTGAAATTCGAGAACTTCTTTTTGTGGAGGACGGAAAAATCCAGAATCAGGATGTTCATTGAAAGGGATCAAATTGATTTTGCAAGGTATGCTGCGAGTGAGTTCTAATATTCTATCTGCATCGGCTATAGAATCATTCACCCCTTTGAGCAAAACATACTCAAAGGTAATGGGATCTCTGCATGCGGAATAATAATCCTTACAAGCATGCAGAAGTTTTTCGATATTATATTTATTGTTGATCGGCATGATCTTGCTTCTGATGGCATCCGTAGTCGCATTCAAACTGACGGCTAATCGCACGCCCGCTTGTGCCACTCGAGGAATCTGCGGCACAATACCGCTTGTGGAAATAGTGATGCGCTTCAAGCTCAAATCAATACCCTGCTGAGTATGAATGATGTCGATAGCTTTCATGACGTTTTCAACGTTGTCGAGAGGTTCGCCCATGCCCATGAAAACAATGTTGCTGATGCGTCTGGCAGGAACTTCCCCGGCCAAACTTTTGGCAGCATTTAAAAACTGTCCTACAATTTCAGCAGTGCTCAATCTTCGCATGAGGCCCATTTCTGCGGTGAAGCAGAACTTGCAACCCATAGCACAACCGACTTCACTGGACACACAAAGTGTCAGGCGATCCATGTTGGGAATCAAAACGGCTTCAATATTTTTTCCACCTTCGACGGCCATGAGAAATTTACGAGTGCCGTCAACACTGTCCATCTGATGAACAACAGCCGGAATATTGAAATCGAGAAAACCTTTTACTTCATCGCGAAAACGTTTTGAGAGATTAGACATCTCATCAAGATTGGTGACGCCTTTTTGATATACCCAGCGAAAGATTTGCTCCGCGCGAAATTTTTCACTGCCGTGTTCAGCAAAGAATTCTTTGAGATCGGCAAGCGACATGTCATAGAAATTTCGCTTCTTCATTTCCGTAATTTGTAGGTTTTCCATAGGGGCGGAAGATACCACATAGACACGTCTCAGGATAGGTCTATCGCTCTAGAGTCATCTAACCTTAAAGTGAACGTGGTTCCAGCGTTCGGAGAAGTCGAGACTTATCAATATGATAGAACGGTTCAAAAATGAGAGATTGCTTACCTGCTGGAATACGAAATCCATGATCGCGGTCTAAAAAGCCACCAGATTTCAAAACGATGGAAGACGGAATCACTTCGCCGTACTCTTTGGTTCACCGCAAAACAGAAATGTTATGCGGCAACGCATGGTCACTGAACGCGGTTTTCTCCGATAGCTACGGCCAGCGCAAGATCTTGAAGTTGGAAATTTACCAAAGCTTGAGCGCGCGATGATTCAGCCTGAACCAAAGTTGTTTGCGTGGTGATCAAGTCTAAAAAGCTGGCGGATCCGACCCCGTAACGCCCGTCCATCACTTCGTAAGCTTTTTGTGCGGCATTGACACCTTTTCTAGAGGAATTCAATTGCTGAACGGCAGTGACGTAATCGCCATAGACCCGCTTCACATCGCCTTGAACCTGCAAGTGTTTATTTCTAGCGTCAATGTCATAATTGCCGGCTATGAGTTGCGCTTGACTGACGTTTTGGTTGGTTACAAATCTGTCGAAAATATTCCAAGTGAGAGTCACGCCAACCGAGTACACCGTTTGGTTGGAAAGTTGGGATTCCAAAGGTGTTTGAGACGAGGGAACCACGCCCAATCCGTTTACTGACTGATCATAAAGACGATGACCAGCAGATTGAAGGCCCGCTACGAAATCTATTCTTGGCAAATATGTTCCAAACGCTGTGTTCACATCTAGTGAAGTAGCGCGCGCAATATTATCAGACGCTTTCAGGTCAAAGCGATTTCTCATGGCTTGAGCCACTAGCATTTCTTCACTCTTGATACTTTGAACAGCTTTTGTTTCAGGAAGATCAGGGGTTACAAAATGATATTTCATACCCACGTCCAATCGCAGTTTTTGCAGCAAAGTCACTTGATCAGTCCGAGTTTTATTTTGTGCAGACAAAACTGCCGACTCGTCTTGACTTGTCTGAGCTTGTTGGCGAAAAAGATCAGAAAGATTTCTCACGCCCACTTCTGTTTGCTCTCGCAAAAGATCTTCACGCGCTTGAGAAGCTTGATAATTTTTCTTGGCCACATCTAGAAGCTTATAATCCAGTATCACTTGCAAAAAAGATTGGGCGACATCCAGTGAAATTTCTTGCTTGGCTCGCTCAACCGTCAATTGGCTCGCGTCTTTTTTAAGAAGTGCTGATTTCAAATTATTGATATCTGACAAACCGTTGAAAATATTTAAATCTGCAGTCACTGCATAACTCGCGTTGATGGCAGAACCAGTCACAAAAGTTGGAGTGAAGGCTGTAGAATAAACAGTTCCAGTATTATAGTTGTAAGCGCCGGAGCCTACAACACTTGGCAAAAACTGTCCGTAAGCTTGAAGCAATCTTGCGCCATTGAACATCAAATCATTGTCAGCCTTGAGCACTGTTGTTGCTCCTAAAATAGCAATGCGAATGCTTTCGTCTAACGTCAGATTTTTTCCATCCCCACGATCCATATTCAATTCAGAAAATTTAGGGATCGCAAGTGGCACCGAAGGCTGAGCAGAAAGTTGAGTTGAAGGCGCTGCAGATTCTATTGGAGTTGGCATAGGTTCTGGTTTCGTTTTTACCTTTGCGTCAGCGACAGAACTTAGACAGATCAATAATGACATTGCAGAAATAAAAATCATTTCGGCTTGTCCCCCTCAACGAGAGGCCTTACTTTTCCACCTTCGGGAATTGTATCTGAAACGTTAAGGGCTACGGTATCACCAACATTGACTCCTGAAGCGATCAAGATCATTTTGCCATCATTATTAATTACATTGACGGCCTTGAATGTAATTTGGTTTGAAGGCGTAACAACGGTCAAAAATGTTTTGTCATTTTTTAGGACTAATGATTCCACTGGCGCCTGTAGATAAGGTGGTGAATCCACTTTAAGTGAAACGCTCACAAAGCTACCGGCAACCAAATCCTTTTTGTCATTTTCCAAATCGATTTCCGTCAAAAGCATTTTAGTTCGAGGATCAAGTTCGCCCGAGACTCGACTGACCTTCCCTAAAACTTTAAAGCCAGGACGCTCTGCCGTGGTGATTTCTACCGGCGCATCTTTAGCCACGTAAGCGGCGTCATGCTGATCAACAAAAACATCAACTCGCAATCGATTGATAGTAGATACCGTGACGAGTGGAAGTGCACTCGTCTGAGCATTGGTCGCATTTTGGACCAATGCCCCTGGATCTGCGAATCGAGATGTCACGGTACCGGCAAAAGGAGCTCGAATTGTTTTATAACTCTTCAAAGTTTCTTCCGCTCTCAATCGAGCAGAGGCGATGTCAGAGTCCGCGCGAGATTGATCAAATTCCTGCTGAGAGACAAGTTTTTTAGTGAAAAGCAAATCCATGCGTTTAGCTACCGCAACTTTATTTCTAGCATCTGCTTTTGTCGCCTCATAAGCCTGATCGGTTTCCGGAGATTCAATGACGGCGAGAATTTGCCCCTCTTTGACGACATCTCCCTTATCCACATTCACTGATTTTAAATATCCACTGACCTTGGCATAGAGGGTGGCTTCAGCGTAGGGACGAGTTTCTCCAATGAGAATAACATTGTGACCGCCCGGAGACTGGCCGACCTTGGTGACACGAATTTGTGGACCAGCAGCGATTTCGGCGGCGCGCACGCGTTCTTCTTTTTTGACAAGCGTCCATTTGACAAAAACAATAGCGAACAAGAGTACGGCAATAGCGAGCAACGATCTTCGCAAAATCTTTTTTGCGCGCGGGGGAGCTTGGTCCATGGCTTGGTTATAAGAATGGTGTGCGGCAATCCATGATTTCATAGTCTGTTTTTTGATCTTTTTAATCACACTATTCTTCCTTCACTTTCTTCACGTAATTTTTGATCCAATAATTCTTTGGTAGGTAAACCAGTTCTCAAGAGGGAATAAACCACTGGCACCACAAATAAAGTTACAATCGTTGCGACTAAGAGTCCGCCAATAACGGCTCGACCCAGAGGGGCGTTCTGTTCGCCACCTTCACCTAAAGCTAATGCCGCAGGCAGCATGCCGATGATCATTGCAAGAGCAGTCATGATAACGGGGCGGAGCCGAGTTTTTCCTGATTCAAAGGCTGCTTCTAAAGCAGAAAGCTTCTTGGTCACTCTGACTTCATTGGCAAAACTAACAAGCAAAATTGAATTCGAAGCAGCAATACCAACCGCCATGATAGCGCCCATGAAAGATTCAACATTAATTGTGGTTCCAGTAAGAAGGAGCATCCACAAGATTCCGCAAAGCGCACCTGGCACCGCGACCATAACAATAAAAGGATCTAGCCAAGATTGAAAGAACACAACCATCAACAAGTACACGAGTAAAATCGCGACGACTAATCCCAAACCAAGTTGCTTGAACGCCTGATTCATGACAGCGCCTTGTCCACGAATTGAAATTTTCATTCCTGGTTTCAGTGTTCCCAAACTGTCGATAGCTTTCTGAATGTCTTTTGTCACGGCGCCTAGATCTCGGCTCTCCGCACTTGCCGTGACGTTTACAACTCTTTGAACTGCTGAGTGACTGATTGAATCAAGAACAGTGAGAGGAGTCAAATCTGCCAGATTACCTAATCGTTGAGTTGTCCCACCTTGCAGTAAAGAATACCCGCCACGATTTGCAGTCAGTGAACTCACCAGAATATCTCCACTCTTGGTGATCGGAGTGTTCAGGATATCTGAAACTCTGGACAGTTTTTCAAGAGGAGTCTTAACAACAACAGTGTAGTTCACTCCATTCTGCGGATTCAGAAAATATGAGGGAGCAACCAACGCACTTGACGAAAGCGAAACAATCATGCTGTTTGCGATATCAAGTTGTTTAATTCCTAACTGTGCCGCTTTAATTCGATCCACGTTCAATTTCAAACTTGGATAGTTGAACACCTGCTTGAGAGCGATGTCCTCTAGACCAGCAATTGATTTCATTTTCACGATGAGTCTTTGCGCGACGGCATAAGATTCCATAACATCTAGAAATTCTATTTGCACATCAATCGGCGCACTCAAACCAAAGTTTAAAACTTGGTTCACAATATCTGCCGGCTGGAAAAATAATATAGAAGCTGGAAACTCTACAGCCAACTGCTTCCGAATTTCCTTCATGTATTTGACTGTAGGATGATGATCTTCTTTAAGGGCAACAGAAATTTCCGCATCCATACCACCAACGTTGTCGGTTGGAACAAACGCCAAGTTGTACGAAATAGGAAGACCAATCATTGAGTTGACTGTCATGACTTCATCTTCAGGAATTATTTTTCGAATTATTTCTTCGGCTTTTGCTACCTGTCTTTCGGTTTCTTCGATTCGGGTTCCAACCGGTGCACGGTAATGCAATTTCATCAGTCCGGTGTCAGTTGCTGGGAAAAAGTCTTGGCCAATGAAGGCCGGAATAATGAAACTGATGAGAGCAAAACCTAAAGCTCCCCAAAGTACGAAGGATCTATAAGCGAGGCAAAATTCTAAACCTCGAACGTAAGCGCTTTGTAATTTTGCAAAAGCGGCCTCAAACTTATCAAAAATGGTTTCCTTTTTAGGCTTAGCATTGTGAGTTTCAATTTTATGAGCATCATCATGCGCCAAATGAACGGGCTCATTAACTAGAAGCATTCGCGAAAGTGTCGGAACTAAAGTTCTGGAAAGAACATATGAAGCCATCATAGAAATGACGACGGAAAGTGCCATTGGGATAAATAGGAAAAGCGCGGGCCCGGTCAGCAGTATAACTGGAAAGAAGACAATACAAATGGCAAGTGTCGCCATAATCGCCGGCAAAGCGACCTCAGCAGATCCGTCGATGATAGCTACAGTCAAAGATTTTCCGAGTGATCGATTGCGGTGAATATTTTCAACCGCAACAGTGGCATCGTCGACAAGCATACCAATAGCAAGTGAGAGTCCGCCAAGAGTCATAATATTGATTGTGTTGCCTAAAAGTTTCAACCCAATGATGGCCGTGAAAATAGCTGCAGGTATAGAAGTACAAACAATGATGACGCTTCTCCAGCTACCGAGGAACATCAAAATCATAAGCGAAACCAAAAGTCCTGAGATCAAAGCTTCGCGGAAAACACCACTGATAGCATTCTTAACAAAAATCGATTGGTCGAAATCCAATCGCATTCCAAAGCCTTTTGGCGCGAGTGCTTGCAACTCGGGCAAGAGTTTTTTCACCGAATTGACAACTTCTAGTGTGGAAGCGTCAGCTTTTTTCAAAAGATTCAAATATGAAGACCGCTTGCCATTCACGCGAACGATATTTGTTTGATCGGCATAAGCATCCGATATTTTAGCCACATCACCCAAAGTCATGGGTGCGCCATTGACAACTTTTATAGGAATTTTATTAAAGTCACTGACGGTGTCAGGACTTGAATTCAACATCACATTATATTCAAGATTTCCAATTCTGGCGGTTCCTGCAGGCAAAATAATATTTGATCCATTCAACGCCGTGACCACATCTTGAGGTGATAAACCTTTGGATTCTAAAATCTCAGGACTAATATCTATATTAACCTGACGATTTTTGCCTCCGTAGGGAGCTGGAATGGAAAGTCCCGGAATGGTGAAAAGTTTGACTCGCAAAAAGTTCAATCCATAATCGAATAATTTTTCTTCAGGCAAAGTGTCACTGAAAAGTGTGAGCTGGGCGACAGGAACATTGGAAGCATTAAATTTCAAAATTGTGGGAGCAGTCATTCCAGGTGGAAGTGAGCGAACAATCAGCGAACAAGTCGCACTGATTTGAGCGATAGCCTCCCCAATATTTGTTCCATCTTCGAAAGAAACACGAAGCAGTCCAATTCCAGGAAGTGCGGTGGATTCGATATTTTTAATGCCACCGACTGTCGTCGACATTGCGCGCTCGGTGATGAAAACAACCCGCCGCTCCATATCGTAAGCCGACAAACCCGGATAAGCCCAGATGACTCCAACCACGGGAATATTGATAGCTGGAAAAATATCGACCGGCATATCTTTAAGACAAAGCAATCCTCCCAGGAAAAGGAGAATGACACTGACGGCAATGGTGTATGGCCTACGAAGGGCTAAATAAACAATCCACATGAGTGCACCTATATATTATTTTGGGGCGGAAGTCACACTCTGGACACTATAAGTACTCCTAACGGCTCAAAACTTCAAAAACGCGGTTGGGATTGACCTTCGCCTGATCGACCTCAACAACTTCAAATCCCATGCGGGTGATCTCGAGATGGCTAGCGGTTTCAACAGCCACTCGCCAGTCACCACCCTGAAAATTATTTTTGATAGCATAACCGCGAAAGCCTTCTTTTCGTCCACCGGTGACTTTGATTGGAATGCGATCTTGGACTTCCCAGTTTCGCTTGTTGTTTTTCCGCGACCAGATCAAGAACACATCTCCTGAAATTCGGGCTGGCGAATAAATTTGAATATAATAATAAAGCTTGTCACTGGGTTCTGCCAAAAAGTGATTGTCATCTCGTTGCCAGAACTTCCACCACACTTTTTCGAATGAAAGGTTGTAGCTTCCGTTTTTCTTTTCAATCAAATGATAGATACCTTGTTGTTTTGCACTGAGTGGAACCGGTGGAATCCACCCCATGAAATAAAATAATGCAAAAACGATCAACACAGAAATACCAGGGCCAAACTGTGCCTGAAATAATATTTTCTCGTTCGGAAGTTTGGTTTTGAGCCATCGAAATTGGAGATAAAAAATTGCGAGTGTCGTGACCAGTGAAAGCCCGAAAGGCGTCCACCCGATGTAACCCAGAAGCAATGGATAGAGAATAGAGATATAGGAAAAAAGGCAAATTGCAAAAAGACCAGTCTTGAAACTGACTTTTGATTTTTTTATTCGTGGATGTTCATTCGCAAGAATCATTGCGATCATTAGAGCGAGAAAAACAAGACTACTCACAAACGAAGCACTCTTGATGTAAAACAGTGAATAGATATTGAGCAAAGTTCCCAATAAAAAATGAGAGAGAAGATTTCTAAAATCCCAAATGGGCGAAAGCTTTGGGGTAGGTCGCCATTTCATCATTCGGTAGAGAATTTCATAATGAATAAGAGCGGCTATAATAAGGAGATAAACGGCCTGCTGAATGAGCGCAAATAGGTCATCTACTTCGGAAACTAAGAAAGCATCGAAAGCAAAACCACCAACGAAAAATAAAACTTCCAGCTTAGCTTCATGCTTATGCTGGAAGTTACGAATTTTAGTTTTCCATTCCCCGAACATCATGTCCCCTCAAAAAATCAGATAAAAACTATTCTTTTTTCTCATCTTCAGGAATAGCCATGTTGTTCACAGGAGCTGCACCATTGCCAGCTTTGTTCTTATGAAGATCGGCACAGGCCACCAGATTTTTCTTTGTTTGATCATCAATCTTAACTCCAACAACATCTTTGCCTTCGCTTAAAGGCATCATGCAATCTTTGATCAAACCTTTGTTCGCGCTATGTCCTTTGAGTACAAAACCATTGCTAGTGCAGGCAGTTTTTGCGGCTTCACGTGCTTGCTGGCAAAGAACTTTGTTCTTGGGAGATCCTGCAATAGTGGGATCAACTAAACCAGTTTCGGCAAAAGCCAGACCAGAGAGAAAAAAAGTAGATACAAAAAGAGACATGGCGATAAAAACAACTTTCATAAATTCCTCCTTCAAGGGTTTAAATACAAATTATTGCAAGCCTATGCCAAAAATAAGGCACAGCGTTATTTTCTTAAATCTTCTATATATTTTTTAAGTTCTTGCGGGGTTGCAGACACACAACCTACTTTTCCGACCACTACGCCCGCGGCGTAATTTGATAAAATACAGGCATCTCCGAGAGTTAAACCTGCAGTCATGGCGAGAGTGAACGTGGCAATAACCGTGTCTCCTGCACCGGTCACATCAAAGACTGTGCGGGCAAAAGTTGGAATGTGCTCGACTTTCAAAGGAGCGTTCGTTTTTTCCCGAGTAAAAATGCTCATTCCATCTTTTCCCCGAGTGATGATCACGGCTTTTGCCGCAAGCTTTTGGAGCAATTCATCGCCCACTTCTTCAAAACTATCAGAAGGTGATCTGAGATCATCAAATTTCAGACTCGAAAGTGCCAGAGCCTCATCCGTGTTGGGAGTGAGAAAATCAACGCCTTTGTAATGGTCAACAGGAGTAGATGAGTTTGGATCAAGCGTGACGAGTTTTCCATTTTTATGAGCAAGCGTGATAATTTTCTGAATCAGTTTCTCGTCCAGCACTCCCTTGGCGTAATCTTCTAAAATCACTGCATCACACAGGGAAATCACTGACTCAACTTGCATGAATAATTTTTCTTGAACATCTGGGCTTAGAAATTTTTTGCGCTCAAAATCAACGCGCACTACATGATGTTGCCCCGCCATTATTCGAAGTTTGCGAGTGGTGGGCCTTGTTTCATCAACGATCAAAAATTTATCTGTACAGTGATTTTGTTTTAAAATCATACGAAATTGTTCGGCAGTGGCATCTGCTCCAACCACACCGACTAGCCACGCTTCCCCACCGAGTGACGCGACATTTGCGGCGACATTACTGGAAAGTCCGAGTCTTTTATCTTCACTCAAAACTTCAACCACCGGGACTGGAGCTTCCGGACTGATCCGCTTGACTGCACCAATCACGTACTCGTCGAGTCCGACATCTCCGATGATGAGAATCTTTTTATTTTTTAATAAATCAACATTTTTGAGAGCGCTATCGGTCTTCATTTTTCTATCCAAGCACTGCTTGTGTCACTCTGTCCACTGTGATTTTTTCCATTTCGGTGGGACTAGATTCGGGAGGAGTGAGCGTTTGTACCTTCAAACCCTGAGGTGCCCACCGGCGTGGCGACTCCACCCTAACCAAGCTATAAATACCAATGGTTTTTTTTCCAAGTGCGGCTGCTAAATGAATGACTCCAGTGCTGGGAGCAACTACTGCTTTTGAAAGTGCGAGCACTGCCAAAAGATCAGCAGAAGGAGTTCGCTCGGTCACGTCCAAAACCCCGCGGACGTTTAAAATCCCAGAATTCTCCACGATTTTTCTATCGGATACAGTCCCGGTCACCACCACTCGCTCGCCCGCTTGAATTAATTTTTCAGCCAATAATTTATAATTTTCTAACTTCCAATTGAGCGCACTTCCGGCCATCCCCGGATGAATCACAATGAAATCTTCGCCGATCTTTGCGCGCCATTCGTGCATCTTCAATTCGTTCGCTAAAAGTTGCAGTGGATTCAAGGAAATCTCAGGGTTTGTTTTTTCTCCTGTTTTTATAGCGTTCGCCTCTTGAACGAGATCCAAATTATATAGAGCTTCGTTCTTTACCGCCTGACTACGTTTTTGCCTCACGGGATAATTATAAAACAAAAATGAAAACCACTTGGAGGCGACTCCTACTCGAACCGGAATTCTCGCTCTCCAAAGACAAAACGCAACCCACCATGGGATTTGGACCGAGATAGCCACGTCAAAATTTTCCTGATCAAGCCAGCGGGAAAGCTTTCTCATGACAGTAATTAAATTTAAGAAACTTTGCTTCGGATTGGTAAAAAAACAGTTTTTTCTGTTTCGATTAGAAAATAACGACGGGGCATGTTCAAAAACAAATTTGAGATTTTGATTGGCTAGCCATAGCACTTCGGCGTCTGGGTTACCCTGCAACCAAGCGTCTTCCATGGGCAAAGACAGGATCAAATCACCGATTCGATCAGTGCGGGCGATGAGTACTTTGGTATTTTTGGTTTTCATTCACTTGATTGTGACAAATTAAGACGGAGTATGCAACGCGTTAGTCAGAAAAAACTTGCTTTCATCTCTGGGCTTTTACAAACTGCGTACGTTGCAACTTGAAACTGAGAAATCCTATTAAAGAGGTTAATAAAATGGACACACTGGTCGAAGGACATTTGTACAAAGACACTCTCATGCTTCTGAATGAAACCGCAGAAATCATGCGACTAGATCCAAACATTCACGAACGTTTGAAAAAGCCGAAACGCGCTATCATGGTTTCCGTTCCGGTAAGAATGGACGACAACACGGTTAAAGTTTTTAACGGTTATCGAGTGCAACATTCGTCTACCTTAGGACCTTGCAAAGGCGGAATTCGCTATCACGAAGGTGTGACACTCAGTGAAGTTTCAGCATTGGCCATGCTCATGACATTTAAATGCGCCCTTGCAGGACTTCCTCTCGGTGGTGCAAAAGGCGGCGTTAAAGTTAACGCTTCCAAATTATCCAGGTCAGAAAAACAAAGACTCACTCGTCGATACACCAGCGAAATTTCAATGTTCATTGGGCCGGAAAAAGATATTCCAGCTCCTGACGTTGGAACAGATGCTCAAACCATGGCGTGGATCATGGACACATACTCTCAGGAAGTTGGCTATGCCGTTCCTGGTGTGGTGACTGGGAAACCAATTGAAATTGGCGGCAGTCTTGGACGAAGCACCTCTACCGGTCGCGGAGTTATTTACTGCGTGGAAGAAGCTTGTAACGCTCTTGGAATCAAACAAGACAAGAATGTAAAAGTGGCTGTTCAAGGATTCGGCGAAGTCGGAGCAGCAGCGGCTATTTGCGCTGAAGAATTAGGATTGTCAGTAGTTGCCGTGAGCGATGTCAACGGAGCTATTTATAATGAGGGTGGATTAGATATTCACGCACTCAAAGAATATTACACCAAAAATAAAACTCTCAAGGGCTACAAAGAAGGTCAAGAAATGGCCAACAGTGATTTGCTGAGCGTGAAATGCGACATTTTGGTTCCAGCAGCTCTCGATGGAGTTATTCATTCAAAAAATGCTGACACTATTAAAGCGCGCATCATCGCTGAAGGCGCAAATGGTCCTGTGACCCACGATGGTCATCAACATTTGATCGATAAAGGCATCTTTGTTATTCCCGATATTTTGGCAAATGCTGGCGGCGTTATCGTCAGTTATTTCGAATGGGTTCAGGATTTACAAAACTTCTTCTGGAGCGAAACCGAAATCAATAATCGCCTTCGCGCCATGATGAACACTAATTTTAAAGTGGTTTTGGAAATGTCAAAAAAACAAAAAATCGACACTCGAAAAGCAGCAATGGCTTCCGCGGTTCACCGCGTGAGTGCAGCGATGCTTTTGCGTGGTCTCTACCCGCAATAAATAAAAACGGGCCTGTCACATTTCAATGTGCCAGGCTTTTTTTTGGCCAGCGTATGAATCTTTATCGCGGTAGTAGCTCAGTTGGTAGAGCGACAGCTTCCCAAGCTGTAGGTCACGGGTTCGAGACCCGTCTGCCGCTCCAATTTAGAACTCCCTTATTTTTATTCTCCTAGCTCATATTTTTGCCCTTACGCTCATTCGTTTGCTGGAATTCTTAATTCTTTTTTTGCCTTAAGTTTAGCAATTTTTTGCCAGCCGCACCAAATTTATAGAAGAATTTAGCGACTCAGTTATTCCGTGCCTCAAAGACGAAGTGTCTTTATCTCGGCGCTAACTCATTCCCATGCTTAGGAGGCGTAGGGAGATTCGACACAAATCGGGCCGTTTCCTCAGATAACGCCAATAGCGTCACTGATGAGTTAGATTCCATCAAGATTGCCCTTAACGCCTGTTTCTTAAAAACTTGCGTTATTTTGATTAGATATGGCATAGTATGGGTAAGTATGGTACTTAACTGCGTATGGATTTTGAATAGGATGAAACCAAGAACACTGCTAACCAGAAGAAACACGGCTTTGACTTTCTTGAGGCTACAGAATGTTTTTTTGATCCCCACGGCGTTGAACTTATTGATTATAAACATTCCCACATTGAAAGACGTTACTTTTGGGTGGGAAAGTCTAAAAAAGGACGAATTTTAACCGTCTGGTACACAAAGCGAGGCGGCGCTATCCGAATCATTGGCGTGGCCCAATGGCGAAAGATGAGGAAAACTTATGAAACAACCAAACTATAAAAATCTGAAGATCAATAAGGCTGGGACCGTTGCAATGAGAGAGAAGGCTACTCAAGCTAAATCCATTAAAATTACTATTAACGTGGACCAGGATAGCCTAACAAGGCTTAAAAAGATGTCAGCGACCTCAGGCACCCCTTACCAGCGTTTATTGAATCAGATCCTTAAAGCAGGTTTAGGCCGCGAGACTAATTTGGAATCAAGAATCAACCATCTTGAAAACGAAATAAAAAAGCTGAAAGGGAAACTTTCAGCTTAGACGTTTGTGTATAAAGGCAACGGGGGTTAGCCCGTAGCCCTCAAATCAAATGTATTATAATTACTTTTTACTGAAGCTTATCACCAATAAAGGAGTACCTACTAACAACACGGTTCTGGTTAGTATCAGTAACCTGGATGTTTGCGTGTGTTGAATCAGCCATCGACTGTCGAACGATAACTTTGGCCCGAATTATCTTTGAAGTTCCTGTACAGCTTAATACACCTGAAACTTTTGCTGTTCTTCCATCCACGACACCAATTTCACGACCCAATTGTTTTCCAAAACTACCTTCTGGAGTGATCTCAATCTTCATGTTGCCAAGCTGGCTACAGCTCTGATCTTCAAATATTTTTATCATATCTGAAATCCCATCAACAATTCCTTCGTGAAAAGCTGAATTGCCAGTGGCTTCCACCCGCATCTCATAAGAGCTTTGGAATTGGTTATTTACTTGAGCAAAAGCTGCGGTAGACATTATCGCTAACATCACAACGCTTGCTAATTTAGCCTTAAACATTGGTTCTCTCCTTTTAAAAATAAGTTTTCAGTCTCTCTGTTACATTATTCCTAAAATGCAATCCTTATTCTCGTAGAAACCACGTATATTTGATCTGATGAGATTGTATTTACTCATATTCCACTTTTTGGCACTTGCCTGTCACAAATGTGTGCGATTGACAATTTTGGGACTTCTCAAAAATTTCTCTTTTTAGAATCAGATACCTTCATCGGATTAAAAATCGCGATGATATAAAGAGAATGTAGGAAATCTCAGCCAATGTGTTCACCCATCACTCACAGCAAGCCAATATTCCACTTACCAACAAGTTTTGAACTAAACCAAATTGGTAAATACAAGCTTCCCAAGCTGTAGGTCACGGGTTCGAGACCCGTCTGCCGCTCCAATTATTTTACTTGTAACCCATCAGCCCTTGATTAAGCAGTATCCAAAACCAAAACGCAGATCGAACAGTCCAAAGTATTGTTCGAAGCCAATTGCTCCCGATAAGCCGATTTATTTCTGCGATTGAATTCTTCTCTAGATGACGATGAATCGGGACACTCACAAAAAAAGTTACAATCCAAATGACCAAAATCGAAATAAGATTCCAAAAATAGGGAACGCTACTTTGAATTACAAATAGCCAAATACCGGTGGCTAATTCGACCCCCATTGCGGGAACGACGATCCAAGTGATGCGCTTTGTATGAAAACGATGATAACTTTGAAAAAGACTAGGGTCGATCAAGCGAAAATTCGGATAAACCAGTATCTGAACCAGCCAAATAACGCCAGTCATGAAACAACATGAAAATATTTGGAGCAACAGGATCATATTCACAAATTGATATCCATGGGAAATTTGAGCAAATCTTCCTGCCCGATCAGGATTTCCAACATTAAGCTTGCTGTTGAAATCATCTCACCCAGGGCTTTAAGCTTTTGTTCGTCTATTGCAGAATTTTTATTTTTAGCTAAATCTACAGATGAAAAATCTTTGGTGATTTGTTGAAGCATTTTAGCTTCGCGATTTTTTAGAACATTGCGAATGACTTCATTAATATTTTCCGATGAAGCATAAAGTTTTGTTTTTCCATTTGGCGAAGGAACCTCATAAAGAAGCTGATGCTTGCACAACTCTTCCAGGGCTGGACTGATCAGTGCCTTTGATAAACCCAATCGCTGAGTCAAGTCTGTGCAGCTGACTGGAACTGTGGAGAGATACACCTGAGTCCAAATCGCCCCATGAACCCGGCGAAACCCCCAATATCGGATGAAATCGCCAATAGACAAAGATAGCTTGCGTAAGGGCGGGCTTTTAACTTTACTTTTCATATTGTTCATAGTAGTATGAACAATATGG
>JAYTHU010000076.1:0-1368 GCA_043732305.1 Oligoflexia bacterium
TTGTATGCAGAACGAAAAGCGAATGAGAAAAATCCGTGGCTTCAATGCGCTTCCGGCACTCTGGGTTCAGATTAGAGAAATGACAACGACCGCAGAAAACATTGACTTGGAAACAAAAGTAGGATGAATAACAAATACCTCTCGCTCCGAAAGTTCAACTAGATCTGGGGCAAGCCCGATTTTTTTGAATTTATGGAATTTTTAACTCTTACATCTATAGCGGTAGGGTTGGGCTACAAGGATATTAGAGATTTTCTTGGCTCCGCTTTATGAGGCTTTCTTTTTATCCAGCTCCACGGAAAGCTTTAATCCCAGCGCTTTAAGCAATGATCTAAGTGTTGCTACCTTCGGATTTCCATTCTTAGAAAGTGCTTTGTAAAGACTCTCCCGTCCCAGATCCGCCTTTTCTGCAATTTCTCCGAAACCATAAGCTTTAGTCACATCTCTGAGCGCCATTAAAAATAATTCCTCGCTGTCTTTTTCTTCATCTTGAAGATGAGCATTGAGATAAGCTGCAGCTTCTTTGGGATCTTTTAATGATTCATGAAGGGACTCTTCGTATTTTTTAAATTTCTTAGCCATAAGGCCTCCTATTTTTGAGAGATATAATCTTGCCAATATTCTTTGGCTTTTCCGATATCTTTTGTCTGCGTGGATTTATCTCCACCACAGAGAAGGACCACCAATTGTCCTTTGTCTTCTCCAAAGTACACTCTGTAACCAGGTCCAAAATCGACTCTCATTTCAAAAACTCCTTGGCCTACGGGTTTGGTGTCTCCCATATTTCCTAGACGGATGCGGTTGAGCCTCTTTCTGATGACAGCACGAGCTGTGATATCTCTTAAGCCCTCAAGTCATTTTTCAAAAGGGCAGTCGCCTTTGGGTGTTTCATAGATGATAATTTCACGTTGTTTGGCTTCCACTTAGTCCTCACTTTCAAATGTATCCTTGGGGATACAAAATGTCAAGATATTAATGTTTTACAGGATAACTTCCATTTTTAGAAGGTGCTCTCATCAAATGTCTATTCCATGCCCCGATATCAATGATTCCGGTTTTCGTGTCTCGGGCACACTTCTTCTCAAGATCGATGATGATCTCAGTCAAGCTTCCGGCAGACAAAAAGGCAAAGCCCACGATGATTATTCTTAAAATAAAGTTTGCGATACTCATAAATAAAACCTCCTTAAAAGTTTTGAAATAATTGAAGTTCACAGCTGAATTAGCGAGTATAAATGGTGGGGGTCGGAGCTATCAGTGGGGAAATGGAGGCCATGCCCACAGTTTAGTTGAA
The DNA here is from genome assembly GCA_043732305.1 of Oligoflexia bacterium. Classification (GTDB taxonomy): domain Bacteria; phylum Bdellovibrionota; class Bdellovibrionia; order JABDDW01; family JABDDW01; genus JAYTHU01. The sequence goes on from JAYTHU010000076.1 coordinate 1,295, forward strand.
ATTTAAAGGTTGAGTGGCTCAACCAAAAGTGTTTTCAATAGGTTACGAGACTTTTGAAGATACAAAAAAGAAGG
>JAYTHU010000077.1:0-14798 GCA_043732305.1 Oligoflexia bacterium
ACCTATTGCGATGGAAAAAGAATTGCGTTTTGCAATTCGCGAAGGTGGCAAGACCGTGGGTGCGGGCGTTGTCGCTGAGATCACTGATTAAGAATAAAATAAGTAATCGAGTTCGGGAAGAAAACTGGGAAGAGGATAGTAAAAATGCAGAATCAAAAAATTAGAATTAGATTAAGAGCCTTTGATTATAAACTTTTGGATGTTTCCACGAAAGAAATCGTGGATACCGCTAAAAGAACTGGAGCGAAGGTTGCGGGACCCATCCCTCTCCCTACGATGATTAACAGATACACGGTTTTGAGATCGCCTCACGTCGATAAGAAGTCCCGTGAACAATTTGAAATCAGAACTCACAAAAGGCTCCTCGATATTTTGGAGCCTACACAGCAAACTGTGGATCAATTGATGAAATTAGATCTTTCTGCTGGAGTAGATGTTGAAATTAAACTTTCTGTGATGTAAGGTCCAAACCTTCCGCACAAAAAGCTGAGCGACCCAGCCTAAAATCTGGGCGTGAATTAGAAGAGAGTATGAAAATTTATGACTGATGAAGCGATAACTCAAGAAACTGAAAGTACTGCGAAATCAACCCCAGCTGTGAATAGCGAAGCAAAATTGCAAGCGCTGTTAACATTCAAAATCGGGATGACCCAGTACATTGACGACAAGGGCGAAATGATCCCTTGCACGGTTCTAAAATATGAACCGATGACAATTTCCCAAATCAAAACTCAAGCGACCGATGGCTACACTGCTGTTCAGGTAGCTTGCAAACCCAAGAAAAAATCTCGTGCTCGTAACGGTGAGTCTCAGCATTTCGGAAAAACCGGGAATGCTACGGGTGTTTATCACTCTCGTGAATTCCGCTGTGACGTGACAGATATGACTGCTGGAAGCATCGTTTCCATCAATAGTTTGGTAAAGGGCGATATCGTAAAAGCGACAGCCGTTTCCAAAGGTAAGGGTTTTCAAGGAGCTGTGAAACGTTGGAACGCCGGCGGCGGTCCCGGAGCTCACGGATCTACTTTCCATAGACAGCCTGGTTCGTCTGGTAACAGAACGTGGCCCGGTCGAGTCATGAAAGGAAAACATTTTCCTGGTCACTTGGGTGACGAATCCACTTCCGTAAGAAATTTAAAAGTCCTAGACGTAATTAATGATGACAGCTTGATCATCGTCAACGGCGCTGTGCCGGGCGGTAAGAATGCTTTAGTCACCCTGTTCAAAAAAAATTAAGAGTTGGTGATTTATGGTTAATGTCCCAGTAATTGGATTCGATAAAAAGAAAATATCAGAAGTAGAAGTTCCCACGGAGATCTTGACCCAAGAGCTTCGCCCGGAGATTTTACAGATTGTGGTTCGATGGCAGTTGGCTTGCAGAAGAGCGGGCACAGTGTCTACCAAAACCAAAGGCGAAGTTCGAGGCGGTGGTAAAAAGCCCTTCAAACAAAAAGGAACGGGTAATGCCAGACAAGGTTCTACTCGATCTCCATTGATGCCTGGTGGAGGAACTGCATTCGGTCCCAAACCGCGTGATTACAGCTATACTTTGCAAAAGAAGTTGCGTAAATCCGGTTTGAGAATCGCTCTCAGTTATTTGTTTAAGAATGAAAGACTTTGGGTCATTGACAAGATCGATTCTGAAGGAAAAACAAATTCACTGCAAAAGAAGTTGAAAGACTTAGGCATTGAGAAAGCCATCATTGTTGATGACGCTTCCAACCTGACTCTTAAACGTGCGGCTCGCAATTTGGATGATTTCAAATTTGTGGCAAGCCAAGGCATAAATGTTTTTGATTTGTTGAAATACGACGGTTGCATTCTTTCAAAAGCAGCTTTGGTTCAAATTTCTGAAAGATTAGGTGAGAACGATGTCCACTGAGCATTTCGACATTATCAAAAGACCTTTGATCACTGAAAAAGGTAGCATGCTTTTAAAAGCCAACGTTTATAGCTTTGAAGTATCTAAAGATGCTACAAAAAATCAAATCGCTAAAGCGGTCGAGACGATTTTTAAAGTTAAGGTTGAAAAAGTTCGCACTGTAAACGCTCGCGGCCATCAAAAGAAGGTCGGACGTTACGTGAGTAAAATTCCGCATTATAAAAAAGCTTTCGTCCAAGTTGCCGAAGGCCAAAAGATCAAGATTTTTGAGGGAGCATAAAAATGGGTATTAAAACATACAGACCCACATCAGCCAGCCGACGCTTTATAACAACGTCGGACTTCGCTGAAATTACAAAAGATTATCCGGAGAAGTCTCTCGTTTCTAAAATGCAAAGAACGGGAGCTCGAAATAACACCGGTCAGATCACAATGCGTCACCAAGGTGGCGGTCATAAAAGAGCCTATCGCATAATAGATTTCGTACGCGGAAAGCGCGAAATCCCTGCAAAGGTTTTAGCCATTGAGTATGATCCTAATCGATCTGCTCGTATTGCTCTGATCTGTTACAAAGATGGTTTGAAAGCTTACATTCTTGCGCCTGTGGGAATTGAAGTCGGAACTGAAATTGTGGCGAGCCCAAAAGCTGATATTAAGCCTGGGAATGCTCTTCCTTTGGGATCAATTCCTATGGGAACAACCATTCACAACATCGAGATGCGACCTGGCAAGGGTGGGCAAATCGCTAAGGGTGCTGGCGCTATGGCGCAACTTGTTTCGAAAGAAACAGATTACTGCCAAGTAAGACTCCCTAGTGGTGAGACACGCTTCATTTTATCCGCGTGCTATGCAACCATCGGACAGGTTGGAAATTTAGATCATGAAAACGTCACTATTGGTAAAGCTGGTCGACAAAGATGGTTGGGTGTGAGACCCACGGTTCGCGCGACAGCAATGAATCCAGTCGATCACCCTATGGGTGGCGGTGAAGGCCGTGGAAAAGGAAATCATCCGATGACTCCTTGGGCTCAGCCTTGTAAAGGTTTTAAGACAAGAAACAATAAGCGCACTAATGGCGATATTGTGAAGAGAAGAAAGTAGGATAAGACGTGGCACGTTCAATTAAAAAGGGTCCCTTTATCGACTCGCACTTACTAAAGAAAATTGTAAAAGCGAAAGACACTAATGATCGCAAGGTGATCAAGACCTGGTCAAGACGCTCTACGGTTTTGCCAGAAGCAGTTGGTTTGACTTTTGCTGTACACAACGGAAAGAAATTTGTACCGGTTTATGTCACAGAAAATATGATTGGACACAAATTGGGAGAATTCGCTCCTACCCGAATTTTCTATGGTCATACTTCTGCAGAGAAGAAAGCCAAAGAAACGACCAAAGAAGGAGCTAAATAATGGAAGTCAAAGCAAGCTTGAAATTTGCTCGCATGGCTCCCCGAAAGATCAGACTAGTTGCTGATGCTGTTCGTGGAAAAGACGTCAACGAAGCCGTCAAAATCCTAAGTTTTTTAAATAAAAAATCTGCGCCTATCGTAAAGAAACTTGTGGAATCTGCCATCGCCAACGCGGGACAGAAGCAAACGATCGACGTGGACAATTTATTCATCAAGCATATTTCTGTAGATCAAGGGCCGACGTTAAAACGTTACATGCCTCGAGCTATGGGACGCGCAAGTGAAATCAAAAAGAAGACAAGTCACGTTAATCTTGTTTTAGAAGAAAGATAAGGAGCACTGTGGGACAAAAGGTTAACCCAATTGGGTTTAGAGTCGGAGTAATTAGAACTTGGGATTCTCGATGGTTCGCAAAAAAAGACTATGCTGCTTTTTTGCATGAAGACATCAAGCTCCGAGGCTATTTGAAACGTAAGCTCAATCACGCAGGTGTGAGCAAAATTGAGATCGAACGCGCGGCCGGCAACGTGACTATCAGTATTTTTACTGCAAGACCCGGAGTCGTCATTGGTAAAAAAGGAACTGGAGCCGATACTCTCAAGGCCGAAGTTCAAAAATTAATCAAAAGCAAAGTTGAACTCAATATTAAAGAAATCCGAAAAGCTGAGACAGATGCTACTTTGATCGCAGAAAGCATTGCTATGCAGCTTGAGAAACGTATCTCTTTCAGAAGAGCTATGAAGAAATCTTTGCAAAGCGCAATTCGTCTCGGAGTTAAAGGGATGAAAGTTGCAGTGTCAGGCCGTCTTGATGGCGCAGACATCGCTCGTCGCGAATGGTACACAGAGAAGAGTGTTCCTCTTCATACCCTTCGTGCAGATATCGATTATGGAACTGCTGAAGCTTTGACAACTTACGGCCTCATTGGTGTCAAAGTTTGGGTCTACAAAGGTGATATCTTGAATCCTAAAGAAATTATGTTGGAGGCTCAACGTGTTAAGTCCTAAAAAAGTAAAATATCGTAAGTCCCACAAAGGACGAATGAAGGGTAAAGCTACTCGTGGAAACGATCTAGCTTTCGGCGACTACGCTCTTCAAGCCACAACTTGTGGATTTATCACTTCACGCCAAATTGAAGCTGCTCGCGTTGCTGTCTCTCGCTTCATTAAACGCGGTGGAAAAATCTGGATCAGAATTTTTCCTGACAAATCCCTTACCAAAAAACCTGCTGAAACTCGCATGGGTTCCGGTAAAGGTAACGTGGAAGAATGGGTAGCAGTAATTCGTCCCGGAAGAGTGCTTTATGAGATGGAAGGCGTGAACAAAGAAACTGCCTCTGAAGCATTATTGCTTGCAGCTCATAAATTGCCAGTACGAACAAGAATTATCTCTCGAAATAATTAAGAGTTTTGTCCCGTAGGAAGTAAAGAAAGAGAACTGAAATATGAAAACTAAAGTAGATAAAACATTGAGCGCGGAAGACATGGTTAAAAAGTCCGGAGAATTGAGAGAAGAACTCTTCAATCTACGTATTCAAAATCTGTCTGGATCTTTGGAAGACAATAGCAAGATCCGACAAACAAGGCGCTCAATTGCCCGTATGTTAACACTCGCGAAACTTTCGAAAACTAAAAATTAAAGGTTGAAGTGGTAGTTATGACTCAGACGAAAACAGAAATAAAAGCAACGAATTCAAAAAGTATCAGAAGAGAAAAAATCGGCATCGTCGTAAGTGACAAGATGGATAAAACTATCACCGTCGCAGTCGGCCGCCGAATCATGCATCCTAAATACAAAAAGTTTATCAACAGAACAAGCAACTTCAAAGCTCACGATGAAAAAGAGCAAGCGGCCACTGGTGATAGAGTTTTGATTTATGAAGTTTCTCCTCTGAGCAAAACTAAGCGTTGGAAGCTTGCCGAAATATTGGAAGTTTCTGATAAAGGAATCGAAGTAAAAATATGATTCAACAGCAAACAAGATTAAACGTCGCAGACAATTCAGGCGCAAAAGAAGTTTTTTGCGTGAAGGTTCTCGGCGGTAGCGGAAGACGTTACGCTGAAATTGGAGACACAATTGTTGTCTCTGTTAAACACGCGATTCCAAATGCAAAAGTAAAAAAAGGCGAAGTACATAAAGCCGTTATTGTTCGGATGACTCACAAAACTCGTCGTGCTGATGGAAGTTACATCAGATTCGATGACAATGCGGCGGTTCTGATCAATGCGAATGCTGAGCCAATTGGCACACGTATTTTTGGTCCCGTGGCCAGAGAGCTCCGTGCTAAATTATTTGTTAAAATTATTTCTCTAGCTCCAGAAGTTATTTGAGGTTTTATGAAGAACGAAGAAATGGGATTTCCCGCATATAAAAAGAATGATGTTGTCCAGGTTATCTCTGGAAAATACAAAGGCAAAAAAGGAAAAATCCTGAAAATGCTTAAGACCAAGGGTCTGGTCATTATTGAAAAGGTGAACATGGTTAAACGCCATACTAAGCCAACTCAGAATGATCCCAAGGGCGGCATCATCGAAAAAGAAGCTCCGATGCAGGTCAGCAAAGTTTTGCCACTCTCGGCTAAGACCGGCAAACCAGTTAGAGTTTCGATTTGGTTGAAAGAATCTGCTGGAACCGCGCGTAAAGCAAAGCCGGCTAAAGAAGACAAGAAAATGAAAGGTGCCAAATGAGCATAAAAGAAACTTATCAGACAAAGATCGTTCCGGCGCTCATGTCTGAATTTAAATACAAAAGCACCATGCAAGTGCCACGACTGGAAAAAATTGTTTTGAACGTTTCCATGTCCGAGGCTACTCAAAATGCCAAGGTTTTAGAAATCGCTGCTCAGGAGTTGACTGCCATCACAGGTCAAAAACCTGTGATGAGACGAGCTAAGAAATCCATTTCTAATTTCAAACTTCGCGAAGGAATGCCAATTGGTGTTTCCGTGACTTTGAGAAAAGACAAAATGTATGATTTCCTTGAAAGATTTATCAACATCGGATTGCCTCGCGTGAGAGATTTTAAAGGTCTCTCTGCAAATAGCTTCGATGGCCGCGGTAATTATTCTTGCGGTATTAAAGAGCAAATTATTTTCCCTGAAGTTAACTATGACAAAATCGACAATGTTCATGGAATGAGTATCACTGTTTGCACAACAGCGAACACAGACCAAGAGAGCAAAGCATTACTTACGGCATTCGGAATGCCGTTCAGAAAGTAACGGAGAAAACATGGATCCAATCGCCGATTTGTTGACCAGAATTAGAAATGCCAATGGCGCAAAACAAGACAAAGTCGATGTTCCCCATAGCAATGTTAAAGAAGGTATTTTGGCCGTGCTCAAAAAACAGGGCATGATCAAAAATTACCGCGTTGTTAAAGATAAGAAGCAGGGTATGGCCCGAATTTATCTAAAGTACAGTACTGAAGGCATTCCTGTGATTCATAATTTGAAACGAGAAAGCCGTCCTGGTTTGAGAAAATACGTAGCAGCAGATCAAATTCCTCAGGTAAGAACTGGATTTGGTATTGCAATCTTGTCCACCAATCAAGGCATTATGGCCGGTGATGAAGCTCGCGAAAAACGAGTTGGTGGCGAATACATTTGTTCAGTGTGGTGAGGTAAATATGTCACGCGTAGGAAAAATGCCAATTCATTTTGGCAAAGAAGTACAAGTCAATATCCAGGGAGAAAAAGTGACCGTGAAGGGCGTCAAGACATCTTTGTCTTACTCGCTTGCGAGCACAATTGTTCCCAAGCTCGAAGCCGGTGTTTTGACTTTGTCTCGTAAGAACGAAGAAAAGAAAACTAAAGCTTTGCATGGTTTATATCGCGCATTGATCAACAATGCGGTTCACGGTGTGACCGTCGGTTTCACCAAAGTTTTGGAAATCAACGGAGTTGGTTACAAGGCGAACGTTACTGGTAGAATCTTGGAACTCAATCTTGGTTTTACACATGTGATCGCATATCCGATCCCAGTAGGAATCGATATCAAAATTGAAAAGAACACTCGAATCATTGTCACCGGTGCCGATAGACACATGGTGGGTTTGGTGTCCGCAAAGATTCGTGGATTTAAGGAACCTGAGCCCTATCAAGGCAAAGGCGTGAAGTATGAAACCGAAGTGATTCGCCGTAAAGCCGGTAAGTCAGTCAGTAAGTAAGAGGAAAAAATGGCAATTAAGTACACCAAAAGAACAGATAAAAAAGCAGTCGGACGTTTCAAAAAGAAAATGCGTGTTCGAAAGAAAATTTTTGGAACTCCTGAGCGCCCTCGTCTTTCCGTCTTCAAAAGCACATCACATTTGTATGCGCAATTGATTGACGATGTGGCAGGTAAAACCCTCGTGGCTTGTTCCACGGTTGAAGCAAACCTCACTGGTTCAAAAAATAAAGAAGCAGCTAAAAAAATTGGCGCTGAAGTGGCTAAACGTGCTTTGGCTAAGAAAATTAACAATGCCGTGTTTGACCGTAATGGTTTTCGATACCACGGAAAAATTAAAGAATTGGCAGATTCGGCTCGTGAAGCCGGTCTTAAATTCTAAGATCAATCAGGAGATCATTGAATGAACGATACTGTAACCGAATTTGAAGAACGAGTCGTAGCGATCAATCGCGTTGCCAAAGTTGTTAAGGGTGGCAGACGCTTCTCTTTCTCAGCCCTCGTGGTTGTTGGAAATGGAAACGGCAAAGTAGGCGTGGGTCTTGGTAAATCAGGTGAAGTTCCTGAAGCCATCAGCAAAGCCAGCCGTCAAGCTAAGAAAAACATGCTTGATATTTACGTCGAAGGTGGAAGCATTCCTCACCAAGTTCTTGGCCATTTCGGAGCAAGTGAAGTCATGCTGAAACCAGCAAATGCAGGTACCGGAGTTATTGCCGGTGGTGCAGTGAGAGCAGTTTTGGAATCTGTTGGAGTTAAAAACATTCTTACTAAGTGCATTGGCACCAGCAATCCTCACAACGTGGTGCGAGCCACCTTGGCAGGACTTAAACAATTACGTAGCAAAGACGCAGTACAAAAAGCTCGAGAGCAAGCTTAAAAAGGGTTTATTATGGCAAAGACATTTAAATTGAAATTAATCAAGAGCATGATCGGCTGCAACCCTCGTCAGAGAGCGACAGTCAAAGGATTGGGCTTAAGAAAAATGAATTCCGAAGTAGAAGTGAATGATACTCCTCAGTTCAGAGGAATGATCTTCAAGATAAAGCATTTAGTTACAGTTGAGGTTAAAAATGGCTAATTTATTGTCCCAGTTGGTTTCGCCCCGCGGCAACAACAAGAAAAGCAAACGCGTTGGTCGTGGAGTTGGTTCCGGTCACGGAAAGACATCGACTCGCGGTCACAAAGGTAAAAAGGCCCGAGCTGGGGGATTTGTTTCCCGCAGTTACGAGGGTGGGCAGATGCCTTTGCATCGTCGATTACCTAAATTCGGTTTCACAAATCACTTTCGTGTGGAATATTCTGTTGTGAATTTGAGTGATCTCGCTCGTTTCGATGACAGTGTGACACCCGAACAATTAGTGAGTTGCGGACTTGCAAAACCCAACATGCCTGTTAAGATTTTGGGTCAAGGTACAATTGAAAAGAAATTGACCGTGAAAGCTCATAAGTTCAGCAAAACAGCGCAAGAGAAAATCAAATCAGCAGGTGGAAACATCGAGGAGATGAGATAAAAAGTGGCTATCGAGGGGTTGGCAAAAATACCGGAGCTTAGAAAAAGAATTTTATTCGCGTTGGGGATGATAGCCATATATCGGCTGGGATCCCACGTTCCCACACCAGGAGTTAACACAGCAGCCCTTCAGAAGTTTTTTAGTGGCGCGAATGCCGGCGTTTTTGGCATGTTCAACTTGTTCAGTGGTGGTTCATTGCAAAGATTGTCGATCTTTTCATTGGGAATCATGCCTTACATTTCAAGTTCCATTATATTTCAATTATTAACAGCAGTGTTTCCTTACCTCGAAGCTTTGCAAAAAGAAGGCGAACAGGGCCGAAAGAAAATCGCTCAGTACACTCGGTACGGAACAGTTTTGCTTTGTATTATTCAAGGTTGGGGCATTTCCAGCTACCTGCAACACGGGACAAGTGGAGAACCATTGGTTCTCTCTAACACCGTTGGCGGTATTCCTTTCCCGCTAATGACGATCATCACTTTGACAGCCGGCTCATGTTTTATCATGTGGCTTGGCGAACAAATCACTGAACGTGGCATCGGCAACGGCACAAGTTTAATTATCTTCTCTGGAATCTGCGCAGGAATACCTACGGGATTTTTCAACAGCATGCAGCTCATTAAATCCGGTGAAATGAGCACTGTCATTTTCATGGGACTTTTAGCTCTCATGGTGGCCGTGGTTTTTGTCATCATATTTTTAGAAGTTGGTCAGAGAAGAATCCCTGTGCAATATTCTCAACGAGTCTCTGGCAGAAAAGTCATGGGCGGGCAAAGCAGTCATTTGCCTCTTAAAATTAACGTTGCCAACGTTATTCCTCCAATTTTTGCATCTAGTCTTTTACTTTTCCCTACGACCCTTGCTCAGTTTGTAAATGCGTCTTGGGCTCAGCGGATCAAAGAAGCGATCACGCCTTCTGGAGTGATCTATAATATTCTATACGTTAGCCTGATTGTGTTTTTCTGTTTTTTCTACACATCCATTGTTTTCAATACAGATGACGTAGCAGAAAACTTGAAAAAATATGGTGGTTTCATTCCTGGGATTAGAGCGGGTAAGAGTACTGCTGAATATATTGAATCCGTATTGACCAAAATAACTGTTGCCGGAGCGATCTACATTAGTGCTGTTTGCGTTTTGCCAGGCATATTGATCAATCAAGCGAAGGTGCCTTTCTACTTCGGTGGAACTAGCATTCTTATTCTTGTGGGTGTTGCGCTTGATACGGTTCAGCAAATTCAATCGTACCTAATCACTCATCAATATGAAGGCTTCATGCGTGGAGCTAAAATCAAAAGCCGGAGGGCAAGCTTTTGAACATTGTCCTCTTTGGCCCGCCAGGTGCGGGCAAAGGAACTCAAGCCCACAGTATTTGTTCGCAATTTGAAATCCAGCACATCAGTACCGGCGATCTTCTCAGAAAAGCCATCAAAGACCAATCAAAGCTCGGAATAGAGGCTCAGGCCCTTGTGCAAGCGGGGCAGCTTGTTCCTGATTTGGTCGTGATTGGTATTATTCGAGAAACAATTCTAAATTCTACAGCCAAAGGTTTTCTCTTTGACGGATTTCCACGAACTGTCGCCCAAGCGCAAGCTCTTGACGAACTTTTTATGGTTCAAAATCTCAAGCTGAACAAAGCGGTGTTTTTAGAAGTAAATAAAAAGCATTTGATTGAAAGATTGTCCGGTCGAAGAGTCTGTTCAAAATGTGGGACCTCATTTCACATCATTATGAAACCTTCTTTGGTTCAAAATATTTGCGATGTTTGTGGTGGAATACTCGAGCAGCGCCCTGACGACAAAATCGAAGTCATCGAAAATCGTTTAAATGTTTACGAAAAAAATACTTTGCCGTTAAAAGATTTTTATAAAAATGAAAAAAAATTCATTTTAGTAAATGGTGAAGGCACACCTGAGCAAGTTTTTGCGCGTATTAATTCTGCAGTGAGGGAATGATGTTTACCTTGAAATCAGAGCGAGAGATCAGCAAAATAAAAGACGCCTGCAAAATAGTTGCTGAAATTCTTCATGTCATCAGTCAAGAAATTTCCGAAGGCATGACAACTAATGAGGTTGATAAACGTGCTTATGATTTGACAATTAAAGCGGGTGCGATTCCTGCTTTCAAAGATTATCGCGGATTTCCAAAAACTATTTGCGCCAGTGTTAACGAAGAAGTTGTGCATGGAATTCCTGACAATCGAATATTAAAAAACGCTGACATTTTTGGTATTGATTTCGGTGTAGTTTATGACGGTTGGTACGGAGATTCTGCTGTGACTGTCCCTGTGGGGCAAGTTTCTGATGAGTGTAAAAAACTCATTAAGGTAACCGAAGAGTCGTTGTTTAAGGGGATCGACGCTTTCATTATGGGAAATAGGGTCGGCGACATTGGATATGCCGTCCAAGAACACGCGGAATCTCGTGGATATGGAATTGTTCGCGAATTTGTTGGACATGGAATCGGTCGCGCGTTACACGAAGAACCTCAGGTTCCAAATTTCGGCAAAAAAGGTACGGGCATGAAATTCGAAGTCGGCATGGTGATAGCAATCGAACCCATGGTGACGGTCGGAGATTTCCGAGTGAAAGTCCTTAAAAACAACTGGACAGCTGTAACTGTGGATGGTAGTCTCGCAGCTCATTTTGAACATACTGTAGCGATGACCTCGAATGGGCCGTTGATCTTAACGGATAGGACGCATTTAAACTGAAACTTAAGCGGTAACGCCAGGTTCAAAATAGAATTGTAAATTGTTATAAAGTAAGAGAGCTCATTGAGCTGCAAGATAGGAAATTAGAAAATGAAAGTTCGCGCTTCAGTAAAAAAAATCTGTACAAAATGCCAAGTTATAAAACGTCGTGGCGTTATTCGCGTGATTTGTGACAACCCAAAACATAAGCAACGTCAGGGGTAATCGAAGATGGCTCGTATTTCCGGTATTGATCTTCCAAGAAATAAAAGAATAGTGATCGGCCTCACCTATCTCTACGGGATTGGTAAAAGTCTTTCTCAAAAAATCCTCACTGAAGCGGGCGTAGATGAATCTCGTCGAACCGACGAATTGTCTGACGTTGAAGTTTCTAAAATCAGAGAAGTCATTGATCGTGATCACAAAGTAGAAGGTGATTTGCGTCGTGATGTTTCCATGAACATCAAGCGTTTGATGGATCTCGGATGTTATCGCGGAATCAGACATAGAAAAAGTTTGCCTACCCGAGGCCAAAGAACAAGAACCAATGCTCGTACGCGTAAGGGTCCTCGTAAGACTATCGCGAACAAAAAATTGGCACCAACGTCTAAATAATTAGAGGAACTTAAAAATGGCAACCCCTGAAATCGTAAAAAAAGGCGCTCTTAAAAAGAAAAAAGTGAAACGTAATGTTCAGTCTGGACTAGCATTCGTTCAAGCTTCTTTCGGAAACACCATCGTCACCATCACAGATGTTGGCGGAGGAACACTTAGTTGGTCGAGCGCCGGTCACAAGGGTTTCAAAGGATCCCGTAAAGGCACTCCCTTTGCAGCTCAAGTGGCTGCCGAAGATGCTGCCCGTAAAGCAATTGAAAATGGAATGAGAACCGTCACTGTATTTGTGAAAGGTCCCGGAGCTGGTCGTGAACCCGCATTGCGTGCAATGGCCGCTGCAGGTCTTAAGATCACATCCATCAAGGACACAACACCAATCCCTCATAACGGGTGCCGTCCTCCAAAAAGACGTCGAATTTAATTTTTAGAAGGAACACTAGGAGGTCCTTTGAGTCGTTCAGTAAGACAAGTTTGTAAACTTTGCCGCCGAGAAAACATGAAGCTCTTTTTGAAGGGTGAACGTTGCTACACAGATAAGTGTAGTTTCGATAGACGTCCCTATCCTCCTGGTCAGCATGGCCAAGCACGAGTGAAATTCTCTGAATTTGCTTTGCAGTTGAGAGAAAAGCAAAAAGTTAAACGAGTTTATGGAATCTTTGAAAATCAATTCCGTAGATATTTCCGCGAGGCTGAAAAGGCTAAGGGCGTCACTGGTGAGACCCTCCTTTTGAAACTCGAAAGACGATTAGATAACACCGTTTATCTTTTAGGTTTTGCCAATAGCCGTACAGAGGCTAGACAGCTGGTGAAACACAGTCACTTCTTAGTCAATGGAAAGAAAGTTGATATTCCAGGATTTGAAGTGCGCAAAGGTGATGTGGTTGAAGTTCGCGAAAAGAGCCGCGCTATGACTAAAATCATGGCTGGTATCGATAGCATCAAGAGACGGGAAATGCCTAAGTGGCTCGAACCTTCTCATGGTGAATTCAAGGGTACGATCAAAGATATTCCTACCCGCGAAGATGTGACCTTCCCCATCGAAGAACATATGATTGTTGAGTATTATTCACGTTAAGTTTGGGAGAAACAATGCAAGAGTATTATTTTAAGTTCTGGAGAGATTTGATCAAACCTAAAGGCTTCGAAGTCGAAAAAGACAGCCTTGCGGATACTTACGGTAAATTTACCGTTAAGCCCCTCGAACGCGGCTACGGCGTGACGATTGGAAACTCTCTTCGCAGAATTCTCATGGGTTCCATGATGGGTTCCGCTGTGACTGCTGTTCGTTTTGACGGCATCATGCATGAGTTTACATCCGTCCCTGACGTGGTTGAAGATGTGACCGATATTATTCTCAATTTGAAATTGGTCCGATTTAAAATGTTTTCGGCTAATCCCAAAACTTTGAAAATCGAAAAAAATACTGAAGGTCCTATCACCGCTGCTGATATTCAATTGGATGATCAGATTGAGATTCTCAATCCTGAACAACACATTGCTACTCTCGGTAAAGGTGGAAAATTCAGTGCTGAAATCGTGGTTAAGCTCGGTCGCGGATATGTTCCCTCAGAAGAACATGGCCAAGATTTGCCCCTCGGATATATTGCAGTTGACTCTAAGTTCAGTCCTATCACTCGCGTAAACTACAATGTAACTTACGCTCGAGTCGGACAACGAACTGACTATGACAAGCTGACATTTGAAGTTTGGACTGACGGAAGTATTCAACCAGAAGACGCCGTGAGCCTTGGTTCAAAAATTATGAAAGAACAACTCCAAGTTTTCATTAACTTTGATGAAAGCACAGAGCCAGAAACTGATGAAACTGGCGGAGCATCTCCTACATTGAATGAAAATCTTTTCCGTTCAGTGGACGATTTGGAACTCTCCGTTCGTTCCGCGAACTGTTTGAAAAATGCCAATATCCGGTACATCGGTGAATTGGTTCTGAAATCTGAAGCCGAAATGCTGAAGACTAAGAATTTCGGACGAAAATCTCTTAACGAGATCAAAGATATTTTAGGCCAAATGGGTCTATCTTTGGGAATGAAAATGGAAGGTTGGCCTCCAGTTGGCTGGAACCCCAACGAACCTCAAAAAGATAACTAAGAAGGATTTGACCTATGAGACATGGAGCACGGACACAGAGTTTTAGCCGACCATTTAACCAACGCAAATGGTTGTTTAGAAACTTGGCAGTAAGCTTGATCGAGCATGAGCGCATCACAACCACTTTAGCTAAAGCTAAAGAATTACGTCGAGTGGTAGAAAAAGCCGTGACTCTTGGCAAACGCGGATCACTTGCTGATCGTCGCTTGCTCATGGCGCGTATTCCTAATGAACTGACTGTCAAAAAAGTATTTAGTGATTTGGCGCCACGTTTTAGTACCAGACCCGGTGGTTACACTCGCATTTATCGCGTGTCTAGGCGTCCTGGTGACAGTGCTGAAATGGCCATCATTGAATTCATTGATGCGAAGATCAAACAGCCGTTGAGTGCTGATGAAGCAAAGCTCGAAGCAAA
>JAYTHU010000078.1:0-1359 GCA_043732305.1 Oligoflexia bacterium
GCCAAGGTCGTGCATCTTAAAAATCTCCATCAGTTTGTTCTTGACAAGGATATTTTGCTCTACCCCCCCCTACGAACAAGCAGTCATCTACAAATATTCCAATTACGGAAATAAGTGCACCATCTTGGTTGTACTTGAGAAAAATGCACGGGTCTGCGGCACTTTGAATGTAACCCATATTGATAAGAGTTGACTTGAATAGTTCGTTCCAATTTCTACCAGCTTGTCTAAAACCATAGATCGATTTGTTTAATTTGAAAACTTTTGTACGGCTTCCAAAATGTTCAAAACCTTCTGGTATCTCTAAATATACATCTTCTTCCAACGGTGCATTTAAGAACGCAGTTTGTACATCAAGATGATGCAATTGGCATCCTGATTGTACGGCAAAAGCGGCTAATCTTCTGATCGATTCTGATCTTAAGGTTGGGCTGAAAACTTCGAAAAAATTCTCTCCTTCAATTTGAGTATCACCTCGAGCAAAACGAGCTTTGAATTTTGAAATTTTCCCTTTCTCATCTCTTTTGATCTTGAAAACATGATGCGTGCGAATAACCTTTGTATTTTGAGGTCTGTTTACTACATCGAACGTGTCATGATCGAGCAATGATTGATATTCGGCATTTATGGCTTCTTTCCATTCCGACAGCATTATCACCACTAACAGCTTTCTTGAACGACTTTGGTGTTGTTTCATCATCGGCTAATAGCAAAATTTCTTCAACTTGAGTGACACTTAATATGCTTTCTAAAATAGCTTCACCTGTATATCCATATTTGACTTCTGTATTTCTTGTTGATCGACGGCGTTCAGGCTCTTCAATTTGTTCAACTCCATAATCAAAAATATCGATTTGGATCGGCGGTAAATTTTCTTCGGCACGTGGTTCGACGATCAGCGGCATATTTGGCGGCAAATTTTCTTCGGCACGTGGATTTTATATTGGCGGCAAGTTTGGCGGCAAAATGATTTCGACACGTGGTGGCAAAAAATTCACTGCACGTGGTGCTATTTCTGGCATATCTTCAAATTGATCTTGATCATTTTCTAAATTTAGATCGTTGTTGCTGAATCTATTATTTGGCTCTTCATTTATCTATCTTTCATCTTCAATCACGAACGGCGCATTCCAATCACTATTTTCAAACTCTAGTGCATCATTTGGAAAGGCTTTAATTGTTCTTGTTGATATTAATCTACTTGTATTGACATCAAAAATCTTGTAGGTGTGATCTTCTTCATAGAAACCAACGAATATTCCTTCAAATGCTCTGTCATGCATTTTCTTGATGGCGGGATCATGATTATGAAACATGACTGGCGTTCCAAATTCTAAAAGCTTCTTAAAACTTGGCTTT
>JAYTHU010000079.1:0-1345 GCA_043732305.1 Oligoflexia bacterium
TCTGTTGCACGATAAAACTGCGTCAGACTATATTTAAACGGCTCAATTATCGCTAAAAATACAGTGAAATGTCGATGATGAATGGTGATTTTGCCTGGTCTGCGCCTTTTTTTTATTTGAGTGGTTTTGCAAAGGTCTTTCCCGATCTGTTTTTTATTCACGACGTGGAGCTGTATATACTCGATTCCCTATTTAACTCCTGGAAGAAGGTTGGGTTTCAAAGGGCGCGAGTTGAGGCTGTCAAGTTTCTAAAAAATGCATTGAGCTCTGCCTCTGTCGATGAAGACTTTCTCGCGAAAGTAGCGTTAGCTTTTTTTGATAGAGACTTCACAGTAGCTTCAAACAAGGGCAAGACTTACGAGACGGCATGGAACACTCTTTCGCTCGACATTGAAAATCGAAATGGGTTTTTTCTTGCAACCCGGGGCGCATGCCACTTGGAATTGCCCCTCGGGCGAATAGATCTTAACCCTCGTGAGGCGGATTAGCTCGCGTAGGGCGCAATAACAGAAAGGCATTGCGCCGCACGGTTTTCAATCCCCTTTGTCGCGCCTTCGGCTTGAGCGGCAGATGGAAAGCGTCGAGGACTGTTTGAGCGGAGCGAGTTCCGCAGCCGCCCAGATGCGGCGCTAAGACCGAAGGAAACAAGCGGCAGCGGGGTGCCATTTTCTTGGGTTACTTTCTTTTCAGGCAGTTAAAAGAAAGTGACTAGGTGCGGGCTACCCCCGACAAGATTCAAACTTCACCATTGCCCCTCATCCCAACCCCTCGCCCGCCTGCGGGCGAGGGGCTAAAAGCTGGATTCTTCGCTACGCTCAGAATGACAGACGACAACCGCAAGGGTTGTCCCCGTGGAATATATGCGCTAAAGCGCATTATTCACACGTGAAAAAGCCAAGCAAATGCTTGGCTTTTTAACACAATCAACAACTTAAACTGAGAACGAGCTGCCGCAACCACAAGTAGAAGTCGCTTGTGGGTTGCGAATCACAAATTGCGAGCCTTGCAGGTTATCTTGGTAATCAATCTCTGCGCCCATTAAATATTGCAGGCTCATTGGGTCGATTAACAAAGTAACGGTATCTTTCATCACTTGTGTGTCGTCGTCGTTTACTTCTTCTTCAAACGTAAAGCCGTATTGAAAGCCTGAGCAACCGCCACCGCTAACAAACACGCGTAGTTTAAGGTCTGGGCTACCTTCTTCGTCAATTAACTCTTTGACTTTTTTGGCGGCATTATCGGTAAATACCAACGGGGTTGGCATTTCTACATTGGCTAAATCGGTCACTGCGTTCATTTTTTACTCCTTAAACTACTTAATACTTTAATTGTAGACCTAAATGTG
>JAYTHU010000080.1:0-1343 GCA_043732305.1 Oligoflexia bacterium
CCAGGGGGAGATTTCGGTACAATCTCGCCATGATTGGCAAACGTCGGGGAACAATTGCATTGGTAATCACGATTTTCGGAGTTTTGGTTGCGTTTCCACATTCGATTCCTTATTTTCTTATCTTGGCATATATTGCCTCTATATTTGTAAATCCTGCTTTAGCTGTGGACCTAAAAAAAGACCCTATTACTTGGTTTTTTCTCTCATTTCCACTTGGAATTGTAGGGACTTTCTATTTATTGATTGAAAAACAGAACCGTAATGATGACCTGGACCGGGAGAGAGAAATAGGAGAGTCAGAAAGAAAACAGGCAAAAGAGGCTGCTGAAAAAGCAAGGCGACAGGCTGAAGAGAGAGCCAGGAGACAGACTCAAGAGTCCGAAGAGAGAGCCAGAAGACAGACTCAAGAGTCCGAAGAGTCTGAAGAAAGAGCCAGAAGACAGGCTGAAGTGGAAGCCTATGTATCGTCTTTTTCAAATTCTAGGTTTAAACGGAATCCAGTTAGTTTTGAAGAATGGCAAAGGACAGAACACGACCTTTCAACTTTGGTGAGACTGGTCAACACCGTATCTGAGGGTCGACTCGACTCACGCGAATCTCCCAACTTTCCCGTAAAAGCAAAGGAAGTTGTATTCTTGGAAATGGCTAGTTCGTTAACGAATCACGACGCCAAATCAAATGATGATTCAGGTATGGTCTATATGACGAATTTTCGTATTTTGTTCGTTGGTGACCAAAAGACCGTAGAATGGCCCTTTAACAAGATGATTAGCTTTGCGGTCAAGGATTTAAAGCAGACGGCAGTATTCAAGTGCACGGATCAACCAGTAGTTAAAGGAGTGCAGTTAAGTAAGGAGGACTGGTTTAAATTCCAATTTTTCTTGAACGTGGCCTTTGATATGGCGAAAAGACCCCTTTCCGAGGTTGTTGTGGAACTATCCACTAAATTGGATAGTTATCTCCTTGAGAAACCCTCCTGAAAGGCATAATCTTTTCTAATGTATTTCCACTCATCACCTTTTCTTATATTAATACTCTGTGTCGTTCTTTCAATGATCTGTAATTTTCGTATGGCTCGAAATCGGCACCGGAATCGCCTCTTGTGGGTTGCTCTGGGCTATTTTATGCCTATCTCTTCCCCTTTAATCTTGAAGTTTCTCAAATCAAAAGCTGTATTTTTCACACCTGCAAAAATGGAAGGAAGCTCTAAGACTTCTTACGGAACTCATACAGATCAAAACTCTAGTCGTGGAATTGTCGTTCCTAGTTTTGTAGATAAGGTATTGAATTCATGGATTTTTGATGAAGTTCCTTCGCACTGTCCTTCTTGTCGTGAACGATTG
>JAYTHU010000081.1:0-4781 GCA_043732305.1 Oligoflexia bacterium
TGAACTTGAGCCACAGCGCCAATGTTGCTCCCACCACCGCTGATCCACTGTCCTTGTCCAGTCACTTGAAATTGACCGCCGCCAGGAATTCCTGCGCAAGCACCTGGGGCAATAGTCAGCGTGCCACCAACATTGACAACGCCTTGATAGGCAGAGCCAACGGTTACAGAATTTTGAGCGGCCCATGATAAGATAAGATTAGATTGAGAATTTTGATCGAGGGCAGAATAGGTTGCCGTTTGAATAAGTGGATAACCGGAGACTGATCCCGAAGCACAAACTTGTCCCGGAGTGCAAACATATGAAAGTGCATTGTTACTGTTTCCATTTTTGCTTCCGCAAGCTGGCATAAGTAAATAACCAAGAGCAAGTACAACTCCTGCGACCGTGATCATCAAGGCGCGGATAGCACTCTCTTTTATTTTCGCTTTATTTCGAGCCTTGGGTGTCGCTTTCGTTTTTTTATTTTTTTTTGCTTTCATATTTTTCTCCCGATCACATTCCGAGCGCCGCTGCCGGCAACCCAGTGAAAGTTCCTAATTCAATAAACGCATGATCGCCACCCGAGGAAGGTCCAACGTCTCCGTTTCGACAATCATAAGGAGTGTTGACAATTTGCCCGCTCCAACAAAAAGCATTGGGATTAGGTGGAAAATAATTTCCATAGTTATCCGTGTATCCTTGATAAAGCGGATTCGGAGAACCTTTCGCGTTGAAATTTCTAAAGTAAACTGCTCCGTTATATGTAGCCGCTGCAGTGTCTGTCCCTAAACTTGAATTTGTGATGGTGACAACTATGGCGCCCATGAGATCTTCAAAGAAAAATCTGTATGTGGGAACTCCAGAAGTTGTGTCAGCAGTAAGGACATTGAGATTATTTCCATGTGAGGTGTCGTAACCACTATAGAAAGTTCCGGTGTGACTGAGGCCAGTGGTATCAATGAAACCGATATTCACTTCGCCTAAATAAATAGAGTTTATCCGAGTGGTGTTGACATTGAGTGTGATTGCTGACGCCGCGGCAACTTGATAGCCCTCGTACTGACTCAATAGAATGGTGCTATTTCCAATGACATTGAGAGTGGTGGATCCTCCGCCAACATAAGTTGGTGTGGTGGTTCCAATAATTCCAGAAGCCGTGAGAGATCCCCCATTGCCGCTCTGTTTGCTACAAGCGTTTCCAATGACTACTGAAATTAAAATTGATGAAGCAACGAGAAGCTTCTGCCCCTTGTTCATATATCCCCCTTGTTTGTCCCTAACCCTATTCATTGCGAGGGCCGTACCAACATTTAACTTTCGGCAAATTGAAGAAGAATATTAATAGGTTAAATGAGTTAAATGAACTTACGAAGGAAAGGATTTTATCGTCTAGGGAGTGTCTACAAAATTGAGCACTCCGGTCACAAGCTGAGTAAAACCAACTGGTTACCGGAGCTAAAAGGCGCTTAACAACTGACTAAACTTTCAACAATCCAAAAGTCTCAGGACCATTTTAAAATTGATAATCTAGTTCAAAAGATTTAATTGAACCTGAATTGCGTCCCAAGCCCTCTTCTCATCTCCATCAAACCAACCTGAGGGTCGTTTTCCGTAAGAAGCACGTAATTCTTCGCGATGATTAGAAATGTTTAATTTTTCCTTCGGATTAGAACTATTGTAGATGCTAATCAACGTTTTCAAATTTGCACTGACAGACCATTTGGTAAATTCAAAGTTGCAATAATATCTGACGTAATCAAAAAATCTTGCCTGACCAGTTATTGCAAGCATCTTTGCCACCGAGCTGAAATAAACCTGAACATTTACCGTGGAACTAATCCCGCCAATTGTTACACTCACGGGAGTGACAGCATAAGGTGAAGGGAACTGCCCAAGGGCTCCAATATCTTTCAACGTCGCGGGGATTTTGAAAGACGCTTCAGCTTCCAAAGAAACCTGCTGAGGTTGCAAAGGAGTGAGATTTCCACTGACTTGCGCCAAGACAACGCCTCTCGCCCCCGTGTTCACGAGTTTATCGACCACAAGATCAAAACTTTGAAGCGGCAAGAAATATAAATTAGAATTTGCTTTATCAATCAAATGAACCGCTATGGAATCAACCACTGGTGAGTTTTCGTGTCGTTGAATTTCCGAGTTGAACGAGTCTGAATAATTTAAGGGAAAGTTTTGATAAAAACCGCGGACACTCGAGGTGGTGAAAGCAAGTCTATATCCATCGACCTGACCTTTTTCCTGGGCATAAGCACGCCCAATTTCATTTCCAATGTTTCGCCCTTGAATTTGCCTATCAGCATTATAGATCTTCACGGCATTTACAAATTTGTCATCAACCACGTTGGAATATTCATTTTTAAAAGCTCGCACAAAGGCTTCCTTCGCTTCTGTGGAATTGGAAGTCAAATTTGAATCAGAAATTTTTCGAAAATAGTTTTGTTGGGATGAATCGCCGCCGCCAAGTCTCTGGTCTACCCATGCATCGAAAGCCCAATTGGAACCGTACCAGCTGCTCACAGTGGTGAATTGATAATCACTCCACTGTCCAAAAGCTGCCGTACTATTTTGCACTGGATAACCTGACATGTAATTATTGAGTATTGCCGCTTGGTCAGTGATTCGAGCATCAATCGATTCGGGATCTTTCTTATCAGCAGTTGCCCCCGGATAATCCATTTTCGGAATTCTCACCGTGACATCTGGTCTCTGAGGCACGTCGACAACAGTGCGATATCGACCATTCACATCTTGAGAAGCTAAATTTTGCGCTTGATTGAGAGCCTCTGTCCGACCAATTGAAATTCCAGTGAGTTCACCTTGGTAAGAACCTTGGCGGTAAGAACTTTTGTAATCGGCATCTTGATTGTAATCGCTCATCTGTTGATATTGTTGAACGCCTTGGTGCAAACCAACCCACAGATTGTAGCGGGCATTTTCACCAGGAGCATATTTTCTGACAACATCATTAGCCGTCATACGAGCCTGATTTCTCGCAGTCTCCTCTACCCTTGTTATATCGGCAGACGTTGGCGCAACAATCCCGCCGGGATGCGTTCCCGATTGAGCAAAGGCTTTCGATGCGAAAACTCCACTCGAACAAATTAAACTTATAGCCAAAAATAATTTTACGGATTTCTGAATCACTAGTTTTTCTCCCCATATGTTTCACCCACCACATGAAGTTTTTACCAATTTTTGATGAGAGCTGGCAAGTTAATTGATGGATGAAAAAAGACCTGAGGGTTCGCGCCCTGAACCCTCAGGCCAACCAAATGGAGGAACCAAATGAGGCCGTTTATTTTTGAGGACGCCGTCCCTACGTCCTTGATTCAAAACTTGTTTTAGAGAATTTTAATTGAGCCTGAGCCATCCCTGGCAGCATTCACCCGCCCTATCATCCTTGACGAGGCGTTCATGTTGATAAGACCGCTGGGCGTGGGTTACCGGTTAAAAAGGTATAAGAAATTATTAAAGTTTTTTTGTATCTTGCCGGTCAGGAACAGAACTAACAATTGACTGAGGGCGACGATTGTAGTTAATTTGAAACCTGTCCAGTTTTAAGTGCGCGGATGGTGGAATGGTAGACACGCATGTTTGAGGTGCATGTGCCGTAAGGTGTGGGGGTTCAAGTCCCCCTTCGCGCACCATTTTGAAATATCGGAGTTTCTCTTGAGTTCGAGCAGTTTTTTAAACGGAGTTTTTAAGTCATAACAAAGACTTGCGCCACTGAGGCGAAAGTTCGAGCAGAACCTCTTCACCAATAACAACCTCTCATCGCTATCACCCTTATTCCAGGCAGATTCCGCGCGTTTGCAGAGTTCGAGCAAAGATTTTGCTTTCTCCTCTACCTTACTCTCATCAATGTTCTCCAAAGATGCGAGTTTATCCTCAATTTCCTGCCTCTCAAATTTCAACTTTTCCAAATGCCTTGTGTATGCGTCCTTCGTGAGAAGACCACTTGCCCAGTGGTCATAGATTTCGTCCTCTTTAAGGCTCAACTGTGCGGCCCTGTCCCGTGCTCGCGCCTTTGTATCGGCAATGGACTCGGTCGAATCTTTTTTGATTTGGTTCAGGTGATCTATGATGAAATCGGCCAACTCTTCGGTGATGGTGATTTCCCGAATGGGCTCGATAAATAGTTCCCACAATTTTGCCTCATTCATATTGACCTGGCGAAGCTGATTTATTTTGTGAAATCTTCGCCCATCAGCGCAGTGATAATAGTGAAACTGACGAGAGGTACCGGCAGTTTTATTAATTTTAGTTTTAGGATCGTAAATAATTGTACTTCCGCAGCCCGGAACCCCGCAGCTCATGAGATGACTAAAGGGGCCAACGTCAAAGTTGGTGTGGGCAGTGCCCCTGCGACCCTGAGAAATCCTTATCCACTCAGCAGGCACAAAGAGTTCGTGCTTTCCTTGGTGTCATTCATTTGCGTAGAAAAACTTTCCGGCATAAAAGGGGTTTGCTAAAACGCTTTCAATGGAACTTTTCGAAAGTCGCTTGGCTCTCTTCTCCGGCAGAAGACATTCTTTAACATTTTCCTTTAAGATTTGATCCCGTATGCCCCAGTAGGAATACCCATGAAGGGCACGAAGTTCAAATATCCTCAGTACAGCCTTCTTTGCCGTCTCATCGATCTTTATTTTGGCCTCTTTGCGGCCATGTTTATTTTCGTCTCCTTCGCGGACATTTTTATATCCCAGTGGAGCATGACCTGGGAGCCAGCCACTCCTTGCTTTTTCACTCAAGCCCTTTTTAGTTTCACGGGCGGAATTGAGCGC
>JAYTHU010000082.1:0-1334 GCA_043732305.1 Oligoflexia bacterium
CCAGGGCATAGTCCGCAAATACGTTCCTTCCAACGTTTCATTGTCGGAAGACCTGATTGAAGATCGCCGGCGGGAGAAAGCATGAAGGGTTTTGTACTAGTACTGCGTTTCTTTAAATTCGGAAAAAATCAGTCTAAGCCATATGTCCACTCGTAAATAGTTGGATTATTGTTGTTAATTACCAAAGTAAACCCCCATCTCTGCTCTGACTTTTACCCACAAGTTGGGGGTGAATGAAACAGCAGCCAGTCCTCGGCAATTTCGGCAAGACGCGTCCACCCGCGCCAAACGACCGTGATGCCGGGTTGTCCGTCACCTTTTCTAGCAAGAAAGCCTCCCAGTCTAGCGATCATTAAAACGGCATTGTGAATATTTGGGGGATCCTTGCAGGGCTGATTAGTGCGATTGATTTTGCAAAAGAGCGCTTTCCACTCATGATCTTGCAATGCAATCGTGCATGGCGCATTGGGTTGCACTCGATTTATATGGGTGAGCCAATACAAACGAAAAGCTATAATGCTTTTTAATGCCAGATAGCGAACCAAGCGATCAAAAGTTTCGAGACGGCAGTTTTCTGTGTTGCACCCCGACTTCAAAACTTTGTGAAAATTTTCAATACTCCATCGACATTTGTACCAATTTATCCGCGTCAATGCATGCTCAAAGGACTCAACTTTCACATTTGTAAGCAACATCCATTCAAGAGCTTCAATTCCTTCGGGAGGATGTGTTTCACAAATCCAGACTGCTGAAATTGTGACTGGCTTCAGTGCGTCAGCCTTGGCTCCTGCCGATCTTTGAGGTGGCTTGATGGTCACTTCAGAAAAACGCACATCAACGGTCGCAATTCGAGGTGGCAGGTTATTCTTTTTTGAAACTTCGATTTCTATTTGACCTTGAACAGAAATAGTTTCCATGTGAGTCCAGAGAGTCTTATGCTCACCTTCATCGCACACCTTTTTCAAAATACGATCGCTTGATGCACGAATAAGAATATTTGTTGAGAGTT
Organism: Oligoflexia bacterium; assembly: GCA_043732305.1. GTDB lineage: Bacteria > Bdellovibrionota > Bdellovibrionia > JABDDW01 > JABDDW01 > JAYTHU01. The sequence goes on from JAYTHU010000082.1 coordinate 1,010, forward strand.
GTTGGGCTTCATGAAGAAACTCATAAATATCAGACTCGCGGTCACACACCGTGACAACCCTATTGTTGTTTTCAGTCAATTTGTTGGTATTTTGTAGCGATTCGATCCAACGAAAACTTTCCTTTTCACTGATGGGAAGATTTTTGTGGTTTTCCTTTTTTTCGCCTTTGTGGATGTAGAACTTCTCATCTAGTATTCCTAAAGGAAGACCGGTTTCGCTCACGCAAAAAGCAGAGTGCAAAATGAGTCCTTGGACCCCGTTCTTAAAATTCTTGTTCTGATTCGATGAGATTTTTCCAAGACCTTCAGTTTTAGGATGATGACT
>JAYTHU010000083.1:0-1332 GCA_043732305.1 Oligoflexia bacterium
ATAAAATTAGGATATAGTATTTTAGGTAGTATTTTGAATACTAAAATAATTTTAATTTTTACTATATATTTTCTATACATTTTGGGAGACACTCTATACTTATTCCTCACAGCTTAAAGATTTCCTAAGCTGTGAGTATATATGGCGCCGAAGATTGAACTTCATTATCATTACCCGAATGTGTTTTCGAGAGATGACTATTACAACATGGCAAACAAGTTTGCAGAAATCTTGAAACAGATGCGGCTACTTGATGGTGGTAGGAGAGTAGATGTTGAAGAATGGAGCGTTGTTGATATTCACAAGGATGTTGATAATCACCAGTGCATCTGTTCGTATCGGGGGTTGAAGACAGACTTTATACTTCTCAACAATATCACCGGAACGCAAATCAGTATCGGGAGCAGCTGCATCAAATTGTTTAAAAACGAGCGGCTGGATTATGAGGTATTGCTGGTTCAAAAGGACAAGTGTTCAGGCGGGCACCCGATTTTGAAAAAAAGCACCAGAAACGGACGAGTAGGCAAGTGCGATGCGAGCGAGTGCAAGGTCTGCCGCCCTCTGCCGCCGGCTCCACCTCAAGCTCCAGCCCCTCAACAGCCGAGACCCTGGGTGTGTTGGAAACTCCCTCCAACAACAACATGTCTGTTTGCAAAGTGAGAGGTTGGGGCAGTCTGGGGCAGTCGTGGGGCAGTCTGTTTTTCCTAAAACAGGTAAGCTTTTGGTCTTATAGTACCTTTTGGGGCAGTTGGGGCAGTGTTTTTAAAAGTTTTAAATTAAAAGTGAAAAAAAAACTCGAAAAAAAGAGAGAAAAAAAGTACATGTAAAGAAAAAGTTTTGAAAACCCTGCCCACTCTGCCCCAAATGCCCCAACTTGTTTTTCGTAATAATATTACTGAGGTTTGACGACTTAAAGATTTTCTCCGCTAATGTATATATGACTTCCATCGCTGAACTTCTCACCGCCGTTAAAGCCCAGGAGGAGGAGCTCCGGACCCAGCTCAAGGTTCTCCAGGAGAAGCGAGAACAGCACCTAATGAAATCACGTGCATGGTCCAACGCATCTTACGCCAGGAAGCGGGCAAAGGTGCTGGCCGACCCAGATTATGTAAAGCCGAAAAAAGGCCGGCCTCATCCGAAAAAAGTCAAAGTTGAGGAACCCCAGGCGGATGAAGTTTCTGCGTTGTGAGACTTAAAGAATAAAAATGTTGGTAGAGTAGAAATGGAGATGAATCAGTCAATTACCCTTTGTGTGAAGAAGAGCCAACCAGTTCAATTTGTTCACAAGGAGGATGCCGAGAAGTTTATGGAGAACAACAAAACCGTATATGA
>JAYTHU010000084.1:0-1332 GCA_043732305.1 Oligoflexia bacterium
ATCTCGTTCCCGGGATTGAGCGTCGAAGCCGTAGAGTAAACATAAACTGTTGTATTAAACTGACTTAAATTTCCCTGATTAGAAGTGAAAATGTTTTGGAAAGACTGAGACAAATTGACTTGATTGGCTTTCATCGAAGCAGAGTTATCGATGATGAAAAATAAATCGAGCGGCGGATTGACCTTGCCTTGGGTGATCGTGAATTGGCTAGTCTGAATGGAGCTCGCCGCTTGAGGAACCGCCACTAAGCTATAAGGTGAGCTACAGTTCATGAAGAGTGATGACAAGCCAAGACCCACCACAGAAAAACCGATTACTCGCTTGGTAAGAAAATTTTTGTCTCTCGATGATTTCATAGTTTTGACACCTTCCTTCATATACCTATCGGCACATAAAGGATAAATCGCCAACAGTATTTGAAAAGTTATGTCGAAAGATTAGACGGTTTTTGAGGAATGTCTTAGAATCTGCCTTCGATAAAATTGACTGCGACGCCCCAGCGGTTGTCGCCATTTGCAGGAGGAGCAAGCAAGTAGGGATGGAAAGCCAAATTGATTTCTCGAACGTTTAGCTTTTGCTTAAATAAAGAAGGATTAGCATCTTCAGGCTGAGTTTGATTTTGATCTGGATTGGCAGGCCTTGATTCACCAGGCGCACTAGGATTTTGTTCAGACCTTCCTGAATTGCCATCTTCATCCATGGAATTCACATACCATCCCATGAGTATACCGGCATATAAACCGTAGCTTCCACCGCGAGCGACATTATTTAGATTGCTGCTGGGATTTGTTGTGAATGCAAGTGTGGCTGCGCCAACGAGTGTTCCAGCCAAGGTTCCATAGATCACGCTCATCATGAAGGCTTTGCCGGAATTGGCTTGTGCATATGGGGCGGCTACCGCGAATGTCATTGAAAATGCCACTAGGAAAGCCAACAAAAATTTATAACGAGCTACTCTCATTGGTTTAATTGTCAACTCAAGTGGCATCATAAAGCAAAGGCAAATTACAGATCTTGATTTCGCGCTGAGTCACCAACAAGAGTTTGCACTTCACTGAGCCAAAGTTTTTTCGTTCGCGCTGCCAAATCCAGAGCGCCGCTCTAGCCAAACGTTGGCGCTGCCTCCAACTTATCAAAGGTTTTTCAATCTGTTTATTCCCGTTTGATCTTCCGCTGAGATCATCTCCGATATTCCCAAATTTCAGGCGAGTTTTGATTTCAAATATGGTGAGAGAATTATTCTTGGTCGCCACCAAATCAACTTCGCCGTAAGGTGTTCGCCAGTTTTGTTTGAAAATTTCGTAACCTTCTTTTTCCAACTGAAGTGCAACG
>JAYTHU010000085.1:0-1319 GCA_043732305.1 Oligoflexia bacterium
CGGCGGGACTTCGCTCTCACCCGTCACAAAAAAACCAAGGGTAAGAGGGTAAAAGAGACAAGAGCTACCTAGGGAGTCCTCACAGGACGGAACCCGACATTGCCGCCACGTACCCCCGGGTCGTTGTAGCTGCGTAAAGCGGACCGGAGATCCTGCGCACTGCCGTAATAACTACCACCACGCACCACGCGGTAGGAGCCCGTACTAGGCTGACTGGGACCCGTGGGGTCAATGACATGACCTACGGGGTAGTTATCATACCAGTCCCCGCCCCATTCCCAAACATTACCGTGCACATCATGATATCCAAGGGGGTTGGGTCGTAGTTGTGCCACTGGGTGAGTTTTACCACCAGAATTTTTATCAAACCAACCATGCAGAGGAAGATCTTCTGCATCGTCACCAAAGGAATAAGTGGTCGTGGTACCACCTCTAGCCATAAGTTCTTGCTCTGCCTCTGAACCGTGACGATATCCATTTGCATTTGCGATAATTTTAATTTCTCCATTCACTCTGTCGAGGGTCCCATCTTCGGCTCTTCCCTTAAATTTCATCCCGCTTAAGTCGTAAACTGGGGTTTTCCCCTCAATCTCTGACTTTTTATTCATATAGGCAACCGCAGACCACCAAGAAACCTGCTCAACCGGTTGATTAGAAACTTTTATATTTTTTCTTTTTTGACTGACTTTGTTTTTGCCCCAATTTAAAAGTGAAAAACCACTCGCACTTTGCTCTGCATCGCCAATACTCATGGTCATTCCATCTTCTTGAAAACGGGATGGATTTTCTTCCATGACTAATGCCCACTTTAACTGGGTCTCAGAAGTCGCTTGTCCTGCCACCGGACGAGTCAAAGTCACAGTATGGGTTTGACCAGGCTCTCCCATTTCAAAAGTTTTGGGTTCTCCCACTTTTGGCATTCCATTTGTGAGATAGAGAAAACTTTCTATAGTCGCATTTTTAAGCAAAAACTCTCTTGCTCCCTTTTTGGTTGCAAGATCAAGAAAGGATCTGAGATCCGACCTCTGATCAATTCTCCCCCACATCTCAGCAAGATGGGCTCTGGGAACTTTAGCAAGATAAGTATCAAAAACAGTTTCACCATTGCCCACAAGAGTGATTAAAAAATCTGCTTTCTGAGCGGCGCCAATATTTTGATCCGCAATCCACTGATCAAATTTTCCTCCAAATTTATTTAAAACTTCATGATAGACCAAGAGAATTGGAAATCTTTCCTGCCAATCTTTGAGTTTCAACCCTTGCGCTAAAATTTCTTGTCTGAAAGTTCGGGCAGACAGACTCTTTGAGTGAAACAATTT
>JAYTHU010000086.1:0-1318 GCA_043732305.1 Oligoflexia bacterium
CAACAATTCTGCTAGTAAAAGCACTGGCTTCATCCCCAGTCAACTCAATCATAGCGAAATTGATCCTCGTTTGAAGGCAGCTGTACTTGCCAAGCTCAATGAGAACGCTAAATCAACTCAGCCAAATAGTCGTTATTTGCCTCCTTTAAAACGTGGCGACAAGATTCGAATAGCATTAGAAGCACTAGACAACAGTGTTCGTGCCCTTATCAAATCAAAGAAGTACAAATATTCTCATAACCCGACCTTTTCAGATCAAGTGTTCACAGTGAAACAACAGTCATCAGATGGTTTCGTGACTCTGATTACAGATAAACCATTGTTAGCCAAGGACAAGTTTTTACGTGGTCAATGCCTGAAAATTCCGGACCCTGATGATAAAGAAGCAGAGGAATAGATTCATCATTTGACACGTGTCATCCTTTTGCCTTCAAAGGAATTTTTCATCCATGAGAAATCTCAAAGGCTTCTCATAAAGTTTTGAAAATAAAAATCGATGCGGGGTTTTATAAAAATTGAAATTCTCAAATACTTTTTTGCTCAAGACAATGAAAAAGGTAAAAGGTAAAGGTAAACGCGGAGCGTTTCCCGAGCGAAGCTCGAGTAAAAGATCAAGTAAAAGTCAACAAGATAAGTCGAAAAGAAAGTTTCAAGAAGTATTGTTTGAAAATTATTTAGATTTGAGAAAGGTTAGCAACAGATTCGTTACTGGAAACAGTAGAAAATGGAAATGAAGCCAAGTACGAAACCAATGAAACAGACTGAAATGTATTTTGGCTGACTTCATATACGCTTTTAGTACTGTTTTTAGCGTCGATGGACACAGCTGCCATGTAATTTTGCAAAACCCCACTCTGTTGCTGCTGAAACAAACATTCCAAAACGGCGTAAACGAAACTTGCTCCGGAATCGATTGTCGTACTCATTGGACTCGTCAAAATTGCATTGAGACTAGAAACAGGAATACTGTAAACTCCAGAAGCGAATGAAGCTCCAGGAATCAAACTTGCAATAGTTTTTGGCATGTTGTTTGTATATCATTACATTATTTCCCTTTGACTTTGCCTCTTAGATCGATCAGTTCTGTTTGCAATTCAACAACTTGAGCACTGAGCTCTTGTATACTTTTCACCGCCATACTTAAAATCGCTATTACGTCCAGGGATTGCAGAACTGGATTACCATTCGCATCCACTGCATCTTTCGAGCCCGTTGCCCCACACCCCAAAGCGTCTGCAGTTTCGTGCGCGATAAATCCTGTTTGAGTTACTCCATCTGCTTTGAATATGCTCATGTTTCGATACTGAAACGTGCAGGG
>JAYTHU010000087.1:0-1291 GCA_043732305.1 Oligoflexia bacterium
GATGGAAGCGTTTCTGCCAGAAATTGAAAAAGACTGTCAGTCCAAGGATCTTCAATTTATTCGTATCGATGTGGATAAATCCCAGAACGCAGAGATTGCTAATCAGCTCCAAATTCATGCGGTTCCAACAACCAGTTTTCTAACTTCAGAAATCAAAGAGATCGCGCATTTAACCGGCTATCAGACAGAATCCAGTCTGAGGGATTCAATTGCAACATTAGGAAAGGTGGCATGCAGCGCGCCTTCAAATTTAAAAACAACACCGCAAGAGAAGCTTTACAAAGAAGGTTTGACTTGCCATGAGGGGGAAAAATGTTAATTCGAAAATTATTGATACTGGCTGCTGTTATTACGGGAAGCAGTTTCACAACAGCCTTCGCAGCTGAAGCAGAATTCGCTTCCACAGAAGTAAAAATCGACATTTCTGTCCACCTAAAAAAGGGCAATGTCGTTTTCAACATGGATCATCTTGCTTTTTCAGGAGATCAGCCGGTCGGTTTGAAATACATGACTTTACTCAAAGAACGTTTTGAAAAAGAAAAGATTGCAGGAAAAATCATTGCAGTCTTTCATGGCGATGCCGGCTATATGACTTTGGAAGATGAATCCTACAATGCCTATCGTAATGTGAAAACGGGAAATCCGTACAAAGCTCAAATTCAAGAGCTGATCAAAAATGGCGTCCAAATCGAAGAGTGTGCTATGACCATGAAAGCAAAAAAATGGTTAAACAAAGAATTAATTCTTGGAGTGAAGGTGAATACAGGGGCTGTCGTTCGTTTGTTAGAATTAAATCAACAGGGATTTTACGAAATGCATCCTTGATCTGAAGAGATTATTTTCTGTTCTTTGTCTAATTATTGAGTTAACAAATCTGCCATGCATCTGTCCAATATTATGAAGTTCGAATTTATTTTTTTTCTTTTGTTTTCGATTGTCATGATTCGACTCATAGTCATCGATTGGCAAAAACGAAAAGATATCGATCTCAAGTCATTGGCATTTGAGACCTACGGCAAAGCTGGCCAGAGTATTCTGTTGCTTCATGGAATTTTAGGCTCACACCGATATTGGTCAACTGTAGCCGATCGACTTGCGGAGAACAACTTTCTAGTGGCGCCAGATCTTTTGGGTTTTGGAGATTCTCCAAAGCCCTATTTGAAATACACCGTTCAAGACCACTTGGACTATCTCAAGAAAACTATCGAGCCATTGGTTCCAAGGCCTGAAAAGTTTTGGATTGTTGGCCATTCGATGGGCGCCATCCTTGCCCTGAATTATGCGATTTCAG
>JAYTHU010000088.1:0-1278 GCA_043732305.1 Oligoflexia bacterium
ATTCGCCAAATTTAGCAAAATGTTCTGCGCGTGTAACTTGTTCTTTTTCGGTTGGTGCCATTTCATATCTACCGTCCACTTGGCGCAAGCCAAGTGGTAAATGCAACGAAATTTCAAATTTAGTAACGCCATTTTGCTGTAAGTTTACTAGCTGTTTTATCGCGGCTTGTGCGAACTTTGGATTTGCATTTGCTTTAGAATCACTTGCGCCACTGCTTTGCTGTCCAGTTGATTTTGAATCACTGGTGATGGCATTAGCCAAAGAAAAAATAGACTGAGAATGAGGCTGGTAAACACTGTCGAGCCAGCCCACATCAGATTGATTTTGTACTGGCTCTGTTGATTCTGCTTTTGTTGTAGCACTGTTGCTTTGTTGATTTTGTACATCTCGGTGAGCATCTCTGACTGGTGACTCATCTCGATTTCCAAGTTTCGCGTTGCTGGTAATTGATGCTCTGCTAGTTGTGCCAATGATGCCGCTAACGGCTTCAAAGCCAGCCCTAACTCCTCCGTGTTCTGAAAATTTTGAGTATTCAGGCTCGATGCCGTTTGCTGCAAGGTATCTAATATTTTCTGTGTTTTTGATTCTTGCAATTGTTTCAAAATCTCTATCTTGGACATACGTCACTCCGTTGTTATTTAGCCCGTGGGCGGTGAATTTTTTGCCTAAATCCGATGCTTTCATTGTTTCACCTTCGCGGTGGTAAATGATTCCAGAAATCCGAGAATCGTCGTCTTGAAGTGTAATTTCAAAGCTAAAACCAGCCGCTTCGAGACGCTCAAAATACTTAGTAATTGAGGTGCAACCAATCATGGCATCGTTGCACAGTACTTGCATCATTGCTCTTGTTGATAACTGCTCTGTTCTAAGTTGCATTTCCATTTCGTCCTTCGATTGTTCTTTAATTCCCTGATTCTTCCAAGGCGTGATTACCAACCCATATTTATTTTCGATTACTTCCTCAGCAGACTGAAAGCGAAACGCGTCGTTACTGACCGACCATAATTGTCCACCGATTCCAACTTGACTGAAAATTAAATGAGCGTGGTCTGTTTTAGTGTCAGCATGCTTAACTGCTATATACTGGCATGACTCAGGTATTTCCATTTCGCGAATCACATCCTGAACCAGCTCGTTCCAATCACCCTTGAAACCGCTATTTGCTGCTGGCGAAATAATAATTTGGCGCACTGGGCGCAACAAATCAGGACGCTGTTTGTTGACAGCTTGGATAGATTTTTCAGCCGCTTGAAAACGTTCCAAGTCATTTGAACCAA
>JAYTHU010000089.1:0-14104 GCA_043732305.1 Oligoflexia bacterium
AGAGCACGGATGGCATCGAGTTGTTGGGTGACGGCCATGGATCCTACTTCTGCCGTGATTCCCGCTCCGACTCTTCCTGCAACCATAAGTCCCGCGAAAACCGGACCAAGTTCACGCACCAAGCTGAGAGCCACAATTTTAGGGACATAGAACTTTCCGCCAAAGCGGGCGAGTCCCAAACCAAATTGTAAAGCCATAACCATGCCGGTGCTAAATGCAGTTGTAGCAACCAATGCGAAAGATCGGACACCAATGTGATAAATTTGTTCGATCACTAAGGAGAAATAAAATGGTCCAGTTCTGAGAGCTTTCCAACTTTCAATAACTAGTTTTCCAAGCCCGCCGGCAAAGGTAATAAACTGAGTTACCGTTCGTCCGACATTCAGACTAAGTTTACTTACAAATGGGCGTGTCATGGGACGTGGAACCCAGTGAGGAATTTTTCAAAATAGGAAACTTCTTTGTCAAAATTATTTGCTCGAGCAATGTAGGCTAAATCATAAGTGCAGCCATTTTTCTTATATGTAAGAACACTGACGCTGACGGGAATGCCGTCTGTTTTTCCGGAGACGGTGACACGTTCGGCGTCTCGACCGTCAAATGTTGTGGTTTGACTTTGTTCTATTTTCAAGTCGTCGATGCCGCTGAGAATATTTTCTTTGAGATGTTCTAAGCTCACCTCTTGATATTTTCTGCAGAGGGAATTTACTGCAATTGTGTTTCCTGTTTTATCGCTTTGCCAAACGGCATCGGCGGTACTCATATTTATTTTTTGAAATGGTTTTTCTGGTGCATTGCTTTTGTAGCTGAAACTTTTCACGGCGGCATCATCTTCGCCCACACCCAAAATTGCGCAGCCAGATTGAAGTCCGATGACTATTACTGCGAATGAAAAAACTAAAAAATAAGGAATTGTTTTTTTAGCGGCGCGGCGGATCACGGTGAATTCCTCTATTTGTTATCAACTTGGGGCACATATTCGTTTCGGAATTTTTCTGAATCATATTAAGACTTTATTTGGTGTCATAGCCTTGTCGCAGTGTCAAGTTTTTAGGTCTAGTCTCGCCGTGGCAAAGATTTTAATGGAGATGCGCGCTGGCATCTACTTTGCGATAGCAAGGAGCAGTGCTTCCGAAATTTAGGAGGCGCCTTATAACAAAGGGGATGTGATGCTGCGTAAATGCTTTGAATTCTTAGGTTTGGTCGAATCTCGCGCGAAAAAACCCGCTTGGATTTCAAGCCAGTCCTGTGGAACTCTTGACGGTGTTCTTTTGATGCGACTCTTGTCTGGAAAAAACCAGCAGAAGAAAGGATTTTGGGGTTGAAAACGTCGTTCGCAGGTCTAGCCTTATTCGGAGTGATAATTGTGGGTGGAAACGCCCAGGCTAAAGTCAGCATTGTTAGCAAAACTTTGAAAGAGGCTTCGCACTTTGAGCTTTCCGGCCTTGGTGAATGGCGTTACGAAGTCAAACAGATGGACCGCGCAGGTGGACATATGGTCACGGTGCAATTTTCGGATATTAAACCCGAAGAATTGCAAACGCTGGAAAATTTCCGGGACAATCGCGTGCAGAAAGTCGTTGTCAAAGAAGGCTTAAACAAAGAAGCCTCCGTGGATTTTTACCTAGCGTCACAAATGAATTTCTTCGATTACCAAACTGACGCGTCTTCTGAAGCTGGTAGCACTGGCAAGTTTGGAAATCTCATATTCGATATTTATAAAGATGAGAAAAAATCTGCAAAAGCATTAGTGAAGTCGTCTAAATCAGAAAAAAGTCTAGGCTCTAAAGGTCTGCGAGGCGTTACCGGATTAGAGGGCATAAATAGCTTGGCAGGAACATTTGTGACTAAGCTTCCGGCAAAAAATAAAGCTTCCGGTCGTGGCATAGCTTCTGTTGATAATCTCACAATTGGCAGTCAACCGCTTTTATCAAACGAGAAAAAAGCCGCACTTCCTGAAGATTATAATGTCTTGGATGTGGCCGATCGCGAGTACAAACGTTTCACTCTGAGAGATGAAGATGTAAACGCTGATTCGATCATCAAAAGTGAAAAAGAAATCTATCTTCCTTTCCCCGCCTTAGTGACTCCCATCACTCCGAGTCTTGTTGATTTGGAAAGCAATAAAATCACCTTTGACGTGACACCTGAAAACACCGAAGAAAATAAAATCGTGCGTTTGATCTTGCGTCTCTTCAATGAAGAGAAACTCGCAATGGCTCTGAAAACTCAGCAATTTTTCAAAGAGAAATATCCGGTTTCCAGCTACAACGAGATTCTTCATTTAATGAAAGCTGAAATTTACTATAAGCTTTGGACGAAAAATAAAAGTGCGGCTGATTATCAGACCGCACTTTCTTTTTATAAAGAGCACTTGGTAAAGTTCCCTGAGTCCCCTTATAAAGATAAGCTCGCCTATTTCATTGGGCTCAATTATTTTGACGGCGGTGAATATGTCGAAGCATTCGCTCGTTTTCAATCAGCCGTAAAAGATAATTCTAAGAGTACCTATTACTGGCCCATGAAAATGGCTATGGCCGAATGCTATCGTGCACTGAGACAAGAAGACCAGGCTTTGGAACTTTTAGACAGTGTTGAAAAGGATCCTAAATCCGGCGTTTACGCATCCCAAGCGGGATTCAAACGCGGCGATGTTTATTTTAAGTCTAAGAAATTTGAACAAGCAATCGCCGAGTATCAAACAGCTTTAAAAAAATATCCAAAGAACATCAATGATTCGCCTAATGCTTTTTACAATACGGCAGAATCGATGTTTAGATCCAAGCAGTATAAAAAAGCTTTGGACGCTTACCGCGTTTTCATTCAGAAATTTCCCGATCACGAATACGCAAGCTACGCCATGAATCGCTTGGCTTCACTTTTAGAAATTCTTGGTGCGCCGACCGATAAAATTTTGGGCGCCTACTTGGAATCTTATTATCGGTACCGCGGAACACCTGCAGCTTATATTTCAAAAATGCGCATCAATAAAATGCGATTTCCGAACATGAAGGCAAAGGAAGTAGACGCTGTGGTCAAAGAAGCATTCGACGAGATGCCAGTGGGAAAAATAGAAGACGTTCAGGCTTTCACCAAACTCACGGTTGCTGATGGGTTTTTAGCGCGAAAACAATTTGATAAATCTTTTGATACTTATACTCGCTACTACAAAGAGAATGTTATGTCCGAGCATCTGCCCTTATTTAAAGACAGAATTTTGGGGCAAATCACAGACGAAATTAAAGATCTTAAAGATAAGAACGATGACATGGCGGTTATCCAAAAATATCTCAAGAACAAGGAAGGTTGGCTCAAAGACAACACTCGCGTGGACACTGATTATTATGTTGGCCAGGCTTACGAAGGACTAAATCTCTATGACGAAGCCACGAAACTTTACGACGCTTCTGAAAAAAGAGTCGTGGCTCACACTGCCGGTCAAGAAGCACGCCGTCGCATATTCGAAGACGACGTTTCAAGTGACAGTTTAAGGCTTCGCGAGGCCGCTACTAGTTTTAAAAGTGATGATATAAAACGCGCCTCTCAACAATTGCAGGCAATTAAAAATGCTGCTGATCTCACTCCAGAAGAAAAAGTGGAGTTTGCTTTGGTCTCTGCGGATGTGGCGGAAAAAGAAGGACGTTTTGACACAGCTATTGGCCAACTCCAAAATTTGAGTGAAATGTGGAAGGGCAAATCAGAACTGTTGCTTAAACCCTGGATGAAGATTTCAAAAATTTATGATGCTAAAAAGAGCAAAGACCAAGCTGAAAATTGGGCGCAGAAGTCTTTGAATCTAATCAAAGACGCTGAGGATCCCGCAAAACGTTTTGGTCTCTCCACAGTGCGAGATGTTTTGACATATTCTGCAGATCTTTATTATCGCGATGGGGAAAATACTAAAGCGATTAAAGTTTACAAAGATCTGCTGGAAAATTTCATGGATGATAAAACACCTTCCGGTGCCCTGAAATATAAATTGGGCAAAATTTATTTTGATCAAAAAAATATAATCGAAGCTAAGAAAATTTGGGGAGATCTTAAAAAAGACTCTGCCGTTAATCCAGGTGATGCACTCTGGAGTAAAATGGCTGCGGAGAATCTCTCACAATACACTTGGTCTGAGAAATTCAAACGTTATGTTGATCGTAAACCAGCATCCGACAGTGGGAGTTCAAAATGATTCTTTCCAATGACGCTGAATTTAAACGCATCATTCAAATTGCCGCCAATGTGGCCACGAGCAAAGCCACAATTTTGATTCATGGGGAAAGTGGCACCGGTAAAGAATTACTTGCGCGCTTCATTCATGAAAAAAGCAGTCGTCACGGCAAAAGATTGATCGCGATCAACTGCGCGGCAGTTCCTGAGGGTTTGCTTGAAAGCGAACTTTTTGGCTATGAGCGTGGCGCTTTCACTGGGGCGATGGGGCTTAAAATCGGTAAAATGGAACTCGCAACGAACAGCACGATATTACTCGACGAGATTTCGGAAATGCCTTTGATGCTTCAAGCAAAGTTGCTTCGAGTACTTCAAGAGGAAGAAGTGGATAGATTGGGCGCGCGTATGCCCACAAAGGTAGACATTAGAGTGATCGCTACGACCAACCGCGATTTACGACAAATGGTGAATGATGGAAAGTTTCGCGAAGATCTTTATTATCGTCTAAACGTTATTCCTCTCACGATTCCCGCTTTGCGCATGCGTCCCTATGATGTGCAACTCTTGGCCGAACACTTCCTGAAAGTTTCCGCTATTCTAAATAATCGTAATATCGAAAAATTCTCATTCGGCGCACTATTAAAACTTCAGAATTGGAATTGGCCTGGAAACGTTCGTGAACTTGAAAATGTTGTTGAGCGGGCTGTGCTGATGGCATCAAGTAGCGAAGTTCAAGGCGAAGACGTGCTGATTGAAAATATCTCGACGTTTGCCATGCCAGCAAAGTTTGACATGGGAGCGCTTGCCAGCGGAATGACATTGGCTGAAATGGAAAAGCAGTTGATTTTAAAAACTCTTGAGACCACTGGTCAAAATCGCACACGGGCTGCGGAAATTCTCGGCATCAGTATCAGAACTTTGAGAAATAAATTGGCGGAATACCGTGCATCGGATCGAGATTTGCTCGCAATTCCAGAGGAGGTGCAAGTTGGCTGATATTTTTGACACCACAACAAAAGCGCTAGGCGCATCCTTAAATTATCGATTGTTGAGACAAGACACCACTGCCGCAAACATTGCTAACGCGGAAACTCCTGGCTACAAAGCCAAAGTTGTCGAGTTCGAAGACGCGCTGGCTCGTGCGGTTGATCTCGATGGAAAAAATGGTCTCACCACGAGTGACCCAGAACATTTCGCTCTCGGCACTGGCGCTCTCGGACATGAACGCGTGACCGTGGAAGATAACCCTGACATTGACGTGAACAATGATCGCAACACTGTCGACATGGACAAAGAAGTTGGCGTGATGACGGAAAATAGCATCGCGTATAAAGCGGCGCTTCAATTGATAAATAAAAAAATGGCTATGCTTAAGTACGGGATCACTGAGGGAGGCAAGTAATGGATTTTTTGACGGGGATGCGAGTAAGTGGCAGTGGAATGACGGCCCAACGCACACGCATGGATGCCATTTCTAGTAATATCGCAAACGTAAATACCACCAGAACACCTGAGGGTGGGGCTTACCGTCGAAAGGAAGTTGTTTTCTCCGGAATGCCAGAGCAAAGAAACTTTGGCGAAATTCTTGCAGGAAAGGTTGATGAGGATATTGATCGCGTGCAGGTCGTAGACATTCGTCCAGATAGAAAAGGCCCGCGCATGGTTTATGATCCCAGTCACGTTGATGCAAATGCAGAAGGTTATGTGGCTTATCCAGATATCAACGTGATGCAAGAGATGGTCGACATGCTTCAAGCTTCTCGAGGTTATGAAGCGAACGTTTCCGCGATGAACACGTTAAAGAATATGGCGCTAAGTGCAATAGAGATTGGTCGATAGAAATTTTTTTGTAGAGAAAAGTTTTTGTAGAAAAAATTTAAAATGGAGAGTGAGCCATGGATGGCTTAACGATCAGCAGTGCGCAGCAAATTTTAAATCAAGGGTTGACCACCAAAGATATCTCTCGGGTCGAGCAACCTACTGGACCCACCATTGGCGGCGGACCTAATAAAGTCGGTCAAGATTTTGTCAGTACTCTCAAAGAAGCGGTACAAACCGTCAATCAAGCACAAAAAGATTCAGATATAAAAATGCAGGAATTAGCCACGGGCAAATCCAACAATATTCACGAGACAATGATCGCTGCGGAAAAAGCAGATATTTCTTTGCGCTTGATGGTGCAAGTTAGAAATAAAATTATCGAAGCCTATCAAGAAGTCATGAAGATGCAGGTATGAGTTTTCTGGGAATGTTGTTTAACGGGAGGCGAGCTTGAATAAGACGTTTTTGCAAAACCTAGCGCACCAGCTAAAAACTTACTACGCGGGATTGAGTCCCATGAAGCGAGTGAGTGTGATCTCCGCGACATTTATTATTGTCGCAGCAGTAATAGTTGTGACAATGATAATGTCCGGTAGGACATACACCACGCTATTCACAAATATTCCTAATGAACAGTTGCCACTGATTATTGGCAAGCTTCAAGAAAAGCAAATTCCCTACCAAACAATAGACAACGGAAAAACGATCACCGTCCCTCCAGAGTTTTTGCACTCCACGCAAATGATGCTCATGAGTGAAACTGGGTTTGCTAAAGTTGGGCAATTGGGTTTTGAGCTTTTCGATAAAGATAGTTTCGGGACAACAAGTTACGTTCAGAGAATTAATTATCAGCGAGCTCTTCAAGGCGAATTGATCCGAGTTATTAACTCATTGGACTCAATTAAAAATAGCAAAGTCATTTTGGCATTGCCTCCTAAAAGAACTTTCCTTGAAGAATCAGACTCCCCTTCCGCGTCTGTTGTTGTGGACTTAAAAGACGGAAAAAACCTCAACATCGATCAAGTGCGCGGCATTATCCACCTGGTCGCCAGTGCTGTTGAAGGAATGGATCCTGAGAAAGTCACAGTTGTTGATTCCCGCGGTAAAGTGCTATCACGAAATATTGTCGGAGGAGTGGCCGCTGCTTCAAACGACATGATGGAATTTAAGATCGGTCGTGAGCACGCCTTTGAAGAACGCATTGAAGATATTTTATCTAAAGTCGTTGGCACTGGAAAAATCACAGCTCGTGTGAATGCGGATGTGAACTTTAGGCAAATCACGTCAGTTGAAGAGATTGTGGATCCTGAAAAACAAGCTCTCAAATCTATGCAAACTGAAGAAGAAAAGCTTCGCGGTAACCGTTCCAACAGTTCCGGAGTTCCCGGCGCAAGATCAAATCTTCCTGGTGCAGAAGATGCTGGTCAATCCGGATTTAAACAAGACGTGGATAAAGAACTTAAAACTGTGAATTACGAAAATACTAAAACGGTTCGTAATGTCAAAGAGCCTGTCGGAAATATTGAGCGTCTGAGTGTGGCGGTGCTTGTTGACGGCGTGACGACTCAAACTGTCGATAAAGACGGGAAGGTCACCGAAAAATGGACTCCTCGTTCGGTTGAAGAGATCGCACAGTACGAAACCATCGTTAAAAATTCCATCGGCTTTGATGAAAAGCGCGGTGACTCAGTTAAAATTGAAAACATTAAATTTTCAAAAGAAGATTTCACCGAGAGCGACAAAATAATTTCTTCACTTGAAAGAAAAAAACTCATTTCATATCTCGTGAAATGGGGAGTGATCGCAATGTCCTTTGCGCTCTTCTTCTTTGTCGCCGTCCGTCCCTTCATGAGATGGATCACCGAAAGCTTCCAAGATTCCGTCGACGAAATGTTGCCCAAAACCATAGAGGAATTAGAAGACCTGCAGAAGGTAGACAATTCACTCCCAGGAATGTCAGGTGCACTTCCGATGCTGGAAGAAACTATCGATCCCGATAAGGCTGAGAGTGAATTACTTAAAGAACGAATCATTAGTCTCATTCAATCCGACAATCTCAAGGCAACTTATGCATTGAATTCTTGGCTTGAAGACAGCCGCAGAGCCAATTGACGCTTGAATAATAGAGAGGCGAATTTATGTCAGAAATGCTAATTTTTGAAGAACTCAAAGGAATGGAAAAAGCAGCTATCCTACTCAATTATCTTGGGGAAGGTGCTACCACTGAGCTTTTTAAAAATATGGAAGACAGTGATATTCGAAAAATTATCAATCACATGTCTCGATTAAAATTTGTTCCCATCGAAGTGACGAAGCGAGTGCTAGAAGAATATTACGAAAAAGTTAGCGAGCAAGAGCAGTACATATTTTCAAAAAACATTGCCACTAAGGAAACGATTGTTGCCGCAGTTGGCGAAGATCGCGCTCGCGGAATCTTAGGTCACTTGAATTTGGCTGCCGGTGGACAATCCCGCACTTTGGAATCTCTGGAATTAGTAGACGCTAAATCTCTAGCAAACTTTTTAGTCAATGAACACCCTCAGACTATCGCTGTTATTCTTGCGCATCTCGAGCCTGAGAAAAAATGTGAAGTCTTAAAACGCATGCCGGAATCTGTGCAAGCAGAAGCTGTTCTTCGCATGGCGAATATCGATTACATTTCGCCCGAATTGATAGAAGAGATGGATAAAGTTCTCAGACAAGAACTGGCAACAATGGGAACCGTTGAACAAGCGCAACTTGGCGGAGTTCAGCCGGTGGCGGAAATGCTAAACGTCATGGATAAAAATACTGAATCTGCAATTATGGCTCGTCTGGAAGAAAAAGACCCTATCTTAGCCGAAGAAATTAGAAAATTGATGTTCGTGTTCGAAGATATTATTAAAATCGACGATCGCGGAATACAGACACTTCTCAAAGAAATTCCGAATGACAAACTTCTTTTGGCTCTTAAAACCGCCAACGATGAAATTAAAGATAAAATTTCCCGCAATATGTCTTCGCGCGCAGCAACTCTTTTGCTCGAAGATTTGCAGGCCATGGGCCCATCGAAACTATCTGACGTTGAAGGTGCTCAGCAGGAAATAGTAAATCAAGCTCGTAAACTGGAAGCTGAAGGCAAGATCTTGATTGCTCGCGGCGGCGGAGAGGATGCACTTGTCTAGAAATGTTATTCTAAAGCCACAGCAATCTGACGGACTTATTTTTGGATTAGAGCCGAAGAAATTCTTCCATCATGTTCCGCAAAACATGATCGACTCTGCCCACCAAGGAATGAGTAGCAAGGCATTTGCTATCAACGAACTCGTCGCGAAAACTTCGGGATTGGCTGAACTCCATCGACAAAATCAACAAGACCTTGTGGAAACTGAAGTCATCAGGCGCCTGAAAGAAGTAGAAGAGAAAGCTTACGCTGAGGCCCACAAGCTGGGAATGATCGACGGAACTAAGCAAGCTTTTGATGGGACAACCGAACTT
Organism: Oligoflexia bacterium; assembly: GCA_043732305.1. Classification (GTDB taxonomy): domain Bacteria; phylum Bdellovibrionota; class Bdellovibrionia; order JABDDW01; family JABDDW01; genus JAYTHU01. The sequence goes on from JAYTHU010000089.1 coordinate 9,460, forward strand.
ATAAACAAATCTTTAGAAAAATTTGCCGAAGTGTTTGTTTTTTTTGAAAAAACTAAAGAGCAACTTTTCCTAGAAAACGAAGAGTCCTTCATTAAGCTTATTTTTAAAATTTCTGAAAGTGTGATCATGAAGTCAATTCAACTTGACCCCACGATCATTGCGACTGTTCTTAAAAAAGCAATTGATGACACTCAAGGTGAAGAAGAAATCACTGTCAGACTTTCTCAAGAAGACAACGACTTTCTTCAGACCATCACGGAATCAAAATTGAAACCTTGGGAAGGAAATAAAAAAATAAGATTGGAAGTTTCTCCGGATGTCTCCCGCGGTGGTTGTATCGTTGAAACAAATCATGGGGCGATTGATGCCGGTATAGAAAAGCGTGTTGAAAAAGCTTGGGCGGCTGTTGAAGGTCGCATTCCCAAAGAGGAAACTGAGTGAACCTCAATTTAGAAAAATATTCTCAAGTTTTAGGAAAAGAATCCTTATTTTCTGAGAGCGGAAAAATCACAAAAGTTATTGGTTTTTTAATGGAAGGCTATATTCCTGGAGCATGGCTTGGAACTGTTTGCGAAGTTTTCCCGTCAAATGGCGAGCCATCTATACTTGCCGAAGTTGTTGGCTTCAGGGAAAAAAATGTTTTGATGATGCCTCTTGGTGAGTTGCGTGGTGTAGGGATGGGTGCCAGAGTTCGTCTTTCAAAACGAGAAGCAACGGTCAGAGTTGGAAAAAAATTATTAGGCAGAGTTATAAATGCCCTCGGCGAACCGATCGACAGCAAAGGAAAAATTCAAGCTCACGAAGAAGTAAGTATTTACAGCGGCGTGGAAAATCCTTTAAATCGGCCTCCCATTAAAGATTCATTGGATCTAGGAGTGAAGTCCATCAACGGACTTCTGACTGTGGGTCAAGGACAGCGCGTGGGAATCATGGCTGGATCCGGCGTAGGAAAATCTGTTCTTTTGGGAATGATCGCGCAAGGAACAACCGCTGATGTGAACGTGATTGCACTTATTGGAGAGCGAGGCCGTGAGGTCAGAGAATTTATTGAAAACGATCTCGGTCCTGAAGGCTTGGCACGCTCCGTGATTGTTTGCGCAACCAGCGATCAAAGTCCGGTGGTTCGAATGCGGGGTGCCTATTTGGCCACAGCTATCGCAGAATATTTTTGTAATTCTGGAAAAAACGTACTCCTGATGATGGATTCCGTCACTCGATTTGCAATGGCTCAACGCGAAATTGGTTTGAGTATTGGTGAACCACCCGCAACTAAAGGCTACACGCCCAGCGTTTTTGCGATGTTGCCTAAATTACTTGAGCGCGCGGGATCTTTTGCGGGTCGCGGTAGCATCACTGGGTTGTACACAGTTTTAGTTGAAGGTGATGACATGGATGATCCCATTGCGGATTCTGTCCGCTCGATAGTAGATGGTCACATTGTTCTATCACGCAGTATTGCTCAGAAGGGTCATTACCCAGCAATCGACGTCATGCAAAGCACTTCTCGAGTCATGAGAAATGTCACCGATCCTGCACACTACGAGCTTGCGATGCGACTTCGAGAACTCATGGCGAACTATCGTGAGGCCGAAGATTTAATAAATATTGGGGCATATAAAAAAGGCAGCAATGTCAAAGTTGACCGAGCTATCGAACTTCATGACCGCATTGAAGATTTCTTGAAGCAAGAAGTCGGAACTCGTGTGGATATGGACCAGACCATTCACACTATGCATGAAATCTTGAGGAGCTGATGTTTAAATTCACTTACCACAAACTTTTAGAGTATCAGCAGCAACAAGAAGATGTGGCCAGACGTGATTACTTTGAAACTGTTGAGCTCCTTGATCTTGAAAAAGCTAGATATCAAAAGATGTTCAAAGATCAAGATATCGCTCTCGAAGAAGTTTTTGTTTTGAAAAGTCGTGATATGGGAGTTTCAATTATGCGTCTGAACGAATTAGATAACTTTGTCGATGGCATGAAATTTCGGATCGAAAAGCAAAGAGAGATCGTGATTGCCCACACCCACATTGTCGAGCACAAACAAGAGATCTTGCAGCTTGCAGCTAAAGAACGAAAGATCTTAGAAAAACTAAAAGAGAAAAAACATGCTGATTACAAAAAGCTGATGAAGAAAGCCGAATTTAAGCGAAACGACGAGTTAGTTGTGACCAGACATAGGAAGGGCGCATGAAATCATCCATAAATGCATCGGCAAAAACATCCAGCTACGAGAATCACTTTAAAAAACGCAAAGAGGTGATGATGAAGAAATCAAAAAAGAAAATGGGGTCACCGCAAGTGTGGCTCATTTTGGTAGCGTGTGTTTTGGCGGGTGGAAGTGGATATTATCTTTATATTGGTGACACGCGGGCGGAGAAAATATTTAGCCGCGTTGAAATTAGTATCTTAGGCGAAGCACTCGCTGGAGAAACCGCTGACAAATCTGGGGAAAAGTCTTCCGAGACCAAAGACCGCGAAGAGGAAAAAATCGCCGCTGACAAGGCTCAGGATAAAGCTGATAAATCTGCCGTGCGCAAGACTTGGAGCGACGATGAAGTGGCTCTTTTCAGTAAGTTAGAAGATAGAAAAAAAACACTCGACGCTCGAGAGTCAGATCTCAATAAGTTGGAAGAAGAATTGCAGAAGCAAAAGGATGTATTAGAGAAACGTCTGGCCGAACTTGAAGAAGTTCGTGGAAAAATTTCCGCGAGGCTCGACCAAAAAGTAAAGGTTGATCAAGAAAAAGTGGAATCTCTCGTTTCGGTTTACGCAAACATGAAACCTGCACAAGCCGCCAAGGTCATTGAAGGACTCAATGAAGATTTAGCTGTAGAAGTTTTAACAAAAATGAAAAATAAGAGTGCGGCTGAGATTTTAAATTTAATGGATTCAGAAAAAGCTAAAAAGATTTCGGAAAAATATGCAGGTTATAGAGAACCCGCTTCTAAATAAAGGTCAGCACCCTTCATAAAGGTGAGTGCGATTAAAGATCGCATAATTAAAAAAGAAAGGAGGAAAATAATATGGTTCAAGATACAAACGTAAGTAGTAAAACTTTTTATCCCGATGCCAGACTCAAGGACTTGGGAAAAAATGCTAACACAGGATATGACATGGCCGAAGGCGGAGAGTCGTACGAAACTGTGGCTAAAAAAGTGACCAGTTCAAAACCAGCGCCCGCTCGTCAAGAAGAGCACATGGCGAGTCACCCATTAAAAGCCAGAGAGAACACTAAACTTGACAGACCTGCTCGAACAGAGAGAGCTAAACTTGATAAACCCAAAGTGGGAAGCAAGAACGCTTTCTTCCCCGAAAAAGCAATGCCCGTTCACGAAAGCCCAACAGAAGTTGCGAATAAAGCTTCTGGTGAAGTCAAAGCTGGTCCGCAGATTAAAGCTATTGGTAATGAAGATAGCCTGGTTCAAAATGCGGATGATTCTGACGACGCCGTAAGCTCTTTGGAAGATGTAGATTCATTCATGCTTGGAAAGTTGGCTGCCGGTCAATCAGTTGATCGAGCAACCAATCAAATGGGCAATCAATCTAACAATCAACTCGACGATGAGATGTCGTTTAACGACACTTCGGGCGTGATGAATCAAAGCTTTGAATCGGCTCAAGTGAGTTACCCTGTGAGGCAAATCGCTTCGTTAAGTTTGGACGAATCAACAAAACAATCATTGATGCAGCAAGGTCTGTGGGATGGACAAGGAAGTTACATTGCTCAACCTACACAGAAAATGTTAACAATGATGGAATTTAAAGCGCAGCCGATGCCCGTGCAAAAACCGATCGCTCAGTTTATGGTCTCCATGGAGAATGAACTCAGTGTATCGCCTGACAGACTTGTTCAGGCCTACAGTCAATTAGCACCGGGGCAACTTTCTAAATCGCCACAGGAAACCATGATGCAAGTTATTAAAAGCTTGAGTTTCGCACCTGGCGATGAAAAGAAAGCAATGCAACTTTATTCCAAGATGCTGGTTCAACTTCAAAACAGCGGACAATCTGATGCTATGGCAAAATCTATGGCGCAAGTTACACCCGCTGTTCCTCAAACTTTAACTGCAGAACTGATGAGTCAAATGCGTGAAAGCACAACTGATGAGTCACCAAGTTCCACATCAAACAGTGATGGAAAATCTGCAGAAGCCAATGCAAGCAAGTCTCATTCGTATGCACACGCAGCTAAAACTGCTGCTGCTGAAAATGTGATGGGCATGCAAGCCGTTTCCCAATCCAGTTCTAAACAAGGAATGGAAAGTGGTGACGAAGGTGGAATGGAATCGCATAATTTCTTGGCCCAACAACAAGGCCAAGGAAATGTTGTTGATAAAACAAACGGAGCGAAATCTAACGCAACGAAATTTGAACAATCAGCTTTGAGACAAATGAAAGCTGAAGATGTGAAAACCGGAATTCTGTCGGAAACGCAAAACTCTGCCCTCGCCCCATCTCATGGTGGAAAAAGCGGCGATATGTTTGCGGCTTCAACAGTGACTGGTCAGTCTGCTGATGCCATTGGAGGAACCCAAGGTCAGAAGGATTCTAGACACGAAGCTATTCAGTCCATTATCAACAATGCTCACGCGCTCTCTCAAAAAGGTGGCGGTGAGATAAAGATGATATTGAGACCAGA
>JAYTHU010000090.1:0-1273 GCA_043732305.1 Oligoflexia bacterium
TTGGAAGTTATAAATTCGCCAAAATTTCCGGTACTGGTCATTCCCGATCAAAGTTTTTTCACAACTGAAGGTCTATCGGGCAAAATTTGGGAGATATGCAATCGCTCGGCCACTTCTGTCATCATCAAGTCGTTAGAGGAGAACTCTGTCCATGCTTCCTGGGTACAGCAAGGTCTGGAACTTCATCCAGAACTGCATTCTTGCTTATTTTGCGCTCAGCATTTTGATGAACCTCGGAGAAATGAACTAAACCAACATTTTAGTGAGAGCTTGAAGGTGCTCCAAACTGATATTCATGCGATATTGCAGGCCATCCAGGTACTCCGGGTTAATTTATTGAGGATTAGGAGCCTCCTCCCCGCGGTGGTGCAGATAATTCCGGAATTCCGTGAGGAATTTAGACTCCAATTGGAACTCGCCGAAACCACGTTCAGGGAATTACTTGAAAAATTCGCACGGTTCGACGAGCTTCTCGAATCAAAGAGAAATAGGCTGTTTGAGTCAGTCAGCCTCTCTCATGTTGCAACACCGGACATATGACTCGATCTCACCAACCTAGTTGCAGTTATTGATCGGCATAATTCTCAGGTCCCACTGATCGAAGCGTCTCTGGAGACGAGGGCTAAGGAGGTGGAAAACTCACGGGTTTTGGCTATTCAAAATGAATATTTGGAGAACGATCAGTTGGCAAAGTCGATCGAGTTAAACATATCGAAGATCAAATTGGAATTGTCGACAACGTTGGATCGCCTTAACCTTCTCCAGAATGACAGCGGAGATCCAATTTCTTTGGCGGAGGAATTGAATACTGAACTGGCGGAAATGTTGGGAAGAAGGGAGTTGGTCTTTAAGTTTGTGAAGGATGGATTGTACGAAATTGAAAGGAACGGAGCGCCGGCAACTTTCCTAAGTGAAGGCGAAAAATCGGTAATTTCTCTTCTTTACTTTGTTAAAAGTTTGGACGCCGCGAACTGCGATCGAGCACGTACGATTGTAATGATAGACGACCCCATTTCGAGCATGGATAGCAATTTTGCGATTGGAATTTCTTCGCGAATTTGGTCTTCTCTAGTTGGAAAAAAAGGCAATGAAAATAAATGCGAGCAGCTATTTTTATTAACGCACAATTTTGAGTTTTTTAGGTCTTGGTGCAATCATCTGGATCGAATGAGCCAGAAGCTAAGAGACCAACAGGGGATTACCTACTTGATTCTGGAGATACGGACACGTTTTAAGCCAAGCGAGGCGAGTTTGCTACATCGGGAACCTTATT
>JAYTHU010000091.1:0-34387 GCA_043732305.1 Oligoflexia bacterium
GGCTTTTTGCCTATGCCATGTTTACCATTGGAGGGCTTTGGTCCCTTCAAAATATTTGGTTAGGTTGATCGTTGCCTAATCCCTAAACTTTCGATATGTAGTGGGGATGTCAGAGCAACTCACGTTGGGCGGCTTGGTCGAAGATCCCGACTCCGCATCCAAGAAATCATTATCTCCAAAGCCAAGATCTACCATCAAAATGGGTGGTCTTGATCCCGAGATGCAGGCGCGTCTTGATCGTGTGATGGCGATGGAAAAAACCATCGTGATGCCGGTCCAAATGTCCAAGCCCATTGTGCAAACCCCTCAACCGGTAGCACCAGCAATTCCAGCTCCGTCAAAACAGGTTTGGATTCCAGAACCTGTTTTGAATGAATTGACCACGATTAATGCGGACGTAGGCAAGCCTAAAAAAGCTGAACCCGAGATACTTACCGTCAGTGATCTCAATCGACAAATCAAAAGCATTTTGGAAAAAACTTATCCATTTATTTGGGTCAAGGGTGAGATCAGCAATTTTAAAGTTCCGGCGTCAGGACATTTTTATTTCACGCTCAAGGATGCAGGCGCACAAATTAAATCCGTGATGTTCAAGGGCTTTAGCAATCAATTGAAATTTCGTCCAGAGGATGGAATGGAAGTTTTGGTTCGCGCGCGGGTCACCGTTTATGAGCCTCGTGGAGATTACCAGCTTTTCTGTGAGGTCATGGAACCTGTTGGTTACGGTGCGCTGCAAGTTGCGTTTGAAAAACTCAAAGCGATGCTTCAAAAAGAAGGTCTCTTTGATATTTCTAGAAAAAAACAACTTCCAAGTTTCCCGCAAAAAATTGGCCTGATCACTTCGCCAACGGGAGCAGCTATCAAAGACATGCTGAATGTTTTGGGTCGCAGATTTGGGGGCGGTTTAGATATCACCATCATGCCCACTTCCGTTCAAGGTGACAAAGCTCCAAGAGAAATCGCACAAGCGGTGAGACTAGCACACAAGATGGGATTGGACCGCTTTGATGTTTTGATTGTGGGTCGAGGCGGTGGATCGCTAGAAGACCTTTGGGCTTTCAATACCGAAGAAGTTGCTCGAGCAGTGAGCGAATGTTGCATCCCAATTATTTCCGCTGTCGGTCACGAAGTTGATTTCACTATTTGCGATTTTGTTGCTGATCTTAGAGCCCCCACGCCTTCTGCTGCGGCAGAACTTGTGGTGAAAAATAAAGCTGATCTTTCTGAGCGAGTGAAAATGCTCTCGCGCCAGATGACTCATCTGATTGTTAAGAAAATTCAGCATGCGCGTGCTAATTCGACCAATGTTGCTAAACGCTTGATTGATCCCAAACGTCGATTGCAAGATCTCATGCTTCGCTGTGATGAGTGGACAGATAGACTTCTGCAATCTATGCAGAGATTTCTCTCTGATTCACAAATCGAAATAAAATTTCTCATGGAAAGAATTGCCAGTCCGGAAAATCGGATTGCAGCGCTGAAGCAAAAAATAAAGCTATCTGAAACCAGACTCCAAAATCAAATGCAAAAAGCTGTGCAGTTCAAAGGCCAAAGTTTTACTCGGCTAGCAGGAAAATTGGATAGCTTGAGTCCGCTAGCAGTGTTGGATCGCGGTTATTCGATTATCAAAAAAGAAGGCCATATCATAAAAGATATGGCCCAATTGAATACCGGCGATGAGATTGAATTAAAACTTTCTAAAGGCCAAGCCAAAGCCAAAGTCCTCTAAAATTATTGCAGCAATGCTCCAACCGCGAGCGCTTCAACCAACCATTCGGCCATTGGCTTTGGAAAATCGGCTAGCTGTTCGGTTTTCATATCGGCCGAAAATCCAGATCCCTTGGGCGCCACCTTATTGAGCATATCCACATAATCTTTTTGAACAGTCATTCTTTCGCTGAAGGCCCAAAGTAGATTTTCAGCTCTCGGGGATTTTAAAAAACTGGCAGCAGTTTTTCGCACTTCAAATTCGTAATTAAAATTTGGAAGATTGAAAGCAACTACATCGCGTTTTTCTGGAGCCACCTTTGGAGCAAGCGTGGCTCCGGGCCCAGCCCAGTCAGAACTTGTGCGGGACACCTTCTGAAAAGTTGTGGGCGTGGCATTTGATTCTAAAACGTAAGTTTCTAAACGTTTTGCTAAGAATGGGGCGAGATTATCTGACAGCGCAGAATTCTCAAATTTGCCAACCGCACTTGGAGCTTTTCCGGACGCTGGGGAAATCGTACCAGCTAAAATCTGCACTTCTAGTTTAATAAGTTCTGTTTGCAAACTATTAAAATATTCAGTGGCCAATGCCTTCATGGTCACCACATCGTCATCTGAAAAACTAAACTGTTTTCCATCAGGAGCTAGTCCATGCAGATTTTCTGAGTTGCTCAACAGATCAGAGAAGCGTTGGATGAGTTTTCCCGCTAAGGTGTTGTCTGCGTTTAAAAATATGTTTTCTAATCCACCATTTTTGGTGATTTCGGATAAAACATAGTTAGAAGTTTTTGTGCGCACCTGAATTTGATTCGAGCTATTGACCGTCGGAAAAGCACGAGCAATCTGTAACAACAAAGTGTCTTTGCCGTAGAGATTCATGAAATTGGCTTCACCCGCCAAAACCGTCGCCGCTTGAGCTTTGGCATCCAGATTCATTTCTTCGAGCGGTGTGGCTTGATTTCCATACAGAGGATTTCGCGAAGCGATCATCGCTTCAAGTAAAGTTCTTGGGAGTTCATCTATCATTTCGTGTGCATTATATTTAATATATTCGATGTAAGACGAGCCCGCATCATAAGGGACGCAGTCTAAAAACTTTCCAACCTGAGAGTCCGTACAAAATAGTGGAATCTCTGAGTTCTTATATTCATTTCCCAAGAACAAATGTTTGATGGCTTTGGTGTCATAATCCAAAGCTGAAGGCGCTTTTGCGATCATGTCTCCAACCATCATTCCTTCAGGATAAAAATTGTAATCCATGACGGTGCTCGTGGGGATGATGCCTGCAGGAGCGGCTCCAGATCCTAGATATTTTTTGAAAATATCCATGCGGCTGGCCAGCAGAATATTTTCTGCAGTGGAACCTGCAAAATTATGTCTAAGACCAAGAGTATGTCCCACTTCATGCGCAACCACTTCTCTCATAAGATCCTGTGATGCTTTCAAAACTTTGGCGGGATCTTTTTCGCTGAGAATGGCGTTGATTGCTGCAGGACTAAGAGCTTCACTCATGTCCATGTTGCAAAGTTTCTGCGAGATAAATCCTTGGAGTCCAAGTGTTGGCGCTCCCTGTGATTGCGAGTCTGGAATTTGTCCAGAAACCAAGCGACGTAATTTTTCCGCAGAGAAATATCCAATTTTTGCCCAAGCGCTTGTGAAGTAAACTTGTTGATGGAGAATTTCTCCGGTCAAAGGATCCATTTGTGCATCGGCATAAGCCATGCCCGCGGAATCCCACTCGACCCACTGGACAATATTGTAATCCGCATCAGGGGCCGTGACGCCTGCGGGTGCATCTATCGCTTGGACCATTTCTTTTCCGAAAGCCTTGTTCCAATATAAAATTCCGTCTTTCACCGCTTGTTTGTAGTCGGCGGGAGTGTTGGCGGAAATCGCGTAAACAATAGGTTTGGAAATATCTTCTTTAGTCGCATAAACGGTTGTTCCACTCAGGTCATTGAAGGTAGGTGCAACTTCAAAAAATCCCATGCGATCATAATTTCTAGTTGAAACTGTGGGTTTGAAAACCGGATTTGGAATGTAGGGAGCGAGATAATAAAGAAAACTTGAAGTTGAAGTATCAAATGATCCCGATGGTTTTTGAATGTTCATTTGTGCAATTTGTTTGATCACCAAATTGTTGTTTTTTGAAAACTCCGCGGAATCTATATAGCTGACTCCTACTTGCATGGATTCGAACGGGTTGGTTTGTTGTTGGTCTCGGGCAACCCAATCCCCAGCAATAAAGAGATTTTTCATTCCGAGGTTGAAATCAAAAGTGACTGATTGATCGGTTTCACTGATTATCGGATATTCAGCGAGAAGCAAGTCTTGCTGGAAACTTCTGCCAACATCTTGGCCGCGTGAAGATTCAATCAAATAAAGTTTTCCTGCTTTTTCTCTGAACATGACAATGCGACTTTGAAAACTGTTGAACTGCGGGATTGGATATTGCCCGATCACTTCGATCTGCAATAAAAATTCTTTTTCAAGCGCAGACTTGCTCACTGAGACGTGGGCTTTATCTAAACTGATGGAACCGCTGTCTGCTGGATTTCCCAGATTCGGTATTGCCGGTGCCGGTCGACTTGAATCACTCGCTAAACTTTGTATTGTGAAAGATTTTTGGATTTCCACATCTGCTTTTCCGCCTTGGCCATTCGCACTCGAGCCGCTTTTGCACCCGGTCAAACCCAAAGTTAAAAATCCAGATATGACTAAAGAAAGACCTAACGCCCCATTTGTTTTTTTCATCCCTGTACCCCCGCTGAGGAGTTTATCGGGATGGCTTTATGTGTCAATAAAAGATCGACAAAAAGAAAATAATCCGGCATGATTTGCCCACTGAAATGACTGCTTGCCGGAGGCTCAATGGATTTTGAAAAGAACCTAAAAAGACTAGAAGAAATCGTTCATAAACTTGAGGACGGTGAGTTGGCGCTTGAAGAATCTTTGAAGCTCTTTGAAGAGGGCGTTGGGATTTCCCGTCAATGTAATCTGAAACTATCTGAAGCTGAAAAACGAGTTAAACTTCTTTTGTCCGTGAATCCCGATGGCACTGAAACCACCAAGGACTTCTCACAACCAGCCGAATGATTTCCGTAGGCAGTCCGCAAGAGTTAAAGAAATTATCTCCCGAGCAATTATCCACATATACCCAGGAACTGAGAACCTATCTTATTGATGTGATGGCGGAAAATGGCGGCCACGTGGCTGCAAACTTGGGCGTTGTCGAATTAGCCGTCGCTCTCCATTACGTTTTTGATACTCCCGAGGACATTCTCATTTGGGATGTTGGCCATCAAGCCTATGCCCACAAAGCTATTACTGGAAGGCACGAAGCTCTCAAGACTTTGCGTCGCGAGGGTGGGGTCTCCGGATTCACAAAACTCTCAGAGAGTATTTATGATGCTTTCGGTGCGGGACATTCTTCGACTGCGCTCAGTGCCGCTGCTGGATTTTCTGAAGGTCTTTGGCAAAAAAAATCTAATCGAAAAGTCATTGCGGTCGTTGGTGATGGAGCTCTTTCTGCAGGCCTCGCCTTCGAAGGTCTGAATCACCTCGGCCATATGAAAAGATCTAATACGATTGTGATTCTCAATGACAATGACATGAGTATTTCTGAAAACATGGGTTGGTCTTCTCAAGCCTCCGAGCAAAAACGGAAGTTTTTCGAAACCATGGGTTTTGAATATTGCGGACCAGTTGATGGTCATGATTTGAAAACGTTGATTGAAAATTTCAGTAATGCGAAAAGTAAAATCAATGATCACTCGAGTAATGGTCGGCCGCTGCTGATTCACGTCAAAACTGTCAAAGGCAAAGGACTTGCAGCTGCAGAGAAAAACCCAGGAGCTTTTCACGGACTTCAAGGGTTTGATCGAATAACAGAAAAGCCAACTAAAGCTCCAACGATTGCTCCTAGTTACACCCAAATTTTTTCTCAAACACTTTGCAAGATGGCAGAAAAAGATCAAAGCATAGTGGCTGTCACTGCCGCCATGCCCGAAGGCACGGGCTTGAGTGAATTCCAAAAACGTTTTCCTGAAAGATTCTATGACGTCGGAATTGCCGAGTCTCATGCGATCACATTTTCCGCGGCGTTGAGACTTTCTGGAATGAAACCGGCCGTAGCAATTTATTCGACATTTCTGCAGCGCGGTTTTGATCAACTCATTCACGATGTGGCAATTCAAAAAATTCCGCTAACTTTATTTTTGGATCGCGCGGGTCTTGTTGGCGCTGATGGGCCAACCCATCACGGTGTTTTTGATTTGAGTTATCTACGGATGATTCCCGGATTTCACATCATGGCGCCTAAAGATGAGAATGAACTTCAGCACATGATCTTCACTGCACTCGAAAGCAATGTTCTTAATGCCGTGAGATTTCCTCGAGGTGAAGGATTAGGCGTTAAGCTAGATAGTGAACTGAAAATGCTTCCACTAGGTAAAGCTGAAAAAGTTCTGGTTGATCCGAATGCCACAGTCGTGATTTGGGCGGCTGGTGTTTGCGTTGCTCAGGCATTGGCTGCTGCAGCGATATTAAAAAATAAGAATATTTTATGCGAAGTTGTAAATGCTCGGTTTATCAAACCACTCGATGAAAGCTTGCTAGTGCAAACCGCAAGTTCATTATCTAAGACGGCTTTGGTTGTTACCGTCGAAGAAAATTCCATAATTGGCGGACTCGGTTCTGCGGTATTAGAATCTCTCGCTCGAAACAATATTTCCATTCCCGTTTTGACCCTTGGTGTTTCCGATGAGTTTGTTGAACACGGGACTCAAGAAAGTCTTCGGCATAAATCTCAAATCGACGCTGAAGGGATTGCCTTTTCCATCCTCAAAAGGATGGCATGCCAGAAATGAAAAAAGAAAGAGTCGACAGGTTGATTGTTGATCAAGGCTTGGCTGTTTCACGGAGTCAGGCGCATGCTTTTATCATGGCGGGACAAGTCTGCTTGGGAGATCGCCTCATTCAAAAGCCTTCGGAAACCTTTGAGCCGGGAACGGTGTTTCGTCTCAAGGAGGGAGCGCAGCTTAAATATGTATCGCGCGGTGGGGAAAAGCTCGAAGGGGCACTCAATGAATCCGAACTTAACGTCACTGGATTCAAAGCGCTAGATATTGGAATCAGCACTGGCGGATTCACAGATTGCCTTTTACAAAATGGAGTGACTTCGGTCATTGGACTTGATGTAGGTCATAACCAATTGAGCTGGAAAATTAAAAATGATGCGCGAGTTCAAGCTCACGAGGGTGTAAACGCTCGGGCCATACCTCCAGAATTAGTTCCGGAAAAAGTTGATTTGGTAGTGATTGATGTTTCGTTTATTTCACTTCGACTGATACTTCCGGAGGCTAAGAAATATTTGAAATCTCAAGGATATTTACTAGCTCTAATTAAACCGCAATTTGAAGTGGAGAGGGGGCAGGTTGGTAAAGGGGGAATCGTCAAAGATCTCTTGCTTCACGAACAAGTTCAAGAGAAGATCAGAACGCTTTCCGAAGGGCTTGGCTTTTCGGTGAAAAAGATCTTCCCCAGTCCAATCAAAGGAACCGATGGCAACACGGAATTTTTTATATTTAGCACTGCTCCTTAGCTTTCTCGGCGGTTGTAGTTCCGTGGAAAGAAGACACCCCTCCAAGCCCACTGTTTACTCTGAAAATTCTCAAGATAAAAAAGTTACCACTACTGCCGCTCCTGAACCTGCAAACTCAGCTCCCATTCAAGTGCCTATGAGTCCCGGAAATGTTTTGCCCGTGGGAGTTTATCTTGGTCCCGGGTTGATGAGAAGTTTCATGCATGTTGGCGTTTTGAAAGCATTGACCCAAGCGCAAATTCCTATCGTAAGTATTGGCGGAGAAGAGTGGGGAGCGGTTGTTGCCGGTCTTTATAGTTTTTCTAAAAGTGCCAATGATGTTGAATGGCAAATGCTGAAGCTTCGAAAAGATCAAGTGCCTGCCGGCGGATTTCTTCATAGCGATGTCGAGACTAAAGATTCGTCTTCGCTCGCCCAATTCTTAAAACTTGTTTTTGGCGATAAGAAATTTTCCACCGCAAAAATTCCATTTGGATGTTCCGCCGCTCAAGGAATGCAGATTCAATATTTGCGTAGTGGTGGAGCTGTCGATGACATTATGAAATGCGCTAGCCTCCCCCCATTTTACAAACCGTATCAAGGCAAATGGATTTCCGGAGCTGTTGCTGCTCAGGCCGAGTGGCTTGATCCCATGCTCAAAGACGGCGCGAAATTTATTATCTATGTTGACGTGTTGGGAGATGGACCGCTTCTCATAAAAAATCGTGTGAGTCATGGCGATGAAGGATTAACGATTTTGACTGCGGTAAAGTCGGCGAATCAATGGCAATTTCAAAGAGCCAATATGGTTCTAAAAATTCCAGCGACGGAAGATATTTTAGATTTTGATTCTCGTAGAGATCTAGTAAAAGCTGGAGAACGTTTTGCCACCTCTCTTTTGCCAGAACTCATGAAACAAATTGGAATGAACAAATAAAAGGAGTCAATCGTGCTGAACAACGGGCCTGTTAATGGGAAAGAAATTTATAAAAAACGACGCGCCAAGCTTTTTGCAAAAATACAAAATGGAGTCGCCATCATCCCCTCTAACCCCGAAATGCTTCGGAATAATGACGTTCATTATGACTACCGCCAGGACAGCACACACTATTATCTCTCTGGATTTGCCGAGCCCGAAAGCATAGTTGTTCTTAATCCAACTGGGAAAAACAAATACATTCTCTTTGTGAGAGAAAAGAATGTGCTTCGAGAACGTTGGGATGGTTTTAGATATGGAATTGAAAGCGCCGGTGAATCTTTCGGCGCTGATCACGTTTATCCCATTAGCGAGTTCGAAAAAATAGTGCCGGAAATTATTAAAGATGCATCAAAAATTTACTATCACATTGGACGACAAAGCGTGATGGATGAAAAAGTTTTGACAATGATGGGAATCGTCAAAGGATCACGCGGACGCAGTGGACGTGGGCTGCAAGATATCTGTGACATCGACCCTCTCGTCGGAGAATTGCGCCTTTTTAAATCGAAAGAAGAATTAGAAGATCTGAGAAAAGCCTGCGATATCTCTGCTCGTGGTCACATTGCTGCCATGAGAATGACAAAGCCTGGAATGTTTGAGTATCAAGTGCAGGCTGAGGTTGAGCGGGTATTCAAAGCTAGCGGTTCAGAACGTTTGGGGTACGGCAGCATTGTCGGATGTGGAGCAAACGCCACAACTCTGCATTACGTCACAAACAAAGATCAGTGCTTGGATGGTGATTTCATGTTGATAGATGCGGGTGCTGAGTTCAATTACCTGACTGGCGATATCACCCGTACCTATCCCGTGAATGGTAAATTTTCACCTGCTCAGCGTAAATTCTATCAAGTTATATTAGATGTTCAAAAAAGCTGTATCCAAATGATTAAACCCGGATTGAGATATTCTGCAATCCACACCCATGCGGTTGAGATGTTGACCGAGGGAATGATCAAGCTTGGACTTCTGAAAGGCTCAGTGAAATCTCTGATAGAAAAGAAAGAATATTTAAAATATTACCCTCATGGTACCGGTCACTGGTTGGGCATGGATGTTCATGATTCTGGTTACTATCAGGTGGACGGAGAGTCTCGCCGGATTGAGCCCGGAATGTGTTTCACTGTTGAGCCCGGACTCTATGTTCCTCTGAATGATAAGACAGCCCCCAAAGAACTCCGCGGCTTAGGCGTGCGCATTGAAGATGATATTTATGTTACCGCCAAAGGTTGCGAAAACATGACCGTCAAAGCGCCTAAAGAGATTTCTGAAATCGAAGCTATCGTGGGCAAAGGCTAAAACCAAACAAGAATTTCGGCGAGCAGAAGTTGGCCCATTAATTGAAACGTAGTTTTGTCATGAAACTTATAAAAACCTTTCTGGCGCTCATTTTTACGCTAATGAGCATTAGAGCCCAGGCCGTGACACCGACTAAAACGGGAGTTTGCCTTCTCGTATTAAACGCAATTGCACGCCTGGAAACCTTCCAAATATCGTCACCAGTGTACACTCTTAATACGCTCAAAGTGTTCCGCGAACAAAAACTCAAAGTCCTGGAAGTTCGAGCAGGGATTCCTGAAGGCTTCGCCAATAGCGATTCCTACAGCTGGGGATTTGGAAAAGCTTCAATAGCTTCCCGAATAAAAGGCGTCGAAGATTTTGCAAAAACCATTGAAAGTAAAAATGAAGGCACTCAAAATTTTACTAGAACGACCGTCATTTCCGGGAAAGAAAATATTCGAGATTTTCTAGAAACTTTCAGAAATGTATACTCGCAGATTGCCAGAAGAAATATTATTCCCTCGATCCTAGACCAAAGAAACTCACTTATGGCGCTTGCTTTTGCTTTCGGAATGCTCCCACTTGAGGGATCCGATGTTGGTATGGCCTATTCCACGATTGTGTTTTCTGTCGCGGGTTTTCTAACAGGATCTGGATTCGACCATGTCTTTATGCGCCCATTTTATAAAGACAGGAAAATCAACGAAGCTATAGATAAAATATTAGTCGCCAATGATTCGGATCGAGAAAATTACTGGGCGTTGTTTTCAAGAAATGGCGGCATTCGCAAAGATTTTATTGAAAAGTCACAAAAAGCATCAACTGATAATGTTCATATGCAAGCTTTCACGCATCACCATTCTTATATCGAAGCTCCGTCGATAAACATGCGTTTGCATGCGAGCAAAAAGCCTGAAACCTTAAAGCTTGAGTGGGTCGGAATTGATGTGTATTATGAGAAAAATTCTGGCTCAGAGCCAGAGCTTCACGTGGTTTTTAGGACTGCAAAAGATCTACCCGTTTTTCCTAAAATTAATCCTACCAAAAAGAAAAATTCAAGTTTTGAATTTGAAAATGCCGCTGGTCTCCAGCCAATTCCAATTCGTGAAAATTAATTACTCTTTGAATAACTGAATGGGCCAGCCCATGTTTTCAGCTTCTTGACGAAGCGAAAGCTCACTTCCCGCAATTTCCGGACGCACTGGAAAGTACTGAACCACTAGTGGCATCACCGTGGCCACTTGGAGCATGTGTGTGTCTCCAGAGGAATTCCCAGCTACAAAAGTAGGAAGCTTGCCATTTAAAGCAATATCGAGGGCTCGTTTTTTACCATCAGCATAGGGAATGGGGGTTTTGATAATTTGTGTGAGTCGTCCTTTTGAGTCAATTTCGCATTCGGTTCCAATCAAACGATCCATCGGCAAATCCAAATCATAGAGTACTGGTTCAATAGCCCAACGCATGCTGGCCGTGCAAATCCAAATGTCGAAATGCCGTTCTTTCATTTTCTTTATGAGATCAACCATCAAAGGATTTAGTTTTTTTCTGAATGTAGACTCATAAAATCTCTTAGCTTGTTCCCGAAGTTCTTTCAGAGGCAAACCACTGTTTAATTTTGTGAGCCATGCATTGGCATCTGAAGTGCTGACTCGGTCCAATCGCGAATAATATTCCCATGGGCTTTTCATACCTTTGAGGCCGGGAGCTAAGTCAAATTGAATTTGATATTTAAAAAAAGCTTCGCCTAGGTCATCTGGCCACAGAGTACCATCTGCATCAAAAACGGCAGTTTTTTCATGGTTGGGAGTAGAAAGAAGTTCTTCGAGGCGCTTAGTTATTTCTGGGTTCCATTGCATATAAAGTTAAAATACAAGAAGAAGACTTTAAAAAGCTAATCAAATTTGCGAGACTTGCTTCATGGACAATTTGTATTGGGCATTGCCGGCCTTATTGCTATCGGCATTTATTATTGGTTGGGCGGCAGAGACCGCAGAAATTTACATCTCCCAAGGCTTGGCACTAGCGGTTCTTGCTTGGCTGCAAGTCATGCCTGAGTTTGCGGTTGAAGCAACGATTGCTTTTCAACAAAAGCAAACTCTCATGATTGCCAATCTCACCGGCTCATTGCGCCTGCTTGTGGGCCTTGGTTGGCCGATGGTTTATTTTGCATATGTGATATCTGGTAAATCTCGAGCTGTGATTAAAATTCCCAATAAAAACGCCCTGGAAGTATTTATTCTCCTTATAAGCACATTTTACTTTGGGTTTGTAGCTATCAAAGGATCTCTCACGGTTGGTGATTCAGCTTTTCTGATTCTTTTCTACGCTATTTATTTACGTAGACTTTTTAAAGGCGCTAAAGGCCATAATGATGGCGCTGGGGGACACGAACTTCCTTGGATTGGAAAAAGAATTCTCGCTTTTAAAGATCCTCGCGTTCGGGTAACGGGAATAATTCTTCTATTCGTTATTGGAGGGGTGATGCTTTACACCTCCGCGGGTCCATTTTTGGATGGCTTAGAAAAATTGTCTGTGACTTTAGGAATTTCAACATTCGTTTTTGTTCAGTGGGTTGCGCCTTTTGTCAGCGAATTTCCAGAAAAAATCACCGCTTTCAATTGGGCCAGAAAAGAATCAAAAGCACCTATGGCTTTTATGAACCTTGTTTCCTCCAATATCGTTCAATGGACCTTGCTGGCGGCGATGATTCCAATTGTTTTTTCGATTTCAAAGCATGCGGTCACTCCGATTTTCTTTGATAAATTCCAAACAGAAGAAATTCTTCTCACCGTGGTTCAATCCTTCTTTTCCATATTAATAATGATGGATATGCAGTTTGGATTTATCGATGCTCTTTTGATTTTCACTTTATGGTTAATACAGTTTTGTTTTCCGGCGCTTCGATGGGAAATTATTTATGCTTATTTATTTTTCAGCTTACTGGAAATCGGAAAACTCATCTATTTGGGCAGGCAAGGTAAACTCGTGTTCGCTCTAAAAATTTTGCGGGAGCAAATCAAATCAAAATGAGAAATAAAAATATTCAGAGAATGGGCGAAGAAAATTTTGATCTTTGTATTGTGGGCGGGGGAATCACTGGTGCGGGCGTAGCCAGAGATGCCGCCAGCCGAGGAATGAAAGTCTGTCTCATTGAACAGAATGATTTTGCCTCTGGTACCAGTAGCCGATCCAGCAAACTTATTCATGGCGGCATTAGGTATTTAGAAAACTTAGAATTCGGCCTTGTGTTCGAAGCATTAAATGAACGGCACGTGTTGTTTCAGATCGCGCCTCACTTGGTACACCCTCTGACTTTTATTCTTCCGGTATATAAGGGTGGCAGAGTTGGAATGTTCAAAATGGGTTTGGGAATGTGGCTTTACGACATGCTCGCCCTTTTTCATGCGCCCAAGTTTCATGAGAGGCTTTCTACTTTCAGCACCATGTATGAATTGCCGCAACTTCAAGAAAAAAATCTAGCCGGCTCCTATTTGTACAGTGATGCCTATATGGATGATGACAGACTCGTGGTTGAAACGTTGAGGTCCGCCGAAAATTACGGCGCCATTGCTGCAAATTACTGCCAAGTTGGGAAAGCTGATATATCGGCTCAAGGTAAAATTCAGGCTCTGCATATTCATGATAGTTTCAACGGAAAAGATTTTACTATCAGAGCAAAACATTTTGTCAGCACGGTCGGACCATGGACAGATATTTTAGGGCAAAATCTTTTTAACGATTGGCAAAAGATTTTAAGACCAAGCAAAGGAATTCATTTAGTTATTCCTGCGGCGAAAATTCCTACAACCAGTGCTGTTGTTATGGCGACTGAGAATGACAGTCGGATTATTTTTGCCATTCCACGTGGTGAAATTGTCATTATTGGAACAACAGACACAGATTACAAAGAAGATCCAATCGATGTAAAAACTAACATTGAGGATGTTGATTATCTTCTTAAAATTGTGAATGGTTATTTTCCCGGAGCAGCATTAGAAAAATCCGATATTATATCCAGTTACTCTGGCGTGAGGCCGCTCGTTGCCGATGGAAGTAGCACCGAGAGTAAAACAAGTCGGGAACATTTGATCAAGCATACTCCGCACAATATCACTTTTGTGGCGGGTGGAAAGTACACTACTTATCGCCGCATGGCTCGGGATATTGTCGAAACAGTTTTGCGCGAAGAATTCTCTATGGAACAGAAAGTTCAATATGCGAGGAATCAAACTCGAGATCCAATAAATCCTAACGTCACGCCGGAAAAACTTTCCAGCAGCATTTCCAGATCGGAAATTTGGGCGAGAGATTATGGGATCTCAAAGGAAGACGCAAAACTTTTGGCAATTCGCCATGGTGATGATGGTCTGCAGATGATTGAAGAAGCTTCTCAAAAAGGACTCAAAGAAATTTGGGTTATTGAAGCTTATTTCGCCGTTAAGAACAGTCAATGTCTCCATCTGCGAGATTTTATGCTTAGACGAAGCCCGCTTTATCTCACTCGACATGATCATGGCGCGTCTGTGATCGAATCAATTATAAGGGTGATGAAAATAGAGCTCAGTTGGTCCGATGAAAAAGTCAAAATCGAACGAGAACTTTACCAAGCCCATATCCATAGAGAAATGGGCTGGAAGACAGGGCAATAAAAAATGAGATTCCCACCGCAAATCAAATTTATTATTGGAAACGAAGCCGCTGAACGTTTTAGTTTTTATGGCATGAGAAGCATTCTCACCGTGTTTATGGTGAGTCATCTCATGGTCCCCACTCCTGGTGCAGAAGCCTCCTATCATCTGTTTGTTGGCGCTTGTTATCTGATGCCGTTGTTGGGTGGCTATATTTCTGATCATTTTTGGGGAAAATATAAAACTATTTTGTGGCTCTCTCTTTTTTATTGCTTGGGCCATGGAGTTTTATCGATATGGGAAAATCGCGGCGGTTTGTATGTCGGGATGGCACTCATAGCCCTAGGTTCTGGCGGAATCAAACCGTGCGTTTCTGCTTTCGTAGGAGATCAGTTCACGAAAGAAAATAAACATCTCGTTTCTAAAGTGTATGACCTCTTTTATTGGTCTGTTAATTTCGGATCTTTCTTTGCAACCTTACTAATTCCGTGGACGCTTCACCATTTTGGACCACATTGGGCATTTGGAATTCCTGGAATTCTGATGGCTCTAGCCACATTTGTTTTTTGGCTCGGCACCAAACACTACGTTCGTGTTTTGCCTATTCGCAAAAGTGTAGTCGCGATTTCACCAGAAGAAATAGCTGAGAAAGCCGAGGGGAAAAGGGCGCTCTGGGGTCTGGTCAAAGTTTTTGCGACAGTCTCTATATTTTGGGCTTTGTATGATCAGTATGGTTCGAGTTGGGTTTTGCAGGGACAGAAAATGAATCCACATTTTTTTGGAATTGAACTCGATCCCGAGCAACTTCAGGCACTCAATCCAATTCTGATTCTAATCATGATTCCTCTTTTCACTTACGTTCTCTACCCCTTCGTGAACAGAAAGCTTAAAATCAATGTCACGCCACTGCGAAAAATGGCTACCGGTATGTTTGTGACTGCACTCTCATTTTTGATTGTCGCATTCATTCAAAATCTTTTAGATCATGGCATATATGTGAACCTGGCTTGGCAAGCGGTTCCCTATTTTTTCATCACTGCAGCAGAAATTCTAATTTCAATCACTGGACTTGAATTTGCCTACACCCAAGCTCCGAAATCGATGAAGAGCACAATCATGAGTTTTTGGCTCATAACGGTTTTTCTTGGAAATATGCTGACGGCATTTGTTTCTGGAATAAATATTTTTAAAGGCACTGCCTATTTTCTATTTTTTACAGGTCTCATGCTGGTCGTTTCGTTTGTTTTCACATTTTCTGCGACTCGGTATAAGGGTAAGGAATATCTAGAGAATTAGGTTTTAAGTAAGATTTTTATGGCTCAAGAAGATGCAGTTTTAAACCGACAAGTTCTTATGAGCAAAGTCGTCGTATTTCTTTCATTTATTTTCTCGGTATCAGCATTAGGCGAAAATGTTCCAACACTCACCGATGAAAAACTCGACGCTTATTCCAAAGAAGCCACAACCAAAACTCAATCGCTTCTCCGAGATCCAAAGCAGAGACAGAGTTCGATCGAAAAGGGTGATGGCAAAAAAGCCGATGACTATGTCAGCAATCTGACCGGAAACAATTCTAAGAACAGTGAAAGTATTTACGATCTTGCCGCGGACGTCTTGCCTTTATTGGTGAACAAGGCAAATGGTGATCCCGCAAAGATGAAAGAAATTGTGGAAGAGTATTCCAAAAATCCTGAGGCTTTCGCGAACGGGTGGTCTCCCGAACAGAGAGCAAAGCTACATGAGCTTTCGCTCAAGCTTCCCACCATAATCAATAAAAATTAAATTAGTTTTTGATACGCTTGAAAAGAATATCGAGGTTTTCTCGACGTTCTTTCACTAAGAATTGAATGATGTCCGCTTTAGGAACCTTCAAAAGGGTAGAAATTTTGGGTAAAATCATTTCCGGAGGATTGCTCATGCCACGTTCCCAATTCGCGACAAATTGAGGACGGTATCCCAACTTCTCTGCTAAATGTGACTGGGTCATATTTGCTTTGAGGCGCCGAGTCTTAAGAAACAAACCAAACTTGCGTTGAACTTTTCCCATTCTTTTCCCTCTTCTTAGCTATTTTTTGTCTTTCCTTATCCTTTTCCTATCCTGTAGCTTTCCTTACTTTGTAGCAGCAAGATCTTATAAAATACAGAATTTATTTCCCTTCCGCATGTGGAAAGATTGATTCCACTCTCTAAACTTTTCGATTTTGAATAGGGAGCGGAAAGTCCTGAATATAAGAAGCCTAAAAAACCTTATCAAAAAAATTATTTTAATTTAGAAAACAGACCTTGAGCGCCGGCTCTTAGGATGTCCATATATCCTCGAATAATCAGATTGGGAAGCGGTCCGGCGATTTTCACTTTGATCGTACCTGCCAAGTAATTCTTAGTCACATTGACTGCTACCTCGGAAATTGTTCCGTGGGGACCATGAACCAGACTCTCAACAGCTTCCGGAGTGAGATAAAAAATCACATCCGGGTCTTCAGCTCGCCTTCGTTCAAAATGAGGTTTACCTGCGGTATCCTTGAAAAACGCGCATTCATTATGTTGGTTGATTACAACACCCACATCGACGTTAGGCTTCAAAAGCTTTGCTGCCGCCAGGCTCGCGCTATGGGATTCGAAAAAGTTTTTTAATTTATCAAAGGCTTGCTGGTCATACATAAAGTAGCATAAACTAACCGAAATTTACTACACGCGCAAGGACTTCATAAGAATGAAAACTCCCAGCATTAAAACGCTTATCAATGAGCAACAGCGTACTTGGAACAATCCTAAGAAAGCGATAATCGCTAAGAACATGCTGGAGCGCTACACCGGCTCCTTAGCCAAAGATTTCCAGAAACACATCATTCTTACCAATTTTGAATATTACATGGAGCGCTTCAGTAAGCTTTACGATGCTCCTCTTCAAAATGGATCAGTCATGAGAGTCGCCCATAGCAAATCTCTCGGTGTGAGCATTGTCGATTTCAAAATCGGCAGTCCTACTGCAGCTTTGGTCATTGAAATGCTTTCGAGCATTTCTCCTGATGCGGTTCTGATGCTAGGAATGTGCGGAGGTCTGCATCGTGATTTAAAAATTGGCGATTTTGTTTTGCCCATCGCAGCTATCAGAGACGAAGGCACAAGCATTCATTTCATGCCTCAGCAAGTTCCTGCGTTACCCGCATTTAAAATCCAAAAATTCTTGAGTCAAATAATCGTCGAAAAAAATCTCAAATATCAAGCGGGTGTCATTCACACCACTGATTATCGGTTCTGGGAATTTGATGATGAATTCAAGACAAATTTAATTCGAGAAAAAGTCGCTGCGATTGAAATGGAATGTTCAGCACTTTTTGTGACAGCATTTTCCAGTAAGGTTCCTTGCGGCGCTTTACTTTTGGTAAGCGATTTGCCATTGAAGAAAATTAAAACCAAGTCTTCCGCCAAAAAAGTTTTCCGCGACTATGCGGATCAACATCTCGAAATCGGAGTTCAAGCTATGAGTGAGATCGAAGAGCGCGGTGACAAGGTGCGGCACTTTGAATGGTAAAGCGAAATAGAAAATTTGATAAATAGAAATTTAGTTTAGATGAGTCCCATCAATCACTTGACTTCATACACCTAGAGAAAGTTTAATTATTAATCATGAGCATCATTGATAGATTCACCGATTATTTTGCAAACGACATTGCCATCGATCTGGGCACCGCCAACACACTTGTTTACGCCCGTGGCCGTGGAATCATTTTGAACGAACCTTCTGTGGTGGCCGTTCAGAAAAATTACCGTGGATTACAAAATCGCGTTTTAGCGGTGGGTAAGGAAGCCAAGGAGATGCTGGGACGAACTCCTGGATCAATTGTGGCCATTCGACCGATCAAAGACGGAGTCATCGCGGATTTTGAAGTCACCCAGTCCATGCTCAAATATTTTATTTCAAAATCGACAGGTGGAAAAAAATCTTTCGTCAGACCTCGAATCATTATTTGTGTTCCTTACGGAATCACTCAAGTTGAAAAACGCGCCGTCAAAGAATCTGCTCAATCAGCTGGTGCACGTGAAGTGTACTTGATTGAAGAGCCTATGGCCGCTGCCATTGGTGCAGGGCTTCCCATCACTGAGCCAAGCGGCAATATGGTTGTCGATATCGGTGGGGGAACCACCGGTGTGGCCGTTATTAGTCTTGGTGGGATTGTGTATTGCAAATCCATCAAAGTCGCCGGCGATAAATTTGACGAAGCCATCGTGAATTATGTTCGCCGCCAATTCAATTTGCTTATTGGTGAACGAACCGCTGAAAATATTAAAATGGCTATTGGCAATGCTTATCCCTTCGAAGAAGAACGCGTGATGGAAATCAAAGGTCGCGATCTCGTGGCTGGCGCTCCAAAAACAATCGAAATCACTTCGACTCAAGTTCATGATGCTTTGACAGATTCAATCAACGAAGTCGTTGATGCAGTCAAAACTGCACTTGAAAAAACACCTCCAGAGCTTGCCTCTGATATTGTAGACAATGGAATTGTTCTCACCGGCGGTGGTGCACTTCTCGCAAACTTGGACGTACTCTTGAGAGAACGTACCGGTCTTCCTGTTTCACTTGCCGAAGATCCGCTGACTTGCGTGGTTTTGGGCTCCGGAAAAGTACTTGAAGAGCTCGATCTCCTCAAACAATTGACAACGGATTAATCATGGCTGGCGGGGGTGGCAACGTCGCAGGCGCCCAAGCCGGGGACTCCTCAGTCTATTCTAAGCTAGCCTTGAATTTCTTTTATCTTTGTTTTGCTGATGAAGGCCTTGCTGTCCATTCTGCGATGGAAGCCCTCAAAACTTTCAATAAAAAATCTGTATCTCATTCAGGAACTCCTAAAGATGTGCTGATGGTTTCAGAACTTTTAGTCACTCTAAAAAATATGCGCAAAAAAATCGCTCGCGGAAAGCTTTCTGAAATTTCCAATCAGTCATCTCCAAACTGGACAATGGAAAGTCCAGAAACTTTTGCTCACTGGAAAACATTTCTTAAGAATTTCGATAGTGAGTCTGAAGTTGTGCTTATTCTGCGCTATGTTTTGAATTTCTCCATCGACGTCATTGCTCAAGCGTTGAAGGTTCCAAAGGGAACAGTTTATTTTCGCATCGGGCGTGGATTAGAATTTATGGCTCTTCAGGAAAGATCTAATTTGAAAGAAAAAGAATGAGAGAGCTGTCACCTTTTTTTGCGAAGGAATTGTTGTCCGCTTATTTAGAGGGTTCTCTAGATAAGGAACGTCAAAATGCGATTGAAGAATCGCTCGCCAAAAACGCGGATTTAAAAGCATTATTTCAGAAAATGAAAATCCAAAAAGATTTTCTCGAAAAACTTTCTAAAATTACCCCGCGCGCAGAGCTGCTGAGTTTCATTGATTCTCCAGTGCCCGGGATGAAATCAAAACTGCAAAAATATTCTTGGAAAAAAATGTCCAGCACCACTCAATGGTCTGTACAACTTTTTGTGATTGGTGTTTTGGTTGTCACTACCGTCCGCTATTTTCCATGGTTAAATATGGCTCGGGTTATTCAGAGAGCACAACCTACCGCTCCTTTACTCAAGAGAGCCGTTCCCATTGAAGATGATATGGAAGCACTTAAAGCGCGGCCAACGTACGGGCCTGAATGGCCCAAGAGTTTCCCCTCTCCTGAACTCTATGCCCAGCAATTGGAAGAGAGTCGCAAAAAGAACCAAGCTATTGCTGATATTGTTACTCGCACGGATGAAGAAGTTGTTCAGTCGAGCAATGACACTGAAGAGTCAGAAGAGGCCGCTCCTCAACGGCAAGGTTTTGTGTGGCGTGGAACAATCAAGGTCGATGAACTCGATGAAGAATCCACGGGCAAAATCACCGAAATTGTCGTCAGTCTTGGCGGTAAAAAGGCCGGCCAGGTGGAGCTGGGTTGGAAAAAAGGCGATAGCCGCTATTACCATTTCACAATGCCCGAAGCCAACTACACTGAATTTGAACAACGGCTAGGTGACATCGGTCACGTGACATTAAAAAAAGAAAAACATCCTCGAGTGATGCCGGAAGGTCAAATGAGAGTCATCATGTCGGTTGAGGCATCCAAGTGAAAACCGCAAAAACATCTCTTACAAGCATTTTAACATTATGGTTTCTAACCTTTACAATTGTTCCGTTGGCTTTCATTTCTGGATACAGCACCGTCTTATACAAAGATTCGATCAACGCAGAACTTCAGAAACGCTTAGAAGGAAATATTCGAGAAATTGGCGTGAGTTTGGCCGAATATGAAGGCGTCATTCTCACGTACGGAAAGTTACATGCGGCAGATTCCGCTTTGGCTTATCACGTAGCTACGAGGAATATTTCTGGGGCACGGCGAATACTCACAGAATGGCTAAAAACTTATACCGCTTCACATATTGCGCTCTTTGACAAAGATGGAAATCTTATTGTTGCTCAAGAGCGAAATTCCAACAATCAAATTCTTGCTGATTCCCGATTAGAGAAAGCGGAGATCTCGCTCTCACCGGATGTGACCAAGCAAATCAAAAGGTCTGGACAATACACTGTTCGAGAAGTGCAGACCGGCCAAGGATTATCACTTGTGGTTTTCACTCGCATTTTAGATAAGAGAAATAAAATTGTTGGCTATCTTGAAGAAGTGATCCGTCTTGATCAAAATTTTATCAATAGCTTACGTAAACGTCTCAATCTTGAAGCCGTGTTCTTTGACACCAAAATGAAGCCTGTGATTGCCTCCAATGAGGATTTCATGCTCTACCCTCCAGATTTTTTTCCAACTAAAATTGGAGATGAAGGACATGCATTTTTTGATCTTACCAGTCGTGGAGAACCTTTTGGCCTCATGGTTAAAAAAATTGTCGATCCTCAGAATCGTCTTTACGTCACGCTGGGTCTCGCTGCAAGCAAAGTGGACACACAAAAAGTAATGAGAAGAATTAACACGACTCTTTTGCTTGTGACCATCATGGTTCTTTTGCTTTTGATTCCACTTCTTATTTACGTTTCCAAATCTGTTGTTCGACCGATTCATCAGTTGGTTGAAGCTACTCAAAAAATGGAAAATGGCGAATCGCAAAACTTGACGATCACTACTGAGACCGAAGTTGGATTGCTTGTGGGATCTTTCAATGAAATGTCCCGCAAGATTTCTCTAGGAAGACAAGAATTAGAGAAAAAGTTAGAAGAGCTCAAGAACACTCAAGCCACACTGATTCATTCCGCAAAAATGGCAAGCCTTGGACAATTGGTTGCTGGTGTAGCGCATGAGCTTAATAATCCTATTGGATTTATTTATTCCAATATTGCGCATTTGCGCGAGTATACGGAAAAGCTTCAGAGAGTTTGGGAGACGGCTGAAAAGAATCCTGCAGATCTCGACAAAATTAAAAAAGAAGTCGACTACGATTACATTATTGAAGATCTTCCTAAGCTCATCACCAGTTGCGAAGATGGTGCAAGGCGAACAAGAGATATTGTACTTGGCTTGAGAAATTTTTCTCGCCTAGATGAAGCTCAACTCAAGCGCGTGAACATCAAAGAAGGATTGCAAAACACTTTGAAGCTTCTCGCGAGCGAGCTCAAAAATAGAATCAAAGTTCACGAAGAGTACGGCGAAGTCCCCGCGGTAAAATGTTACGCCAGTCAGCTCAATCAAGTTTTTATGAACATCATAAGTAATGCGGCCCAAGCCATTGAAAAAGATGGCGACATCTGGATCAAAACTTACGCTGAAGATGGTTTTGCGTTTGTGTCCATTAAAGATTCGGGGCCTGGAATCCCTCGTCAAGCATTTGATAAAATCTTTGATCCGTTCTTCACTACCAAACCTGTTGGTAAAGGCACCGGCCTTGGCTTGAGCATTTCGTATGGCATTGTGCAAAAACATGGGGGTGAAATCCAGGTCGAAAGTTCCCCCGGCCTAGGAACAACTTTTGTGGTCCGTGTGCCGATCGATGGACCCGCCAATGGTGACGCCGCATTGTCCTGATCGTTTGAAAGCGTCCGGCGAAAGTATCCGGATTCTGGATACCAGGTTCTGCCGCCCTTGAACTGAATCGCCAAGATCAAGTTTCAATTATTGCAGGCTTATAACTCATGGATCTTGCCTGTAGTCAACGTGTGGCCAAATATTTGAAATCGCGAATTCAACAAAACGAAGTCGAAGAGTTTTGGGTGATGGCGCTTAATTCGAAGTGTGAATTGATCGAAGCACAAATGCTATTCAAGGGCACCGTTGATCAAGTGTTTGTGCATCCTCGAGATATTTTTCGTTTTGGTCTGGCTCATAACGCGAGTTATTTGATTGTGGGTCACAATCATCCAAGTGGCGATTGCCAGCCGAGCAAACCTGATATCGATATCACTAAGCGACTGGTCAGTTTAGGTAAGTTGATGCAAATTCCCGTTTTAGATCACGTGATAGTGAGCGGAAAAAACGAGCAATTTTTCAGTTGGCGTCATTAGCCAAGTTGATCTCACGTTGAATTTCTGACTTGAGAGCTTTTTCATAATTGCTGATATAAAGTTTTCGATCCTGCTGACGGGCCATATCTTCTTCAATTTCCGATGTCAGATCAACGGACTTCTTATAACCGTAATTCGGATTTTCAATAGGCCCAACGTTTTCATAATTGCCGGTGGGTTCCACAACCGATATGTTTCTGGCTCGGAGATTATCATTTTTCGGCTCAGATTTGGGTGAGTCATTGAGCTGTAAATTCCGAGTCGGATTGGCGGAATCGACGCTCGCTTGTTCATTCTGTATTGTTTGATAACCTTCGATGCGCTTGAGTTCATTATTGACGTAGGTGTCGGCCATCGCTGTCGAACTAAGAGCGAGACCAATGGCCATACCAATTGATTTAAGCTGCATTGTAGACATTTCGAATCCCCCTTATAACTCTTTAAACAGCAAAGTCGATGCCACGGTGCGAGAGCGAAGGTTATTGATTTTAGGCGCTTTTTGCTGGCATCATTGTCTAAGAGTTAATCAGTCGTCTGTCACCCAACCAAGAAAAAGAGGATTTCGATCCATGAAAAAAACTATCATCACCGTCGCTCTGGCCTCACTCGCCGCACTTTCAATCACCTCATGCGGTGGACCTACAGCTTTTACCAAAGGTAATTACGATGATCCCGAAAATGAAAATCTTTTGAACGATCAATTCTCCGAAACCGACATGCAAAAAATGGTTAAGAAATTAGTGGATAGCTTAGTGGCTTCGCGCGCAGTCGCAAAAGCGCAAAAACCTCCCGTGGTAATGGTAACCAAACTTGAAAATAAAACTCAAGAACACATCGACACTCAAAGCATCATGGACATGGTCAAAGTGAATTTAGCTAAATCTGGCTCAGTGGCTTTCGTCGATAAAGAAGCTCGAGAAGACGTGGCTAATGAATACAGTTATCAAAACTCCGGAATGGTGGATAAAAAAACATCTAAAGGTCCTGGAAAACAAATTGGTGCTGATTATATTTTGAACGGTCGCTTGGATCAGATTGTTCAAGAAGTGGGTAAAGATAAAACTGTTTATTACAAAATCACTTTGAACCTGACCAACTTGAATACGAATATTTCCGAATGGCAAGATCAGGATCAAATTCGCAAAGTGTACAAAAAACGTCGCATTTCGATGTAATGAATGAGAACTAATCGACGCCTGGCTTTAGTTGGATTCGCGGTAGCTCTAAGTGCTACCGCGTGCTCCACTTATCCGCACAACGCACAAGACGCACTTTCGGCATTTTACTCTGGCGATTATCCTAAAGCTGCCGAACTTCTCGAAAAAAAATCCCAGGATGATGGAAAAGATCAGGTTCTCTTTCTTTTTGATCGAGGGATGGCTCTTCAGCTTGCCGGAAATTATAAAGAGAGCGAAAAAGTTCTGCTGCAGGCAGATCGATTGACCGAAGTAAAAGATTACACTTCTCTCAGCACAGAGGCTGCAACGCTTCTAGTGAGTGACAAAATAAAACAATACAAGGGTGAGGATTTTGAAAAAGTTCTCATCAATGGATTTCTTGCCATCGACTATGTTATGCAGAGAAATTTAGATGATGCACTTGTCGAATGCCGGCGTGTGAATCAAAAACTTGTGAAATATATCAACGAAGCCAAACGTAATTACGAGCAAAATCCTTTTGCGCGCTATCTTTCTGCTACCATTTGGGAAGCCAGTGGTCATTATGAAGATGCTTACATTGACTATGTTCAAGCGCAAAAACTTGTTCCCGATTATCCTTACTTGAAAGGTGATCTCATTCGATTGGCTAAAAAACTAAATCGAGATGACGATCTAAAAAAATGGACGAATCTTTATGGGGCAAATATTCCTAGTGCGCATTTTAGTTCAGAGAAAAACACTGGTGAATTGATTGTCATTATTCAACAAGGTAAATCTGCTATTAAGCATCCAAATCCAGCATTCACTCAAATTCCTAAGTTTTATCCACGAGGAAGTTTTACCAAGAGTGCCGAGATTGAAGTGGATGGCGTGAGAGAACAAAGTCAAAAAATATATAGTGTTTCTGATGTGGCCGTAAAAACTTTGGATGATGCCTATACCGCCCTCATTGCTAAAAAATCAGTAGGTTTAGTTGGAAAATATCTTGTGGCGGAACAAATGCGGCAGCAAAATCCTATCTTAGGTTTACTCACCTGGATTGGCCTGAATGCTGCGGATGAAGCGGACACTCGAAGCTGGACTACACTTCCCGAAACATTGCAGTTTATTCGATTACGAGTTACTCCTGGAAGTAAAACGATAAAAGTGCGCGGTTTAGATATTTCTGGGAATCCAACCGGTGAAGAAAAGACATTCATCGCTGCAGTTCGCGCGAGAGAAGAAGTTTTTTTAAATTGGCGAACAATCAGATAGGGAAGTTCCGATGAAGACAATAGTCGTTTCGTTTGCATTTTTGATTTTGACTAGCGGTTGTGCAACTGTACATCGGCCATCGACTACAATTGACAAACTTCAAGCTGAAGGTCAAGCTGCAATCATGGAACAGCGGCAGACCAAAATTGCGATCATCGACAAGCTCGTCGATAGAATCGCCAGCTCGTCAGGAAACAACGTAGATATTTTAATTCTTTCCGGTGGTGGGCAAAATGGCGCTTACGGCGCCGGCTTTTTAAAAGGTTGGAAAGAAAGAAAAACTTCCGCGATGCCGGAGTTTGATATTGTTACGGGAATCTCCGCCGGAGCATTGATTTCCCCGTTCGCCCTTTTAGGGAACAAAGAATCTCTCGATGAGATTTCTCATTTATTCAACGAAGCGGCAGTCGACTTTGCGCCGAAATTCGATTGGTTGTTTTGGCTCAATCAAAACGGTGGGATTGTAAAAGATGATCTCTACGATGCAGAGATCGCAAAAGTTTATAACCAAGATATCCAAACTAAATTGCACGTGGAGTTTTTAAAAAATCGGCAGCTTCTTATCGGTACTGCGGATCTTGATCTGGGCATCGGGCGTATATGGAATATGGAAAAAGAATTTGGGACCAAATCAGAAAATTTGCCTCGAGCCCACCAAGTGTTTCAAGCGGCTACAGCAATACCCGGAGTTTTTCCCGCTGAGTTTATGGATAAGCATCTCCATGTTGACGGCGGCATCGTTTCAAACATTATGCCTGTTCTTGATTTGAAAGATTACAAGGAGCTAGCTTCTAAACTTAAAATCCGTGGCATCACTCGCCCTCTGAAAATTCATCTTTATGTAATTATGAATATTTGGATTTACAGTCGATTGATGGCGATTGATCCTGCTAGCCGAAAAGATATTTCAAATCGCGGAAACACCATAACTTTTTTTCTTTCACAAGCTAAAGAATTAATAAGAATTCATGAGCTCACCCAGGCAGTTTCTACTGGAATTCCTGGTTTTCAAATGGACATGAAGCTCACCGCAATTCCGACAGAAAAAACGTACGGAGCTGGATCTAAAGCTTTTTTTGATGCGGGTTGGGTAAAAGAGCTGTCTCAACTTGGTTATGATCGAGCCATGGGTGATCACCCTTGGGACGAAGTGCCTTCAATCTTCGAGCGCCCTTAAATCTAATTCTTGCTCATCAATTGATGCTTTTAAAACTTTATCTAAGATTTTTTGAAATGGTGGAATTTTAGGAACGGTTTTTGGGAATCCATTTTCACTGATGGTCTTCATATTTTCTAAACTTAAGCCAAAAACTTGAGTGAACAAAATCTTACCAAAAGGGTCTAGCGAGTCATAGGTGACTTGTTCATTTGCGCCTTTTTTTATCAACGCTAAAATTTCTATTTGTCGCCAAGGGTAGTTGGGATGATAGCCCTGGCTTAGCGCAGAAGTTTCTACGAGTTGTCTCTTGCAATCAAATTTGCAGGTGATCGTATCCCATTCGGGTTTGGCAGAGTCTGGAGAAAAATTATAACCTTCTATTATCTCAATAATAAAAGTCGGACGCCATCATCTAGCTCAATTTTTTTACCATTTTCGTTTCGAGAAATAATCTAGAAATTTTATCGGCACAATCCGAGGCCACTGCTGTTTGGGATAAAATAAAAACAAGTAAAAAAAATTTCTTCATTCTACCGTCGTCGTAAAGATTTTAAATCAAAACTTGAGTTTGTCATTGTTGCGGACATTATTTTATCTATTAATTGTTCGATAGGAATAATTCGTGGAAGATTTGTATCTGCCTTATTTGTCTTTGCCGGCGCTAGCGCATCAACCACAGGTTTTCCAAAAACTCCGGAAAAGAAGAGTGGTCCTCGAGGATCTGTTGCATAGTAGTGAATGACAACGTCTTTTGAGCCAGATTCAATTCTTTTCATATTTGTTTGTATAAGTCTGCCATTTTTATCAAATTCAAATTCTAAGCGACTGTGTCTCATATCACCTGGAACCTGTGAATCTTTGTGAATGACGCTGATTTTAAATTTTTGGTTCTGATTTCGGAAATGTTGGAGTTCGATTTCGATGATGTAGCCCATGGTGTCTATTTTGTAGTTCATCGAAAGATTTTTGATCTCAGTTTCAGAAATTGGTTTGAGAGTGTAGAAAAGTTTTCCGTGAGCGGTTGATCCTTTAATCTCTTTTTCAACGCGGCTCATGGTTCCGCCGTCAAAAGAAGTCGTATAGCTTAACTTGAAGCCATCGCCAAGATCTCTCACTGACGATCGTGCGGCGGATAAAAAAGTTTCCGTTTTCCAAACTCCATCTGGACCTTGGATAGACGCTTTTACTTCTGCTTTATCGTTAAAAATTTGGCGCCCGTGTTCATCATGGATAGTGACGTATCGCAATCCATTTGGATATTTTGTTAGGCGATAGTGGGCTGGCCTATGTGTGCCAGGTGAAATCCATGTCCGAGGTAAGTCAGAAACTTCGGTACCGGCATTGTCAAAAACCAAGTTTTGAAGGGCGGTTAAACAGTCAGCTGCTTTTGAGTCACGGGGAGACAAGGCAATAAAAAGCAAAATTATAAACGGAAATATCTTCATAACTACTATATGTATGCAATGGAAAGTCCAACAGTTTCGAGCGTGGCAAGCGCTCCCAGCGCTTTACCCAACTTCAAAATGGAACCAAAGCCAAAAAGGGTCATAAAATACCTGTAAATCGTCTGACTCAGAACGTCTTGTGAGGGTTGGTGCTCGAAGCATCACCGAACCTAAACAACAAGTGAGCCATGACAGTAAAGTAGCTGCCAATCACATTTACGGGCGTTGCAGAGAGTGATGTTGTTTGAGCCGTGAAAATATTGTGGTAGGTGAAATCAAGTCCCGCCGTTAAACGCTTGCTGAGTAAGAAATCTCCACCGAATCCAATGTTCAATCCAAAGCCATTATAATTCTGATTGTATAAATTTGAAAAGGGTCCGACGACATCTTGAGTGTGAGTCACGTAATCCACTCCGCCCTTGATGTAGGGAACAAGAATGTCCAGGACGTCAAAGTCATAAAGAACATCAACATTAAATGCATTTTGATTAAGTGAAATAGACGATCCATTGGCGTTCGAATTGTGTTTACTGTTGAGCCAACCTAATTCGAGTTCTAAATAATCACTTGCGGCATAACGATACAAAACGCCGCCGCCCAAAGCATTTCCATACGGGGATCCCCAATCGTTGGTTAGGGTCACTTGTCCGCCTTGAACACCTATGCTGTGCACGCCTTCTTCGGCAAAAGCCATTGGCCCGCAAGATAGTAAAGCGATCGCTAGGACCGTGAGAGAGAACAATGTTGTAAACAGTTTCATAGATACTCCTCGCGTTTTAACGCATTGAACTGGTGAGCAATCAAAAAAAAACCTGAGATATTTATCTCAGGTTTTTATAACAGATTTCAACTTCGATTTTAGTTATCGAGTGAAAATTCTTTGATTTTAGATTCGATGTTCACGAGCTTCTGTTGAAGATTACTGATGCTTTCTTTCACGTTGCCCACTGCGCCTTTGCTGGCTTGAGACAAACGATACTCAATTTTTTTCTGCATATCGTCAAATGAACGGGTGGTGTTTTCCAGAAGTTCTTTGACGTAAGTGCTGACTTCAACTTGTACGCCATCAGCATTAATGCCCATGGGCTTGTTGAGAGCCTTTTCCAAATAGCTAGAAATGCTTCCCGTGCCGGTTTGGATAATTTCTCGCAAAGTGTCTATGGAAATGAAATTCTTAGCTTTCTTTTCAGCTTCAAAAATAATTTGCGTCAAAGTGGAACTAGTGATGTCCTTTTTAGTTTTGTTATCTATGACAAGCACTTCCTCGTTAGCTCGGATCATCTTCGCGATGTCCTCTAGCGTTACATAACAGCTCTGTTGGGTATCGTACAATTTTCGATTTTGATATCGCTTGATCACCTTAGTATTGGGATTGGTTACGATGACTGGAACTTGTGGTTGTAGTGTCTGGTTTTCCAAAACATCCTCCTATGGCACACGCCGCTAGCAATTAATAATTAGTGAAAACAAGGTGAACATACACCCGCGTCACATGATGTCAAGTATGTTGTGAGGCGTCTAGATATAGATGCGTAGCAGCAGGAAAAGGTTAAGTGAGCTTTAGTTTCTGGACCTTATGCCGAATAAGGATTGTAAAGTTATTTTTGTCCATCATATATCCCTGGGGGGGGCTTTCTGAAAACTAAGTTAAATCAAAGGTTTAAGACGCTAGATTTCGTGTTAATGGTTCTGAGTGTCACGGTCATTGCCGCCGTAGCAATTCCTATTATCGAATTACAATCTGATGGTAATCATGCAGATATAGTAAAAGCTAAAACCGAAACAGAAAATTTAGCTCGCAGACTTGTAACTGGCGGCCGCGTCATGACCGCTGGATCTTCGATTAACTCTAAAAAGGGTCGAACCATCGCCAGCGTCCTGCCTGTTTCAATTGTTTCTCCGGCTTCGCTAGTTTCCATCGACGCGCTTGCAGGCAGTTATGGCAAAGATCCATGGGGTCAGCCTTACCATTTCCAATTTTTGAAAAACAAATTGGGAGCGCCCGCGCAACTTGCGGTGTGGAGCGATGGACCGAGCAAAATTCATCATACCGCTGAATTGAAACTCTCAGATCCCAACGGTGTGGAAGATATAAATTTTGATAAAAGCGGGACCGTCATTTCAAAGGTTTCGATCAGATAAAAAATATCTTTGAGCAACTACTAAAGTCCAGACTTTCTGAACGCTCAGATTTTTGATCAAGTCCCTCCAAACACTCTCCGAACAATCAATGTAGGAGATAAAATATGAAAAATTCTTGGTCATTATTTTTGGTTTTAGGATTGGTTGCCGGAGCTCTGACTTCTTGCTCTACAGGGCCTTTCAAATCAAAAGCCGTTTCAACTGCTGCTGACAAATCTTTGTCTGAGGCTGGAACAACTCCTTCTGCGCCAGATTACAATCCTCAACGTATCGATCCTTCGTTTGTGCGCACCCAAGCGGATTATCATTTTACTCTCGGCGAAACTTACGCCCTCGAGGGCTCCGTCGATAAAGCAATCGAAGAGTACAAGCTCACATTGATTTATGATCCCAATAGTTCAATCGTCAGGCTTAAACTCGCTGGTGAGTATGTGAAACGTGGCGATTTAGTTCAGGCCGTCGATCAAGGGGAAGAAGCTGCAAAGCTTGATGACAAAATGGTATCTGCACATTCGTTTTTGGGAAATCTGTACACCATCAGCAAACTTTATGACAAAGCGATTTCTGAATATGAAAAAACAATCAAACTTGATCCCACTAACAATGATGCGCCCTTGTACATTGGTGCAATCTTGGCAGAAGAGAAAAAGTTTGACGAGAGCGTGGCGTATTTTAAAAAATTAGGAAAAACTTCCAAGCAGCCTTTTCTCAGTTTCTATTACATGGGACGCATTGAACAAGAGCGCAAAAACGATAAAGAAGCCGAAGCTGATTTTAAAAAAGCGATCGAACTCAAGCCCAACTTTCTAGATGCAGTTTCTACTTTAGGCGCACTGTATGAAGGGCAAAATAAAACTGATTTAGCCGTTAAGATTTACACTGCCTATGAAAATAAGAATGAGAAATCATCCAAGCTCGCCTACAACCTTGGTCGAATTTTCATGGAACGCAAAAAGTATGGAGACGCTTACAAGCAATTTGCAATCATTGAAGATATGGAGCCAGACAATCTCAACGTGAAAGTTAAAATGGCCCTCATTTTAATCGAACAGAAAAAATATCAGCCAGCGATCAGTAAACTTCGTGAAATTTTAGTGCAAGCTCCTGAATCAGAAAAAATTAGGTTTTATCTCGCTGCAGTTTATGAAGAAGTGAAGAGTTTCCACGAAGCAGCAGAGCAGTTTGAAGTCATTCAACCGACCAGCACCCTTACGGTAAAGCGGTAGTTCACGCGGCTTATGATTATAAAACTATGGGTAGCACAAGCAAAGCGATTGATTTGATGGAAGCGGCTATTGCAAAAAAAGCTGACATCCCTCAGTTCTATACTTTTTACGCCAGCCTTCTCGATGATGACAAGCAAGTGGCAAAAGCATTAGGAGTTTTGGCCGGCGCAGCGAAACTGTTCGAGAAAAATGATCAGATCTTTTTCTTTTTAGGTTCGATTCAAGATAAATCAGGCATGAGAAAAGAATGCCTAGAATCGATGAAAAAATCTATCGAGCTCAATCCCGAGAATGTCCAAGCACTAAACTATCTTGGTTACACGATGACCGATATGGATGATCACTTGGTGGACGCGCAAAAATATATTGAACGTGCGCTTAAACTAAAACCTCAAGATGCATACATCACCGATTCCTACGGCTGGTTGTTGTTTCGAGAAGGAAAATTTAAAGAATCCATCACAGTTTTAGAGGGTGCATACAAACTCAAGACTGACGAAGCCATTATTGCAGAGCATCTTGGAGATGCTTACTTGCGATTCAGTTTGCCTGACAAAGCTCGACAGATGTATATTCGAGCTGCTACACTTGAGACCGATGAGAAAAATCTGAAGAAGATAAAGGGCAAGATTGCAGACATTGACACGATCAGCAAACCAGAACGCAGTTCCGCCTCTGTTGAAGAAAGTTCCAGCAAATAAAAAGTTTGCTGGGGTTTCGTTCGGCATTGGGTTTGTTTTCGCAGCGTCTTTAGCTTTGATTTTATCTTCTTGCTCGACTGTTCCGAATTCGGCTTCGTCAACTTCCGACACCTCGAAAAATTCAAAATTTAGACCTCAGGCACTTTCTTCTGATCTTGTTTATGAAGATGCCAAACACAGTTTCAAACTCAAAGCTGACATTTACGTCTTGGCCATGGATTACGTACGCATTGACGTGCGGACTCAACTAGATTTTCCACTCGCTTCTTTATTGATGAGTGATGACAAATTGGAATTCGTCAATTACAGAGACAAGAAATATTTTTCGGGAAAACCTGGACCTCATGCATTAGACTCGGTGATTCCTTTGGATATATCTGCATCTGATTTGGTTTCGGTTGTTCAAGAGCGACCGACGCACGGTCAAAAGTGCATTTACCAAGATTCCAAAATTGCTTCTTGTGTCGGCGCAGCAGGACCAACGTCCTATAGGGTGACCTGGTCGAAGCGCGATTCAACTAGCCCTTGGTCTGGGAAAGCTAAGAAAATGGTTATCCAAATTCCAAATAGGAAGATTTCTTTGCTTTTTTATTTCACCGAATGGCAAAAAAACTTGTCTAAGGTAGAGGGGCTCACTTCTCTGAACGTGCCAGAGGATTTTCACAAATAACTCATTGAACCCATGAAGTAATAATTAGATAATAGCACTAGGGGGGACTCTCATCTATGACGATCAATCTTCAAGATATCATCAATAAATCCCAAGCCAGCGGACAGCAACAATACAAAGACGTTTTCTGGAAAGGCACCTTTTCAGATTACCTCAACCTGGTAAAAGAAAATCCTGAGGTCACCCGTACCGCGTATCAAAGACTTTATGACATGATCATAAGCTTTGGATTCAGCGAGTACAAAGATTTCAAAAAACAAGTTTTTCATTATAAGTTTTTTGATGACGAAAAAAATGGCGGAAAAGATGCCGTCTTCGGATTAGATATTCCGCTAATGAAACTCGTGAATGTTTTCAAAGCCGCCGCTGAAGGTTATGGCACTGAAAAACGAGTCATCCTTTTGCATGGTCCCGTTGGAAGTTCAAAATCCACGATCGTCCGCTCAATAAAAAAAGGTGTTGAAGATTATTCCAAAACTAAAGAAGGCGCTCTCTACACTTTCGTTTGGACTGATAAGGGCAAAGAGCGCCACGGACTTCTCGGAAAAGAAATCACCGAGATGATGACTCCCATGCATGAGGAACCTTTGAGACTTTTGCCTCCCGATTTGAGAGACAGAGTCGTCGAAGAAATCAATCGCGGCAACAGGAGTAAATATAAAGTCAAAATCGACGGCGATGTTTGTCCTGCCAGCCGCTACGTTTTCAAAGAACTGATGGTTAAATATGATGGAGATGTTTCCAAAGTTTTGGAACACATCGAGGTCAGACGTTTTGTTTTGAGCGAAGCGGACAGAGTAGGTATTGGAACGTTTCAACCCAAAGACGAAAAGAACCAAGATTCCACCGAGCTTACTGGTGACATCAATTATCGAAAGATCGCAGAGTATGGTTCTGATTCAGATCCCAGAGCTTTCAATTTTGACGGGGAATTCAATATTGCCAACCGCGGGATCATTGAGTTTGTCGAAGTATTAAAATTAGATGTGGCGTTCTTGTACGATCTTTTGGGAGCTTCACAAGAGCATAAGATCAAGCCCAAAAAGTTTGCCCAAACTGATATTGATGAAGTCATCATTGGTCACACCAATGAACCCGAGTATCGCAGGTTGCAGAACAACGAATTCATGGAAGCGCTCCGTGACCGTACGGTTAAAATCGATATCCCATACATCACTAAGCTCAAAGAGGAAGTGAAGATCTATCAAAAAGATTTCAATTCCAAAAAGCTTAAGGGAAAATCCATTGCTCCCCACACGATTGAAGTGGCAGCTATGTGGGCTATTCTGACTCGTTTAGAATCACCTAAAAAAGCAAATCTGACCAAGCTTCAGAAGCTAAAACTTTACGATGGCAAAACTTTGCCAGGTTTCACCGAAGACAACGTGAAAGAGCTTAGAAAAGAATCCATTCGTGAAGGTCTCGATGGAATTTCACCTCGTTATATTCAAGATAAAATTTCAAATGCTTTAGTTAACGCTAAACATGGTGGAGATTTAGGCTGCATCAATCCTTTCATGGTCATGAATGAACTTGAAAGCGGATTAAAACATCACAGCTTAATCGCCAATGAAGAAAAAAAGAAAATGTTTAGAGAACTCTTGGATGTTGTTAAGCAAGAGTATGACGAGATCGTCAAAGGTGAAGTGCAAAGAGCAATCAGTGCCGATGAAAATGCGCTGGGAAGACTTTGCTCTAATTACATTGATAACATCAAAGCCTACACTCAGCGCGAGCGTTTGAAAAACAAGTATACTGGCCAAGATGAAGAACCTGACGAGCGCTTGATGAGATCAATCGAAGAAAAAATTGATATCCCTGAAAGTCGCAAAGATGATTTCAGACGAGAAATCATGAATTATATTGGCGCACTTTCACTCGATGGAAAAATTTTTGATTACAAAACCAATGAGCGTTTGCATAAAGCGCTCGAGTTGAAACTTTTTGAAGACCAAAAAGATTCTATTAAACTTGCGAGCCTCGTGA
>JAYTHU010000092.1:0-1236 GCA_043732305.1 Oligoflexia bacterium
AATTGAGTCTTCGTTTGCAACCGTGAAGCTTCGAACGAAGGTCACCAAAGGTGCCGGCAGCAAAGAAACTGCTGCATCCATGGCGTTTAAATTACTTCAGGAGTGTCAAAAAAGATGGCGCAAAATACGCGGCGAAAAGGAACATTTACAAAATCTTCTTGCAGGGCTTGAATACAAGGACGGCGTTGAGGTACCTCAATCCTCACGTCAAGAGGTTGCTGCTTCCTGATCTCTCATCCACAACATTCTTACATATCTCTGAGGAATTTATTTTCAGATTCAACCAGCGAACATCAACAGCGCGGGGGCTTCTATTCCAGCGTGTCCTTGAGAATTCCGTCCGAATCCAGCCGGTACCATATCAGGAAGTAATTTCCCGAAAATCATAGGGCCAGTCAAGTGCATATGCAGGTAAATCAATTATTAAAAAATCCATTTCTTGAATGAGTCTATTTAGCTGTTTTGATTTTCATGAAATCGGCAATTCAGTTTGGTGGCCAGTAAAAATTATCATGGAGTCGGAAGTCACTCCGGCGCAAAGTGGGCTGCCAATTGCAAAGTTCCGCTCATAAAATCCACTCTCAAAACCAAAAGCTTGAACCTTTTCGATGAGGATAGTGCTTGGTGACCCAAATTTTGACCTTGTCCCAATGGTCAAAAGATATACTCGATATAGTTCCTATGATTTTTCCGTCTTGTCCAAAAAAGCGAATATATTCACCAGCGGCTTCATTTGATCTGATAAATTCAGCTACTTTAATTGACATTTTTTCAATTTGAATCTGTCGTTGATTTAGAATGCATCGAAACCGAATCGAATCCTTCGATATTTCAATAAATGTATGCCTTGAAGTGTTTATGACCAAAAGAAATAAAACTCCAAAGCAGGACGGAAATGCAAACCAAAAGTTTCCTTGGAATCGGCCGATAATTCCAAAAATTAAAGTGGCGAGAAACCAAATTAGAAAAATAACAATGCTTATTTTTTTCTCTGTTCGTGACATCCCGTTCAGCTTAAGCAAATTGTCAGTCTCTTCGATCTTTTGTTTTTTCAATTTGTGACCTCTCGGTAGATAGATTAGCATATTTTTTCTGTATTTGAAATTCCTGCTGATGGGTTAGCGCGTAGTAAATGTGTCCGACTCATATCAGGGGCTAGAAGGGCAGCAAGCTTGCTTTATAATGCTATTATTGTTGCGCGACCAGTTATTAGCGAGCTCACATCAATTCGCGTAT
>JAYTHU010000093.1:0-13638 GCA_043732305.1 Oligoflexia bacterium
CCGGGATGTGCCAATATGTCCGAAGCGTTCTTAGTTGTCGACGTAAACTAAATAAATTTAACTGATTTAAAAGCTCGTTCAATAATTCCGTGAGCTTTGACGGCGAGCGCCGCTTTGTCTGCTCCTGAGTTCGGATGCAGCCTTTCTAGAAAAACAAATTCCGCGTCTATTGAACTTAGCTGTAACAGCTTCCACATGTGGGAGAAAAATCCCATGTCCCCATACCAGCACACATTGTCGCGAAATTTTAAACTGAAAGGTTCGCCATTTATTTTTAAAAAATTAGTGCAGACCAATTGAACTGGAATTTCGGCATCGGCGGCGGCCATCATAAGTGTGCGTTTGAATGGCAGAACGCTTTCACCGTTTGAAGCGGCACCTTCAGGATAAAGGACGACTTTAAATCCATCTTTTAAATTTTTAACAATCTCTGATTTTTCATTCAACACCGAACTCCTGTTTCGTCGTTCCACATACAGACAGGCCACAAGACGGGTGAGAAGTCCAATGACTGGAGTGTCCCGCATTTCAATAGATGTCACAAAAAGAGACGGGATCACATTTGCCAAAATAAAAATATCGACAAACCCCATGTGATTGCCAACAATCAAAAGTGTTTGGTGGTCTAAGTCTTTAGGGAGGTTTTGAACAACCGTCTTCACGTTCCAAATTTTGAGAGCAAGTCGGCAATACAACTGCATCAGTTTCATTTGGGCTTTTTTTCTTTTCGCATTGTCTCGCAGGGCGAGAATTGTGAAAATGGCGTGAAAAAAATAAATTGTCAGTGAAACCAATACCAGTGCGGCTTTTAGGGCTCCGCGCAATTTTATCAAGAAGTGACCGTTTCTAAAAATTTTCTTCATTCTTTCCCTTTATCGCAAATCGCGATTTTCCCCTAATAAAATCCTGTGGCACTTGATTTGCTTGAGAGAGCGGGTATCTGATTAAATGCAATTGAAAAGTCAGAAAAATGACGCTCCAGTTTGACAGAATTTGTATGATCAAAGAGACATGAACAATTTTATATATTTAGCAGTCTAACGTTTTGCATCACTATTCTTATGATTGACAGTTTTTCTCCGTCAAAATATCTTCAATCCTCGCGCAGGGATTTGCCAATAGCTGAGTCCAGCGAGACAACAAAATAGTTTATTTTGAAAATAGTTTTTGAGATTTTCCCAAATCTGTCCTCTACTTGAGGGCGGGGATCAGCAAAGGATTTCTTGTCCTTAAAAATCGAAAATTTTTCCGGGGGGAAGAAGAAATATGATGGAAGTATTAAAAAGAGACGGAACTAGAGAAGTAGTAAAAATGGAAAAAATCCTCCACGCAGTCACGCGCGCGTGCAGGGGGCTTGATAACGTTGAGCCCATTGAAATCGCTAAGCGTACCATCAGCGGTCTCCATGATGGCAGTAGCACTAAGGAATTAGATGATCTTTCAATAAGCAATGCTGTCATGCTCATGGCTGAAGAGCCTAATTATTCTAAAGTGGCTGCTCGCATGCTTGCTGATGGAATTCGTAAAGAAGTTGGGCGTGATGAAGTTTTCAGTGACTACATCAAGCGTTCTTTTGAATTGGATCTTATTTCATCTCAAGTGTTTGAACTTTCTCGAGCTAATTTTCAAGAAATTGAATTTGCTATTCGTCATGGCCGAGATGACAACTTTGAATATTTCGGACTTAAAACTGTTGCGGATAGGTATCTCCTGAGACATCCTAAAACTCGCAAAATTATTGAGCGTCCTCAATGGATGTTTATGCGTGTAGCGCTTGGACTCTCTAAAAACGTTAAAGAAGCAATCGAATTCTATGAAATTATAAGTCAATTTTTGTACATGCCCTCTACACCGACTTTGTTTAACTCGGGAACCGGTCATGCACAGATGAGCTCTTGCTATTTGCTCACCGCGGCCTCTGACAGTCTTGATGGCATCTATAAAACTATCACCGATTGCGCAAAGCTTTCAAAATGGTCGGGTGGATTAGGAGTCGCTTGGACGAAAGTTCGCTCGAGTGGCGCTCTTATTAAAGGCACCAATGGCCTCAGCAATGGGATCATTCCATTTTTAAAGGTATTTGACTCTTCCGTTCACGCCGTCAATCAAGGTGGAAAGCGCAAAGGTGCTGCGGCCGTTTATTTGGAACCTTGGCATGGTGACATAGAAGCGTTTTTGGAACTTCGAACCAACACTGGTGCTGACGAACGTCGCACTCACAATTTAAATTTGGCTCTTTGGATTCCTGATCTTTTCATGAAGCGTGTTGAATCCGGTGAAGACTGGAGTCTGTTCTCGCCAAGTGATGCTCCATTATTGAT
The DNA here is from genome assembly GCA_043732305.1 of Oligoflexia bacterium. Classification (GTDB taxonomy): domain Bacteria; phylum Bdellovibrionota; class Bdellovibrionia; order JABDDW01; family JABDDW01; genus JAYTHU01. The sequence continues at coordinate 2,322 of JAYTHU010000093.1, forward strand.
GGACACGTACGGTGCGGAGTTTGAAAAGAACTATGCTCAATATGAAGCTGACGGCGTAGCCTTGAGAAAAATCAATGCTCGCGGATTATATGCGCGCATGATGCAAACTTTGGCCGAAACCGGAAACGGCTGGATGTGTTTTAAAGATCATTCTAACAACCGTTCGGCTCAAACTAAACTTCCTGGCAACGTCATTCACAGTTCAAACTTGTGCACAGAAATTTTAGAAGTCACTTCGTCATCTGAAACAGCCGTGTGTAACTTGGGTAGCTTGAATTTCGCTGCTTACGTGAAAGAGAATGGTCAGTTTGATTTCGAAAAGTTGAGACTCGTCACCAAGACTGCTACTAAGTTTTTGGATAGAGTTGTCGATATCAATTTCTATCCTACCTCTGAAGCGCAAACCAGTAACAATAAATGGCGTCCAGTTGGTTTAGGAATCATGGGTCTACAAGACGTCATGTTTAAAACCAGAATACCCATCACAAGTGTCGAGGGGAAAAAACTTTCTAATCAGATTTCAGAAACTGTTTATCATGCAGCTCTTGAAGCGAGCATGGATTTGGCCGCTGAATATGGATCTTTCCCTGGCTTTGAAGAATCTCGTTACGCTGACGGTGAACTTCAGGTTCAACTTGCAGCAAAACACAAAGAGCTTTCTTCTGATCTAGGTCCCGATCTGCATTTTGATTGGACCGAGATGGCTGAACGCGTGAAGAAAAACGGTTTGAGAAACTCTCTTCTCATCGCGATTGCTCCAACGGCAACCATAGCCTCCATTGTGGGTTCTTTTGAAAGCATTGAACCTCAAATTTCTAATTTCTTTAAACGAGAAACTTTGAGCGGCGAATTCTTACAAGTTAACAAATATTTAATCAAAGATCTCAAAGAGAAAAAACTTTGGACTGAATCCATGCGTGCAAAAATTATTTCGCACGAAGGATCTATTCAGGAGATAGACGAAATTCCTCAAGAGATGAGAGATTTGTATAAAACCGCTTGGGAAATTCAACAAAAAGATCTCGTCGATATGGCTTCACATAGGTCGACATTTATCTGCCAATCCCAATCGCTTAACCTCTTTATTGAGAATCCAAGCATTGGGAAACTTTCTTCCATGTACATGTACGCTTGGAAAAAAGGAATCAAGACCACTTATTATTTGAGATCACGCGCTAAAACGGGAATCAAAAAGACCACTGTCGATTCAACTACCGAGTCATCCAAAAAAGTGACTCAAAGTGGGGGCATAAGTTCTGGTGCCACCGCGGCTTCCAACGCTAACAAAGCGGCTGGAGCAGCTGTAGCAAAAGAAATTGCCACTGTTGAAGCGATTGTTGTTAAAAAAGTTCCCGCAATCGAACTTCCACCACTCCCGGTAATTCTAGCTCTAGACAAAGTAGCAAATGTGGCTAAAGAAGCTGCGTTAGATGCTGCGTTAGATGCTGCTATGGAAGGTGCCACAGAAGCTGTTGCAGACAAATCCGTGAAATCTGCAACCGAATCCGGTAGCGCATTTTTACCCGAAGGATTTTCCGCCGAAGAAGCAGTTGTTTGCTCTTTGGAAAACCCAGAATCTTGCGAGGCCTGCCAGTGAACAATACTAAAACTTTACTTGAACCTTCTTTGAATTTGACTCTCAGACCGATGAGAAATCCTGAGTTTTTTCATTTGTACAAAAATTCTTTGAAAAATATTTGGACAACTGATGAGCTCGATTTTTCAATCGACTATGAACATCTTCGAGACAAATTGACTCCTCAAGAGAGTCATTTGATCAAACGCTTGGTTGCCTTTTTTGCGACCGCCGATAATATCGTCGCGCACAACTTGGTTTTGAATTTCTACAAGCACATCAATAGTCCCGAGTTCAGAATGTTCCTTGGAAAGCAACTTTTTGACGAGATGCTTCACGTGGAAACATATCTTCTATTGGTAGACAATTACATTCCAGATCCTGAAGAGCGTGCTGAAGCTTTCACTGCGTATCAAAATATCCCATCCGTGAAAATGAAAGCTGATTTTTGCTTCAAGTACATGGATAGCATTGAGCATTTGGATAAGGTAGACACTGACGAAAAGCGAACTCAATTCATCATAAATTTGATTTGCTTTGCCTCTTGTGTTGAAGGCCTTTTCTTCTTCGGATCTTTTGCATATGTGTATTTCCTGCGCAACAAAGGCTTGTTGCCAGGCCTTGCTGTCGCAACCAATTGGGTGTTCAGAGATGAGACCTTGCACATCGAAGGCGCTATGGCCGTCGTCCAAGCTTTAAAAGTAGAATATCCTCATTTGTTCACTGCGGAACTTGAATCTACAGTTTCAAACATGATTGAAGAAGCAATTGCAGTCGAGATGCATTTCTGTGAAGACGCGCTTTCCTTTGGCGTCACCGGAATGTCTGGACCCATGATGCGTCAGTATTTGGAATATTGCGGTGATCAACGCTTGATGCAACTTGGTTACAAGAAGCGTTACAACGTTGGAAATCCTTTTAGCTTCATGGTCCTTCAAGACGTCCAGCCACTTACAAACTTTTTTGAAAAGCGCGTGACTGAATATCAAAAAGGTTTCGACACAAAGCAAAGCTCCATCGTTTTCGACGAAGCTTTCTAAATTATTTCTTGGGGGTAAAGATAAGCACAAGCTTGTCTTTACAGTCCTTCCCAAATTTTTCAACCGGTTCTAGCGCTCGGCTCACGGGTTTCTCAATATGCTGTTCATATTGTTTCGAAACTTCAGATCCAAAGAGCTGATCGGGAATTCCGCCAGCAAAAGTTGCCCAGGTCCAGACCACACCAAAGAGAACCATCAAGCTCACCTTACCCATCGTCTTCCAACCTTGAAGCGCAAATGTTCGATTGAGAGTTTGCGCTGGCATGTTGATCAGCCATGAGAAAGAAAGGTGAAGTGCCCATAGAGGAACGGTCCAGTGAATATCCCAAACAACCCAATTGAACGCCATGATTGCTGTAGACAAAGTGATTGCGCGTTTAATTGTACGAATATTTCCAGTTTTGAAATCGTAGTTAAGAGGAATGTTTCTCTCAAACATCGCCTTGCGACCAAACTCGTATCGATCATTAGGCATAAGAGTTTCAAGCCCGCGGGTCAATCGAGTCAATAGAGTCGAGCTTCTCACGTACTCGCGCTGTCTTAACGCTTGGAATCTTCCTGGTTGACCGGGGTCAATAGGTGGGATTTTCTCAAATCCGGCAGTGAGTTTCACATAAGAATTTGCGTAGGCTTGGGCTTTTAAATGGGCCACGTAAAAATTTTTTTCTTCCATGCTTAATGTCGCAAGGTAAGTCAAAAGCTCAGGACTGGCTAGAGAGCCGCGCACATACTCTTCAGAATCAGCACTCACTGTCGCCTCTAGTCCCTTCGAACTAGTGTAATCCGGCAATAGCCCCATGACTTTCATCATTGTACCGCGGTAAATTATTTCCCACGCTTTCTGATCCGGTGAGTTTAGGTCCGGAGCCTTTCCGGTCTGCGCCATGAAAATATCGTTGGCCATTCTAATAGCTTTTCTCTGTTGCCATTGAAATACTTTACCGGTGTTGATGGGTGCGTAAGGTTTCGAGGGAACAAATTTTCCATCGGTGATTTTTGTGAGTGCCGCACGAAATGCATTACCCGCTTCGATCTGAGCTTCTAAACTGCTTCCTTGCCATGAAAGTGGAAGAATATCAGCGATGAGTGACTGGCCTCCTTCATAGGTGAGTGCCATCATTTCTCGACGAACATTTCTTAGATTAGCAAATAGGGGGTTGAAACCTTTTTTCTGATCTAAAATTTCGGCAACTAAATTTCTTGGATTTAAAACGTAATTATGTAGCCAGCTCATGTGTTTGTAAGTTCGTTTCAAAATTGTCAAAGCTTGGCTTGCATTTTGATTTGGCAAAATTGAATTTTTATTTTCCAAATCTGCTATCGCTTTTTTAACTGAAGAAATAACTAAACCTGGGCGACTGACACCTAAATAATTTTCTTTTGATTTACCGAAATTTGTTTTCAGAGCGCTGGCGGGAACATCATATCCAAAAAGTAGGGCCATGGTGCCGGCATAAAAAGTACCCGCATCGAACATGAAACTGTCTTTTCCAGGTAATCCCATTTTGGCCATTTCAACTTCCATGCGAGCATCGACGGCTTCATTGACAGTTGAATTGTTTTTGGAATCGCTAGGGTCTATTCCTTTGGCTTTAAGTTCGTTCTTAACTTCATTTCGAATCCTATCCTCTAGCTGACTTTGAAGCTCCTGACTGAACTGTGCCGCACCTTGAGTCGCGTAGCCAGCTACATTCCATAGAAGAGCGTTTGTCGCCATGATCGATGTTTTTTCGTTGCCAGGAGCAAAAGCATCGGTCGCGATGTCTTTAAGCGGAGGAACAGTATTTCCAATCATCTCACCAATATGAGGAATGACTTCGTAAGTTTGATAGGCAACAAATGCTGTGTCGATACCGCCTAAGACAATCGTACCCATAAACCAACTCCAAGCGTTAACTGGAGTTCGGGTGTAAGTGCGCCGGACAAAATAAACATTCTTATCTAAAAATTTACGCGCCAAAGTGTTTTTGCCGGCCATTATTCCTGGTGCGAAGCGATCACCCGTGAATTCAATAGCATTTGCAAACCAGACACCAGCAAACTGACCCATCAAGGTGAGAGAATGAGCATAAGTGTCGACTGAATCGCGGACTTCTCCAAATATTTTTTTGAAACTTGTATCTCTAGGTTTTCCAAGAGCTGCTTCTCGATCGGCTTTTGCCTTAAAGAAGTCACGGTACTTCGAGTATTTAACTGCTATTGACACCACAATCACAATTCCCAGAACTGCTGCAACTTTTAACAGTTTTTTCTGGAGTTTTGGATCAATCGCGCTGAGGTCCATCGCGTTTGCTTTTTCTGAGCCCACACTTTGTTTGAGCAGTTCAAAAGCTTGATAATATAATGAATTTCTTTGCTTGGTGATATCGGCTGTTTCAAGAAGTGAATCCGCAGGATTTTTGAGATCTATTCCGACAAACACACTACCAAATCCAGCGGTCATTCCTGGTTTTACCACCACCGAATTAAGCGAAGGATTTTGCGCCAGATCTCCCTTTTTAAGAGAGAACGTGATCGCGAGCATGTTATTTAAACGTCCTGCTTTATGGGCAAGTTCGATGTCTTGATTTTGAATCGGGAAGGTGTCGCCATCACGGTTATGAACAATGATGCTGTCGATCTGAGGAAAATCTGCTGCCGAGACTCCGCCAGTCCAACCTGAGCCAGGAAGTGGAAAGAAATAAATCGGTGCCGCTCTGTTTTCAAGGGATGCCGCTAATACTTCTTCGCGTGAAGCAAAGAACATTCCTTCGCCAGCCGCCTCGCCTTTTAAATCGGAAACTTTATCTGCGAATTCAGTGAAACCGCTATTGGCTGCAAAAATAAAATATTCGTCAGTTTCAAGTATTGGCGAAATATCACGATTTATAGTCCAAGTCTTTTTAGTGACCGGCAAATACATCGCGTTCCCAAATGTGTTGCCTGAAGGACTCGCTGATTTATCGCCTGCAGACCATGCCTGCGACCGAAGATAGAAAGGATCTGTATCAATGGCAGGATCATTTGAAGCCATTCCCAATTCGGTGGGAAATTCATGGTTCAAAACGTCTTCGAAAAAAGGATTTTGATTGATCGCCTCTGCGAACTTTTCACTTGGGGTTTGATAACCAGCGTTATGTGCCACGAAATGAGAAGAGTTCTGTGCTGCGGCCATTGACTGCGACACAGGAAGTCCTACAAATTGAATTGCTATAAACGCTGATATAAACTTTTTCAGTGACATGACACGATCCTACTTTCTGGTGATACTTCGTAATAATGCAAACCGAGTGCCACCATTTAATACATTTCCCTTGAGGTTTGGGTCAGTTAGATGCGGTTTTCTGAGACGAAGATGCCAATGAAAAGTAGAAAGGGCCGAAAAAAGGCACTTCATCTTAAATAGAGAAGTGGTTCCAAATTACAATTGGATAGTCTTTTTTTGAAAAAAAGATAATTTCTTTACTGAAGTTCTCGCGCCAGATTTTTTATTTCGCAGGCTATAATTTAGGCAGAGAACATTCATTTGGCAATTCAGGCAAACTTCGATTTTGAATTTGCTCGGACAACTTTGAGAGATTCCCAGATGGCAGAGTGCAAAGTCATAGCGAGTAGGATCTTCGGGAGAAATATTTCTGAGAGCGTGCGTGATTTCTTCCGCTGTTTTCCAACTGGCGTCTTTTCTCTTGGTCAGCCCTAGATTTTTTGAAATGCGCAGAATGTGCGTGTCGACGGGGATGATCAATTTCTCTGGAGGAAATTTACTCCAAAGTCCCAATGTCATCGGGCCTGTGCCGGAAACCCATTTCATAAACAGCAGTAAGCGTTTGCATCCGCTTTTGTCCGAAGGCTTTGGGAAAAAGAAAAGTACCCCCTTAGATTTTGGCTTTTTGTAAGGACCTGTCGAAAGGTCTGTCATGCGCTTGATAAAGTTTTCGAGCATTGTTGAGAGAGTTAGATTTTCCGGGGTTTCAGCTTTAGAACTTTCCATGAAGAAATTTTCCAAGCTTCCGGATTCTTTTAAAGCAATCCCTAACCAAGTCAACAGAAGTCCGAGATCATCAGCCGTGTTGAAACGATGTTTGAAACTTCGAGGAATTATCTCGAGCCACTCGCCCGCGCTAGTTTTGATTAGTTTCTGAGCAGGGGAGGGACCGAGTAATGTTAGGATTTTTTCGACTGATTTTATAATTTGCTTCACGTTTCCATATGCAAACGCGCAAGTGATGAAAGCGACAACTTCACGGTCGGGCGAGTGATCGTATTTTAAAACAAGGGAAAGAGGGTCGTTGGCGACTTCGTTTTCCAGTATCTGAGTTTTTTCAATTCGCATGAGTTGCAATCGAAGTTCGGGAAAATTTAAAGCAGATCGTTTGGCCATTGGGTCACTTTGACACTGATAACATCGTGATGAAATAAGAATCGGATTGTTTTGGCCCCAGATGGAAGGCCAGTTTGATTCAAAATGATTTGGCCGTGGCACGGAGAGTGCTTTAGTGATGAGTAGGAAGTTTCACGAAGAAGACTCCGGCGGAATAACAAACACCGAAATCAAAAAAGATTTCTAACGCTGGTGGGGCTATGGATGGCCCGATAGCTTCAGAGGGAAATATATCTCGATTTTGTTAAGTCGCCCGGGGGGGCTTCATTAACTTGAATACCCGCGTACCAGCACCAAGCACGCACGTATGCGGGTATTCCGTTCTCACTCTCCAAATTCATTGACTAATGCTTAGCGTCATCTGGACAATTAAGTTAAGAATGACAACTACAGATCGCATTTTACAATTTTTCTTCGTTCACCAACTGATGTTTATCGAGGCTTTTTTCGCTTTGATTCTTGGTATCTGCGTCGTCTGGCTTTTTGTGCATTTGCAAAATGAAGAAGAAGACGATTCCACAAAAAATGCTGATCTCGAAAACATTCTATATAAAGTTTTAGAAAAACAGGCCCGAAATTCTTCCGCAGCTTCAATCGCGCCGATGGCTGCACTCGCAAAATCTGCCACTGCGCCATCACCTATTGCACCACTTACGGCAAAACCAATCATTCAACCGCTGGGAATTCAAACGCCGCTCGCTCCCGTAGCAAAACCCGTGGTGACTCCATTGAGCCCAGTGCCAGTCGCGCCAGTCGCACCTGTTACGCCCGTCGCAGCTGTTACGTCAAATCTTGATCCTGCAGAATTCGCAAAATTAAAATCTGAAAATGAAGACAAAAAACTCAAGTTAGAAGTTTTGGAAAAATCTCTCGCCGAAGCTAAAAAAGCTTCAGCCACTCCCGTTGACACCAGCGAATTTGAGAAAAAAATCAAGGATTTAGAATCTCGACTTGGTGAGTATGAAATTATTGAAGACGACATTGCAAATTTAAGTCTCTACAAAGAAGAGAATGCTCGTCTTAAAAACGAGCTGCAAAAAGTGAAATCTCCCGGAGCTTCTGACGAGGCCGAATTACCAATGGAAGCCGCTGCGGAAGAAAAAGCGATCAAAAAAGCAATCGACAAAGAAGCTGTGGAATCAGAGAATTCGCCGGACGTTGCTCCTGAAAATATCATAGATACCGCTAAACTTCTTGATCAAGCAGCGGATCTTTCTGCTCAGCCTGTGCCAGAAGGTGTGGTTCCCGCAAATGACGGGAAAGATTCTGGAGAAAAATTAATCGACGAATTCGAAAATTTCATGAAAGGCGCTGGTCGATGACCCGTCCGAAGTTTAGTTTCTCACTTGCACTTTTGCTGGTGAGTTCTGTTTCTCAAGCGAACCTTCCTCCAAAGCCTCAGCCTAAAATTGAAAAAATACTGGCCACCCATTCTGAAACTAAGTTTGAAAAATTGAAAAATCTTGGCCCTGATGTTTATTCCAATCTGAGACAAATCACATTTGATGAAAAACAGCCACTCGGGATGCGTTGGCAGGCGTTTATGGCCATGGCTCGGATTGGTGAAAAAGAATCCATGCCTGAAATTGAAATGGCACTCAAGAGTCGCGAGTGGTTTTTGAGAGATGCCGCTCTTCGCGTTGTGCCTTTGTTTGACGAAAAAAAAGCATTCGAATTTGCGACCAAGAGTTTGGATGATTCGGCACTCGTTGTGCGCACTCAGGCGGTAGATACTTTGGGAAAATTAAAAAATCCTGAGAGTTCGAAAAAACTTTGGAGCCTGCTCTATTCTGAATCCAATTACATGCATCATCAAAGTTTATGGATCAGACGTCATATCGTGGAAGCACTTGCGGATTTTTCTCCTAGAGGCACTGAAGAGAAATTTATAAAAGTTTTGGATGACGCTGATTCAACTCTTTACGCTCCCGCCATCAAAGGTTTAGAGCGTCTATCGGGTAAAAAGCTTGGAAATGAAACCATGCCGGTTGTCTACAAAAGACATCTATGGAAAAAATGGTTTGAAGCTGCTACTAAAGCCTCGGGTAAACCCGCCGCTAAAACTATTTGATTTCGAGAAATCTTCCAATGCGGTAGAGCACTGCATTTTCTTCCAAACCATCTGAGTCGATAGGTCTGTAACCACTGAAAAAATCGGATTGCACTTCCGGCACTTTGGTGACGCTGACTTTCACCACATTTGATTTTCCGATTCGTCCTTTGACGGCGCGAATGATGAGGCGATATCTCAACCCCGCGGGAGATTTGGCGTCGTTGGGATCAGAGAAAAGTTTGTCTGATTTGACGTAGTCAGTTTCTAAAATTCCAGATTCATAAATATTGGTCTTCACCGGATATTTTCTCATAGCGAGCTGCACCGCTCGCCAAACTTTTTCAAAACTATCGTTGAATGAATCATTCACAGGAGTTTTAATTGGCGAATCTTTGATCATGACATCCGTGCAAGCACTTAGGCTTGCAATTACACTTGCAAAAAGCAAAACGGTCAAAAGACTTCGGGGAAATATTTTAAAAATCGATGTTGTTGCGAGAGGCATGAGTTGCTACCTGCAAAAGGGTGATATCGTTTTCAGCGGACACTGGAGATAGATTAGGATCTATTGCTAACCAAATCAACTCCCAATGATTTTTTTGCCCAACAGTCAGTGTTTCAAAATTTTGATTGAACGGAAGCGAAGGAACTGTGAACGATGGATTTCCTGCGGCATTCGCTTGATTTGTCAGTGGCGCGGATCCAATGAAAATCCAAAGTGGGGCAGATGTGTCACCCCTTGAAGTGGCTCTGCTCTGAGATAAAACTGCATAGTAGCTAGATGCTTCAGGTGAAATCTTCGGCTGCTCTACTCGGGAGAAACTAAGTGTTTTTCCTAAAGGGAGCACGCTCAGTGCTGGTACATTCAAAAAAGAACCGAGGTTGATATTACTTTGCGGGAGTGATCGCGCCAAGATTGCCGTCATGGCATTTGAAACGTTAAACCCACCGCTGGATGCTGCGGCTACTCCTAGCGCCAGCATGGACATTTGTGACGCTTTATCTCCGCTTAGACAATTGAGGGCCAAAGAATCTGCGCCCAAAAGTTTGAGATCGGTGATTTGGTATAAACCCGAACTCAAACTTGAATTAAACCCGAGGGTTTGTTTCAGAGGCGCACCAACGACCTGATATCCCGCAGGAGCATTGGACACAGAAGCCTGCATGCAAGAAGTGAAGGTTTCCTCGCCGACTTTGAGCACTGTGTTTGTGACATTTGTGGATGAAGCCGCTTGGTTAGCCAAAATGCTTTCTGAATTAAATCTCATTTTATTTAGTAAAGTCATGTCAATTCCGTTTGCCGATGAAAGGCTCTCAGCTGCGGAAAATGGAAAGCTCCCGGTGATGCCCACTAGATTATAATTTTCATTTGCTGTCACCTCAACGGAGAATTGTGCTTTTTCTAGTGTGATAGGAAAAAATCCGTAACTCAAACTCTGATGTGGAAGACTAATATTGGATGGTATATTTATTTTTTTTCCGTAGATGGAAATCTGATCCGTCGTAGTGCTGACCAGATCATTGACTTGAAGATCAAAAACTTTTCCTGGGTCAATCAGTGGCACGGTTATGCCGAACGAAATATTATTGCCGGCTCCAGGATTGACCCATCCGGAGAAAGTTCCACTGACTTGGACGGTGGCGATTGGATCGGCGAGAGGAATTTTAACGGCTATATTCTCCCCCGATTGATTCAGGTAAGTCACAAACGGGTGATTGACCGCAACAACCGTCACCGGCTGATCTTGAATAGAGGTGACGGCCGGGAAACTGATCCTGCCTTGGCTATTAGTCAGGCCCCAGTTGTTTGCGAAGGGAATATTGGGGTCTGTGCCCACGTGAACCGCGCACTGGGCACAGGGTTGACCGCTGATGTCCTGAACTAGGACCGCGAGCGCGAGAGCTTTAGGAAATCCGATCAGGTTTACTAAAATGAATAAAAAAGTAACATATGTGGCTTTAATCATGGAAAACCCCCCTCCTTTACAGGCTCTCTTTTTTTCTTAAGGGGAGTCAAGTCGAGATGATTGACAAGGGGTGCACAGCTTCACTATATTCGTTTCTGTTCAGAAAATTCGGTTTTCTGTAGCGGTGTAGCTCAGTTGGCTAGAGCATGCGGTTCATACTCGCAGGGTCGGGGGTTCGAATCCCTCCACCGCTACCATATTCACCCAAATCCGAAGATCGAATAACCCAAATCCGAAGATCGAATAAGTCGAAAAATTACGAACCACCTAAAGGTGGTTTTTTTGTGTCTGGATGTTGCCGTTTATGATTTTCGCGGGCAA
>JAYTHU010000094.1:0-74076 GCA_043732305.1 Oligoflexia bacterium
GATCTCAGCACGTAAATCTTTACGAAATATTTTGATGTCTTCTATAATGACGTCTTGAAGTCCTAAAAAATTGAGAATAATCTGACCAAAGTTCATCCCTGTCCCCCCGTTGTAGATTCTGTGTCGTAACAAAATCAAACCACAGTGGACGGGGATGGACAATTCTTGTCTCTACATACATTCAAATACCAAGGCTTTTACCGGGGAACCTTCGAGAATATTACCGCCTCAGAATCTCCTCTGTTGGAGTTTTAAATCGAATTTTAGTTTTTTAGAATCCTTAGATTCTTAAAATTGCAAGGCTGAGCGATAGTGGCCTTGGACGCCAATTTCAAAATATTTCACTCACTCTATGAAAGAGCTGTCAAATATAGAGCTTGATTTTGAGATTCGACAATCGTTTTGAGAAGGCAAAAAAAGATTACATAAAGATCTTCAAGGATTTGCGCATAATTAGAACCGAGCCCGCCAAGTTTTCGGCCGACAAAATTAAAAGCTCATATTTGCAGCAAAGCTGATATTATTTTTTTCCTGTTGCGACAGGCAGCTTGTTCTTTTTCGACCAATAGACCCAAAGGCCAACGCCCATTGAGAATATAAAGATTGAAATGAACTGGCTGGTGCTCAAGTAAGGATCGATGACAAATCCGCGAATAGTGTCGCCACGATATATTTCCACGATGCTGCGGCCGATGGCATAAAGAATCATGTAAATGCAAAGCTGCTGACCCATGAACTTTTTGTGTTTTTTGGCAATCATCAGCACACCAAAAATTAAAAGTGCATTGAGAGCATCATAAAGTTGGGTAGGGTGCAGAGGAATTCCCAATGGAGCGAGTGAAAGTGGGTTTGAAAAAGTCACGGCCCAGGGAAGACTTCCTTCGACAGGTTTTCCAAAACAACAACCGGCAGAAAAACAGCCGAGTCGTCCAAAAAAGTGTGCGATGGCTAATGAAGGTACCGCGATGTCTACGATTTGCAAAAACGGTAATTTGTTTCGACGGCAATAAATGTAGAACGCCGTGATACCGCCGATGAATCCGCCGTAAAAAACCAATCCACCTTCCCAGAAATAAAGAACTTCTGCGACGTGTTGGCTGAAATAATCCCAGCGAGTGATGATGTAAACGATTCGTCCACCGAGAAGACCGGCGCCCAATCCCCAAAACGAAACGTCCACAATTCTCTCGGGATTAATGCCCTGACGTCTAGCTTCTTTTTGCACGAAGTAAAGTCCGACGAGAAAGCCGGTGACAATCATCAATCCGTAGGTGTGAATTTTCAAAAATCCAAACTTAAAGAGCAGTGGATACATTTCTAGGTCCTTTGGTTTTCATTAAAAAATAAATTCCACATATGACGAGCACGATGCTTAGCCATGAGGATATACTCAGATTAAAGACAGTTTGGCCGCGAAAGTCATCACGAAACTGCTCGATCCACGCTCGACCTAAGCCGTGCAGCACCAACCACAGAGAAAATATGAATCCTGGCATAGGATTAAACCGTGCTTGGGCAGTTCCAAGCTTTGCATTTCTCCGAGCCACTCTTTCAACCACGAGAAGCACAATCACGACTAGCCATTCCCAACCCGTGCAGTAAAGTTGGGTGGGGTGTAGCGGAATTCCTGTCGGTGCGTCGATTAAATTTCCGGTAGCACTGCCGGTCATACCCCCTGCGTAAGCCGCTGGAAATGTGACTGCCCATGGCATATGGGAAAGCCTGCCATAGCAACAACCGGCGGTGAAGCATCCGATGCGGCCTAATCCGTAGCCAAAAGCAAGAACAGGTGCAAGCAGATCGGCATAGAGAAAATAATCGAATCGCTTTTTACACCAATAGATCCAAGTGGCAATCATGGCCCCAATGAATCCGCCGTAGAAAACAAATCCACCATACCAAAACATTAAAATATATGACGGGTGGCTAAAGTAAAAAGCAGGTTGTTCGTAAAGCACATGAATAAGTCGTCCGCCAATGAATGCACCCAACATAATGCAAAACGAAAGATCTAATACCGTGTTCACCTGAAACACTTGGCTGTTGTCTCCGGGAAGTTTTAGCTGCTTATTTTGACTTTTTGCGCGTTTGACGGCCCAGTAGATTGAAAGGCAAAAAGCGAGGCTAGTAAAAACATAATAAGTTGGAATAAATCCCCGAACTGGATCAGGGAGAAACGGCCACACCTTAATTCAGCTCAGTTTTAGTAGGGGCTGTAAGGTCGGGCGATGGAGTTTGCATCTCAGCTTTTTTGAAGAGCATTTGTAAAAGCAAAATACAGACTCCAACAACAATTGCGGAATCTGCTACATTGAAAGCGGGAAAGTAGTGATCATAAAAATGAAAATAAAGAAAATCAATGACGTATTTAAATCTCAATCGATCGATATAATTTCCGATGGCTCCGCCAAAAACTAAAGACAAAGAAAGTATCGTCGTTTTTTGATCTTCAGAAGTGGCTCTGAGCAAACCAATGATAACAAGCAAGGCTGCAAGTGGGATCACCGAGAAAAATGTTTCTCGAAAAGCCGGCGGCATAGCTGCGAAAATCCCGAAAGCGGCGCCAGGGTTTCTCACGTAAGTGATATCAAAAATGTTTGCAATCATCGAGCTAGATTGGCCAAGAAAAAAATGAGTGTGAATATAAGTTTTAGTGAGTTGATCGAGAGCAATGATCATTCCGCTGATGCTAGCTAAAAGTAAATATTTTATCTTCAAATTATCCTCTTCAGGCTAGAGCCTTTACACATTTGGGGCAGACGCCGGGAAATCGACTTTCAGCTCCAGTTAGAATGCTGTAGTTCCAGCAGCGCACGCACTTTTCTCCGTCGGCTTTTTGAATTCTCACGCTGGTCCCGGCACTTTCGGATAAAACCACTTGCGAAACAATGAAAATACTTGGGAGATCGTTCTCGTACTTTTTAATAGTTTGCATGTCTTCCCGGGAAAGAGCGAGCAAAACTTTAGCCTCGAGACTTGCACCAATGAGTTTTTCTTTGCGGGCCTCTTCTAAATGCTTTTGAACGAATGATCTCACTTCAAAAACTTGCGCCCACTCTGATTCTATCCCCGCGTGCTTCCACTGTTCCAAAGGCACAGGAAAGTCTGTCAGGAAAATGCTCTGAGCTTTTTCACCAGGGAGAGAGGCATATACTTCTTCGCACAAAAACGAAAGAATCGGAGCCATGACGCCAACAAGATTTCTTAAAATCTGATAGATCACGGTTTGTGCCGCTCTTCTTTCAGGGCCAGTCTTTTTGAAAGTGTAAAGACGGTCTTTCAATATATCTAAGTAAGTCGCTGAGAGATCAACTGTGCAGTAGTTTTGAAGGGCGTGATAAATTTTATGATACTCATAAGCTTCATAAGCTTGTTTTGAAGTGGTCATGAAATCATAAAGTTTTGAGAGTGCCCACTTGTCTATTGGAAATAATTTTTCAAATTCGACAGTGTCTTTTGAAGGATCAAAATCTGAAAGGTTGCTTAAAATATATCGGCAAGTGTTCCTGACTCGACGATAACTTTCAGTCACGCGATCAAAACTTTCTTGGCCGGCTGCTAAATCATTTGTGTAATCTTCGTACGAAGTCCAAAGGCGCAAAATTTCTGCACCACTTTTTTCAATAAATTTGAGCGGGTCAACGACGTTGCCTAAACTCTTGGACATTTTTCTACCCTGAGCATCATTGACAAAACCATGAGTGAGAACTGTTTTGAACGGTGCTTTGTCATTCATTGCCACCGATGTCATGAGGCTCGATTGGAACCATCCACGATGTTGATCGGACCCTTCTGAATAAAGATCGGCGGGGACCCCGTCCTTGTAACGTTTTGCTTGAACCGCTTCATGGCAAACTCCACTATCAAACCAAACATCCAAGGTGTCTTTGCCGCGTCTGAATTTGTCATGACCACATTTGCTGCAAGACTTTTTATCAGATTGGTAGTCAGTGATTTCTGAACTGTACCAACTTTCTAATCCTTCTTTTTCCATTCGATCGGCAACCAAATTCATGAGCTTGCCCGAAGTTTCATACTGTCCACAAGACTCGCAATAATAAACGGGGATTGGAACGCCCCAAAGTCTTTGACGACTGATGCACCAGTCTGGGCGATTTTCCACCATGGCGGTGATGCGATTTTGTCCCCAAGCGGGAATCCATTTTACATATTTAATTTCTCTCAAGGCGCGTGCGCGGAGGCTTTCACCGGATTTTGCTTCATCCATGGAAATAAACCATTGGGAGGTAGCCCGGAATATCACTGGATTGTGGCAGCGCCAACAGTGGGGGAAGCTGTGATTGATCATGACCTCAGCAGCCAAATGTTTTGAAAGTTTCAAATTCTCAATGATTTTT
Organism: Oligoflexia bacterium; assembly: GCA_043732305.1. Classification (GTDB taxonomy): domain Bacteria; phylum Bdellovibrionota; class Bdellovibrionia; order JABDDW01; family JABDDW01; genus JAYTHU01. The sequence goes on from JAYTHU010000094.1 coordinate 4,359, forward strand.
GGATTGGCATCAAAAACTCGGATGCCTTTCATATCTGGGTAAAGATCCGAATATTTTCCCCAATCGTCGACTGGGTTTAAACTCGCAATTCCATAGTTTTTGCAAACGAGATAATCTTCCACACCGTGTGCAGGTGCTGTGTGAACTGCACCTGTTCCGGCATCGAGAGTGACGTGATCACCCAAAATGACGGGGCCTTGACGTGAAGAAATAAACGGATGTTGGTAAACCAATCCTTCTGTTCCTTCAACGGAAATAGAAATGTTTTCTCCTCGGTCATCAAACTTGATCTGACTTCCTTCGCCGAATCCAATGTCTTTGCCTTTGAATTTTTTAAGCAAAGTTAAAGTTTGGCCGGTTGCCGTTTCAACAACACCTTCTAGTTCGAGTGCGATGATCCAATTTTCCGCTAGATTTCCCGGCGCATTTTCTCCAGAGCCATCGACTTCAAATAAACCATACTCAAAATCGGGATGAATGCTCACTGCTAGGTTTGCTGGCAAGGACCAAGGAGTTGTGGTCCAGATCACAACATAAGTTTTGTTTTCTGGATTTCCTAATTTCTGCAACCCTTTAACAACTTCGAATTTAACGTAAATGGAAGGATCTTTGCGATCTGCATATTCAACTTCAGCTTCAGCAAGCGCTGTTCCATCGGACCAGCACCAATTGACAGGTTTTTCTCCGCGATAAACAAAACCATTGTCATAAATTTTAGCTAGTGATCTGACAACGTCGGCCTCATAAGTGTAATCCATGGTGCGGTAGGGATGATCCCAATCAGCCAAAACACCAAGACGGCGGAACTGTTCTTTTTGTGAGGCCACAAATTTTTCAGCATATGCTCTGCATAACCCACGAAACTCAGCGTCGGTTTTCTCGCGTTTTTTATTTCCAAGTTCTTTGCTCACGGCATGCTCAATGGGAAGTCCGTGACAATCCCATCCAGGAATGAACGCGGATTTAAGTCCAATCATTGAGCGATATTTAATTGCAAAATCTTTAAGCAATTTATCTAAACAGTGCCCGATGTGAATGTTCCCATTGGCGTAAGGTGGACCGTCAGGCATGACAAATTCTTTGTTCGCTTTGTTTTTTTCTTGAATGAGATTGTAAAGTTGCTCGCCGTCCCATTTTTTAATCATCTCGGGTTCTCTCACGGAGAGACTGGCCTTCATGGGGAATTCAGTTTGGGGAAGATTGAGCGTGTTTTGATAAATGTCAGCGTTGTTTTTTTTATCTTCGTCTTGAGTCATGTTGGCCTCTTTTTAGAGAAAATTTATTCGATAAGATTTTTGATTGTTTTGTAAGCAACAACTAAGCACATGCGAATGACTTCCGCATCGGAGCTAAGATTAAGACCATCGCGAATCTCATTCAAGATCTGACGGCTTTTGGGGTCGAGCTTGAGAGAATTTAAAAGCTGAGCGGGACTTGGAGTTTGTTGTTGAGCCTGTTGGGATTGCATTTGCACCTGCACCTGCATGGCTTGGCCCTGCTGCTGTTGCTGCGCTTGAGGAAACACATTGGGGTTCACAGGCTGTGTTGCTTCGTAGTGGGGTTGAGCTTGAGGGACAACTTCTGGAGGATCAAACTGTTCCATCTCTGCTCGGAGATTTTGCAAAGTTTTTTGGAAGTCGTGTGATTTTTTGGTTTGAGCGTCGGGCTGAAATTTATCAAGGGTGCCCATAGATTTTGCGCGCAGGTAATTAAGAACCATTTGTTCCATGGTTTTTAATTCTTCGCGAACATGTGGTGGAAGCGTCTGAATCCATTTGTACGCTTCCCCAATATCGCGTGCTGTATATGCCTGCGGTATCAAGATTTGGCTTCCCCATTTTTGGCCGTTGTTATTGTGAAAATTGGAGCTTCATTTAACCTGAAATCCAGATTCTCGGCAAGCTGGAAATTACTCTTTTATGGCCGAAAAATCCCTCGGATTGATGGCATATTTTTCTATCTTTCTTAAGAGAGTTTTCTTAGGAATATTGGCATGGAGCGCGGTCTGATTGATTCGACCTTTGAATATTTTCAAGGCCTTGATTATAAACTCTTTTTCGAAGAGTTCCTTTTGTTTATTGAAATCTAAAAGCTCCTGGCCGCCATTGGGCGATGTTGCTGAGATGGAGTCTTCGAGCACGTCGCCCGTGCCTGCGACCTCATCCAAGCCTGAGATATTCTCAGGGAGACTTCTTAAAGTGATCTTGTTCGATCCTTCGATAATAAAAGAATGCTCTATCACATTTTCGAGTTCGCGAATGTTTCCAGGCCAGTCATAGTTCTTCAAAGCTAGGAGTGCTTCCCCAGTGACCCCAGTAATTTCGCGCTCATGGCTTTTGTTGAACTTAGAAACAAAAAGTTCAATGAGATGCTCCATGTCGCTTTTTCTTTCACGAAGTGGTGGTAGCATCACTGGGATGACATTCAATCTGTAAAAAAGATCTTCACGGAATTGACCGGCTTTGATCATTTCTTCCAGATTACGATTTGTCGCAGCAATAATTCTAACATCACTTTCAACTTCTCGATTTGCACCGACCGGAGTAAATTTTTTCTCTTGAAGCACACGCAGAAGTTTGACTTGCATGGCCATCGAGAGATCGCCAACTTCATCTAAGAATAAAGTTCCACCTTCAGCAAATTGAAATTTTCCAATCTTTCTTTGATCGGCTCCCGTGAAAGAACCTTTTTCGTGGCCGAAGAGTTCACTTTCAAAAAGTGTTTCGGGTATGGCTGAACAATTGATCGCGACAATCTTTTCACTTTTTCTTTGGCTATTGTAATGAATTGCGCGTGAGACAAGTTCTTTTCCCGTTCCAGACTCTCCACGAATCAATACGGGCGTGCTGACTTTGGAAAGTTTATTGATAATATTAAAAACTTTTTGCATCTCTCGGCTGCCACTCATAAATTTCTGGCCACCTTCGAGTGTCAATGTTGGTGCACTGGCCGCCACTCTCTCGACTAAATCATGAGCCTCAAAAGCACGCTCGGTCATTTCTAAAATCTCACTGTGTTTGATCGGCTTAGAAACGTAATTGTACGCGCCTTCACGAACCGCTTTGACCGCGTCTTCTAGGCGACTATGTGCAGTTAAAATAATCACAATAATTCGAGGGTCATGTTCTTTGATAAATTTCAGAGCTTCAAGGCCATTCAGCTGAGGCATGTCGACATCTAGGATGACGAGTGAATAATCCGCTCCCGCTTTTTTAACTTTAGCGACGGCCTCTAAACCATCTGCTGCTTCCTCTATTTCATATTTTCCAGAAGCTGCAAGTGCAGACTTTACGGATGCGCGTAGAGCTGAATCATCATCGACAACTAAAACTTTAGTCATACAAACTCCTTGTGATCAAAGACGCTTATTAAACGGGTAAATCAATAGTGAATTGTGAGCCTTTGGTAAACTCAGACTCCACGTTGATTTGCCCGCCATGAAGCTCCACAAAATATTTGGCTAGATACAAACCTAAACCAGAACCTTTGATGGATGTCTCTTTGACATGCTTACTTCTATAAAACTTCAAAAACACATTGTCTATTTCATCTTGAGGAATGCCTCGCCCTTGATCTTTCACTTGCACTTGGATGCGGCCATTTTCTTCTTTCGAACAAATGGTTATCTTTGTGCCTTCTTTGCTGTACTTGATAGCATTTTCTATGAGGTTTGCAAGCGCCTGACGAATCAATTCAACATCTACTTTGATGCTGAAAAGTGGTTCGAGCTGGGTTTCAAATTCAATATTTTTACTCTGGGCGAGAAATTCAAATTTCTTTACCACTTCATCAATCAAAGCGTTGATGTCACGACTCGTGCGATGAAGTTTAACGGCTTTGTCCTCGATGCGACTCACATCTAAAATACTGCCTATAAACCCGTTGAGCTGCTCACTCGAAAAAATAATTGTTTGCAGAGCTTCCTTCTGATTTACCGCCAGACGTTCACTGTCGATAAGAGCAATCTCTGCCATTCCTTGAATACGCGCGATCGGCGTTTTCAAATCGTGGCTCATCATCGACATAAAATTTGTTTTAAGTTCTTCGACTTGCATGAGAAGTTTATTTTTCTGCTCGAACTCCCAACCACGTTTGTTTTCCACAATGAGTCGATAGGGAATAAAGAAATAATAAGACACAAAAATCGCGATCAACGGATGAGTCATGTTCATCCAGTAACCAAAAATCACAAAGAGCAAATAAGAAAACGCGGCAAATCCGGCTGCCTGAGCCATGAGCAAGGTGATTCCTTTAACGGGTCTCACTGACCACACCACGAGCACGGTCAAATAAGAAACCGCTGCCGTAAATATAAGATCCCAAAGACTGCCAATTTTTTTGTAACCGTTATTTTGAATGAGAGTATTGATGATATTGGCTTGCCCTTCAAGACGGGACATGGCGAGCGGATCTCTTGAGTAAGGAGTGAGGATATAGTCTTCTGTGTCCGCGACGTTGTCTGTTCCGACGAGCACGATTTTTCCAGTGAAGCTTCCTTTGGGAAATCGACCATCTCTCACATCGATAAAACTCCATGGCTTGAACGTTCCTGCAGGAGCAAAATGAATGAGCGTGAATTCAGATCCATCGGCTTCAAAACGGCCACGAATATTTCCAATGGTGCCTTTGGCCATTTGAGCCAGTTTATATTGGAGCGTGGATTCATCTTCAAGACTCACCAGCAGACGGCGAGTGACTTTGTCTCCCGCAAACGTGATGTTGTCTCGTGTTATCGGGGCTGAACCCAAATTTAAAGTGTCATAAGGTTCCGGAAGTTTGAGTTGAGCATAGGAACTCACGGGAGAAATTTGATCTGTGGCAAAATAAAGTTGTGGTAAGGATTTTGCGTAATCCACAAAATTTATTTTCTCGGCAGGCTGTCCTTCCCACTTTGCGGGATCATTCATAAAAATAACTGCTTGGGGTCTATCGCTTATAATTTCTTTGAGTAAATCAGTTTGGTCGGTGACCTTTGGTTCTTGTTTGAGAGCGTTCATTGTTTTCAGATCAAGCGCTACCAATTCTATTTTTTCTGAAATCTTGGAAGGCGGACTTAACCTGACGCGAACATCGTAAAGAGCGCCTTCGATAAAACTCAATGGGAATTGGGTGATTAGCCACGCAATGGTAACAGCTCCGAAGAACCGTACTAAAGGGTAGAATTTCTTCCATTTCACGACAATTTTCATGGATTCCTCGCACCCGTTCTGGTGCCGCGATCCTTTTATTAGCAATCTCAAGGCCGGCCTAAAGTCTGGTTTGAGAACGTTGGGATCGATCTGACGCAAGTAGCGTGGCTTTTTTCGCCGCAAGTGGTGTCAAAATGACACTTTCTGTCGTGATTTTTTTTCCGGGATAACGCGGAAGTGCTTACGCCGCGTTACTACTTCCGGGCCATCCAAGTTTTATTAAGCTTTAAGGTTTCCAACAATTTGATGCTGGCTCCTGCCCTTTTCGAAACACCAATGACAAACTTTGTTGAGGCAAGAGGTAGGGTGGCATTTCCATCACGCAACTTTTATCGAAATTCAATTTTACCGCGCCGTCTGGAACGCTAAATGCGATCGGAGGTAAATGAGCTGCATACGCCTTCATGTAATCAATCCATATTGGCAATGCGGCCATGGCGCCAGTCATTCCAGTTGGTTGAGGCTGGTCGAAACCAACCCAAACGATGGCCACATGCAAAGGTGTGAAACCACCAAACCAGCTGTCTTTGGTGTCTGATGTTGTTCCTGTTTTTCCAGCAGCGGGATGAATGAAGCCGGCGTCGCGTGCAGACTTTCCTGTTCCGCGATCAATCGCCCCTTCCATAAGACTGACGGTCTCGCGAGCCGCTACATCATCAACGGCTTGCAATGGTGATGGTTTAAATTCCCAAACAATTTTGCCTTGCTCGTTTTGAATTCGATACATAAAGGTCAAGGGATTGAGTTCACCATGGCGAGCAAGCGTGGAGTAAACTTGCAAAACTTCAAGTGGTGAGAGGGTGGCGGCACCCAGCGCTAAACTTGGCACCGAGAGCATTGAACTTTCGATTCCCATTTGTGATCCCGCTTCAGCAATTTTTTTAATTCCCACTTGCATCGCCACTTTGCTGGTAGAAGCGTTCAAACTTTTTTCAATCGCCAAATACAAAGGAATATTTCCAAAATATTTTAAATCGTAATTTTGTGGGGACCAAGATTGATTTTCATATTCCACTGTGAAGGGCTCGTCCACTAACGGTGTCAAGGGAGTGAATGGTTTTCCATCGGCATTGCTATTTGAAAAAGCTGTCACAAAAACCACGGGTTTAAAAATACTTCCAACTTGGCGTTTGCTGTTCACGGCGCGGTTCAGTTGAGTTTCACCAAAACTTCTGCCACCCACCACTGCTTCCACAAATCCATTGGTGGGGTCTGCAGAAATCAAAACGCCTTGGAGTTTTTGTTTGTACTTCAATTCTTTTTTCTGAATGGCCGCAAAACTTTTTTCAATCGATAAAAGTCCACTGGTCACTGCTTGAGTGGCCGCTTGTTGCGCGCGCAAATTCAACGTAGTAAAAATTCGTAGACCATCCATGTTGTCAAATTTAAGGTTAGAAAGTTGATATTTAACCGATTCAATAAAGAACGGGGCCTGGTCGCGAAGCAATCGTTGTGGCTGAGTGGGCAGAGCTTCTTTCTCCGCAGTCGAGTACTCCTCTTGATTGATAAGATTCAGTTCTAGCATGCGATGGAGAACTTGTTCGCGACGCTTGGTGGCTTTTTCCATGTGAGTGAATGGAGAATAAATCTGGGGACCACGAATACTCCCCGCGAGCATCGCTGATTCCGCCAATGTGAGTTCACTGGCTTGCTTGTTGAAAAAGAATTTTGCCGCGACGGCCACTCCATGGATTTCAAACGGTCCTGCTTGGCCCAAGTACACTTCATTCACATAAGTTTCTAGAATGTCGTCTTTAGAGAAACGTGATTCCAAAAGTAGCGCCATAATAATTTCAGTGATTTTTCTTTTGAAAGTTCTCTTCTGCGTGAGAAAATAATTTTTTACCAATTGCTGAGTGATGGTGCTTCCGCCTTCGCGCACTCCTCCATGCCAGAGATTTCTCAAAAAAGCGCGTCCCATTCCAGTCCAACTCACACCGGAGTGGGTGAGAAATTGACTGTCTTCAATGGCCATGACTGCATCAAGAAATGCCGTTGGAACATCAGAGAGTGTCACGATCTGACGCAAGACGGGTTGGCCGCCGTAGAATTGCGCAAAGAGTTCGGGTTCAAGTTCAATGACGGTTGCCGCTATTAACGGCGCCCCTTCATAGACTTGCACCACGGCATCATCATTGTTCACTGACACCAATTGTTCAATTGGGTTTCCGCTGTTAGATGCGGAATTGATTTGGTCTTTGCGCGGATGAGACAGCCAATACCAGCAAGAACTTACCTCAGAAGGAAGATCGGAAATTTTAGCTTTGCACTTTTCAGCATTCAGTTTGGAATATTCTCCGGGTGCCAATTTCTTTTCTATAAGTACCGGTTTGTATTCAAGCCTAAATAAAGTTTGTTCAATGATTTTTGAGACTTGCGTTTGACCTTTGAGAATTCTTTCAGGGGCAGAGTAAAATTCTGTTGGCGCGACCCATCTTTTTCCGTTGAGTCGATCTTGAATAGTAGTATCCAAAGATTTAACCCAAAAAACTGCCAACACCAAACCAATGAGACCGAAAGAAACGAGGCCAACCAACACTGAGATAAATCCATTTTTGTTTTTCATATATCATGAGCCTAATTGTACATTGACAGAAAATCAAAATTAGATTCAGATGGGGGCCATGAAAATCAATTCAAGCCAAATTGAAAGATTGGTGAGGGTAGTCATTGAGCGACTCAAAGACAAAGGCCTCATTCAATTCAAAATCCCCGAAAAACAAGTTTTTGATCGCGCCATACAGTTGGTTATGGACGATTTTAAAAAGGAAGACGACCTTCACGTCGAAGTGAACAAAATTCTCGACGATCTAGAAAAACAAAATCCTGGTGGTTTTGATCGTCGAAAGATGTTTTCAATGGTGAAGATCAAGCTCGCTAAGCAAAAGGGGATTGTCCTATGATTTTTTCCGAAGACAAGCAAACCCATTTGGCCCACGTCATTGTTGATGGGATTTGGAACGCCGATATAGTGGAGTATAATGATGAGGATCAGGCGATTCGCGAAGCTAAAAAAGCTGTCGTTGAGTATGTGAAGCAGGAAGTTTCCATAGATGAGGCTGTTTCTAAGAAAATAGCGACTTTGAAAAAAGGCGTTTTTGAAGGCTCTCGAGAATACGATCTTCTCTATAAAAAGTACTATGAAGAAGAACAGAACAAGCATTCAAAATAAAAATACTTGTATGGTAACGTATTGTACCGTATCGTTGGTTCAAGCGTTCACATCAAAGAGAATACATCTAACAAATAAGACATCAATATGCCCAAGGAGAATCTCTACGTGAACAAACTTGTGAACAAAACTATCGCGCTTAATTTCACCTTACTTATATTTTTCATTTTAACTTTGGCCACAAACGCCGCGAGCGCCGCTGATCTTCAGTGGTCGGGTAGCTATCGCGCTGAAGGAAACTATTTAAAGAATTTCACTTTCGACAATGGTGCCGGCAAAGAAGCCAGCTATATGACCAACCATTTGATTCTGTCTCCCAAAATTGTGGCCATGGACGGGCTGAATATCTATTCTCGCTTTGACCTCTTAAACAATGCCATTCAAAATAACTATTCTGGTCAGCCTTTAGGAACGTACACTGGGAACTTCACCAGCACCAGTGGACAATCATATCCACCTGCAGTCACAACTAATAGCCAAGGCAGCAATCAGACTTTCAATGTCACCGAGTTGTATATGAATTGGGTGAATGAATTCGGAGCCTTGGTTTTTGGTCGGGTGCCATTCGGATTCGGGCTCGGCATGCGATACAGCAAGGGCGAGGGCATGTTTGATCACTACGTGACCACTAAAGATATGGTGGGTTATCGTCTTGCCATCGGTAATTTTACTCTTATGCCAGCATACGGAAAAGTTAAAGAAGGCAATCTTCTTAATGAAGATGACATCAATGATTACATTGTGATGGCCGAATATAAAAATCCTGAATCTGATGTTGAATTTGGCGTTCTCTACGATCAGAGAATCGGCCCAGTAGATGCGAGTTCCCCCGTTAACGGCAACGATATTCCCGCCACTTATTTTGATCCTACTGCAACCATTCAAGCTGGGTACAACGTCTACAACATGAATTTGTTTTTGAAAAAGAAAACCGAAAATTTCGATTTTGGCGTCGAAGGCGGATTTCAAAATGGTGATACAGGTGCGAGAACCTCTAGTGGGAAAATGGTTGATGTGGCTGGATTTGGTGTGGCCGCAGAGGCTACTTATCGTGCGGGCACTTTGACTTATAATTTACACGCAGGTATGGCAACTGGTGATAACCCCGATACCACTCGTTTTGAAGGATACTTTTTCAGCCCCAACTATAACTTGGCTATGATGATGTTTCATCATCCCATGGGACAGTATGATGCAATGAGATCTGCTCTTGCAGGATCTCGTCCTTGGCAATATTCATCCGACCCCGCAGTCCAAGCGCTTCAGGGTTTAGATACTGAAACAGTCAGTAATGCGATTTACCTTTCGCCTAAAGTCAGTTGGGCGATGGGCGAACGCTACGATGCGACAGCAACTTTCTGCTACGCGATCACACAACAAAATCCACTGTCTGCCGCACTTGGCACCGTGGGTAACTCTCTTGGTTTTGAAATGGATTATGGATTTAGATATCACATGGGCGATAAATTCGTGTGGGAGACAACAGTTGGTCTCTGGTTCCCAGGTTCTGCCTGGGCCGGAAGTCCTTCAAGCAACTACGCGACCTCACTTGCTTATGGTGCAACTTCGAAAGCCGCCATCAACTTCTGATTCAACCACGGAAAACTTCTAAGTACGACATCTGAGATTGCAACTTAAGAACAGGCAAACGGCGGCGAGCAGGGCCCCCTGGGGAAACCCAGGGGTTTTTTGTTCGTGATTAAAACACCGCGCGGAAATCCCGGGCATTCATATCCTCGAAAAAAGACCTTCATCCATAATTTTATGTGGCTTGAAGATTTTACGGAGAAATTAGGACTATAAATTCTTGTTCATACTTCTGAAAGCCGGGATCAAGCATGATGCGGAGAATGCTTGAAGAATAAAGTGGGGCTTCGGCTTCGGTTAGGTTTTTCCGAGGGATCAATCCAGAGAGAACAAATCCCTGGCCTGCGGGAATATTGATGCTCTCCGAAAAATCTTGAGAAACCACTCTGATTTCTCCGTTGGTCCCGCTCTCAGGGATGCTACGTTTAATATTGATTTTATAATCCGCGTTGTTAACAGCGAAGTGACTCATGAAGACATCAATTTGAATTCCAATGTTTTCCCGAGATTTTGGCTCTTGGGAGATCTGAGAAAAATGCGCTTGTTGTTGTTGGTCGAGAGCATGAGTTTCTGAGCTCAAACTCTGCAGTACCCTTGGAGGTTTAATAGCCGTAACAACAGATCCTGGAGAGCCCACTGAAAGTCCCAATTTTTCCATGGTCTCCTTTGGAGCAAGTGCAAACTCAACTGTGATTTGATTTGAAATTTCAGCATCCACTGCAGATGGCGCAGCCGTGGCATCCGGCGATGCACTTGCTTCTGAAACAGCCGCAGTAGGGACTGCGTCGCTTTTGTTAACTGGAGCTATGGCCGAATCATTTAAAGGAATTGGCTTCGAAGCCTCAGTGTTTTGTTTCGTAGCTTTGTTGAGTTCTTTATTGAAATCATCCAAAGCATCGCCAGTTTTCAGAGTATTGGTTTTGATTTTGTCGTAGGAGTCGGAAATTTTAATAGCAAGAAACCCCGCCATACTAATAAGTGCGAGACCAACAACAATTAACCCGAACTTAGATCTAGTTCGGGGAGCGGTAAAGGATTTCATGTTCACGCCGCAGCTGGCACAGAACACGTCTTCTGGTTGCTCGAATTCACATTTAGGGCATTTGACCATATAGAAAAGGATAACACATAAAAATTGGGCGCCAAAAGGAAGCTGTTGGAAAAAGTGTATTGACGCAACGATCAGAAAACCTTAAAGTGGAGTCAAGTGGGGCAGAGTGGTAGAAAGTGGTAATTTACGACAGCATGCTCTCTGCTCCACTTCTAAGCCTAAGGATGGGCTTGGGCTTATTTGTATGCCCCCATTGAGGTAACCAGTTCATGAAGAACACACAACCTTTCCGCGGTCGCTTTGAACTTAAAGTCGATCCAAAATTTAGATTGTCTCTACCTTCCGCTTTTCGCGAAATATTAGATTCCGTTTCTCGCGCAGGCTCCACGCCGAGTACGGTAATCACCAATAGTCAATATCAGGGCAAAAAGTGTCTTGATGTTTATCCCTCCGCTGAATGGACTAAGTTGGAAAATCGAATCGCCAAATTGCCACAACTAAAATTGGAAGTTCAAAACTTTCAAAGATTTTATCTTTCAGGCGGTCACAATGTGGATCTTGATTCTCAGGGCCGCATACTGATCCCGTCCTCTTTAAGAGCATACGCTCAAATTCAAACAGAAGTTGTGATTGTCGGATTTGCAGGCAAGTTCGAAATCTGGGCTGCAGAAATCTGGAATGGTCTATTTGAAACTCTCGCCGAAGACTTCACGCAAACACTTGCTGCTGTGAGTTTACTGGAATGAAACATCTTCCCGTTTTATTCGATGAAGTGATGCAGGCGTTTAAAGATCAGACAAAAGTTCCTGACAGAATTCTTGATGGAACGTTCGGGCGTGGTGGCCATACTGAGGGTTTACTACAAAGTTTCCCTAGTCTCCAGATAGCCGCGTTCGACAAAGATCCCGATGCGGTTAAAATGGCCCTTGGAGATTTTACCGAAAAATTCAAAAAGCGGTTTCAAATTGTGCATGACGATTTTAAAAATCTTGCTGAACATGAGCTCGGATTTTTTGATGGCGCGCTCTTCGATCTCGGGATCAGCAGTCCTCAGATAGACGTTGCGGACCGTGGATTTAGTTTTATGAATGATGGCCCGCTTGATATGCGGATGAACACGGCCGACCAATCTTTAAGCGCTAAAGAAATCATAAATGAATGGGAAGAAAAAGAGCTATCCGATCTTTTTTTCCATACGGGCGAAATCAAGAAACCAAATCGAGTGGTGCGCGCCATCGTGAACGATAGAAAAACAAAACCTTTTGAGACCACTCGCCAACTGGCCTCTCTCATCGAGAGGGTAGACGGATACAAAAGCAAAGGTCATCATCCTGCAACAAACTATTTCCTAGCATTGCGCTTGGTTGTCAATGGGGAGTTGGAGGGGCTTGAGACATTTCTGAAAACGATTCCTCAACACATGAGTCACGGTGCAAGAGTTTGTGTGATCAGCTTTCATAGCACTGAAGATCGCATTGTTAAAAACGCTTTTAAAGAATTAGCAGACAAGAAGTTTGGGTCCATCATAAATAAAAGAGTCATCGTCGGTTCTGACGCTGAAGTGAAGTCAAATCCTCGCTCAAGAAGTGCGAAATTACGAATATTTGAAATTGGAACCCTCATTGATAAATCAAGGAAGAATAAATATGCTCAGGAATAAATCTCTGGAAAGTTTTCAAACATCAGCTCAAAGCTGGGCACCCTTTCTTTCAGTCCTTATTTTAATTTTTACAGGACTCGCCTGTGTTTTTATAAAAATGGAAGTTGTTCAAGAAGGTTATCAGATTTTGAAAACGGGGAGAGCCGTCCGAGAATTGTCGGATGAAAAATCACGTTTGGAAATGCAATACGCCAAACTCACCCGGCCCTCACGTCTGGATAAAATTGGCACTGAAAGACTTGCGCTTGGGAAGATCCAAAAGAATCAAGTTATCATGATGGCCGGTCATGGTGAGATTGCCGTTCGCCAATGAAAATTCGAGTCATTTTACTTTTCGTCTTTTTCATCATGCTTTTTTCGGCAGTGCTTGGTCGAGTTTTTTATCTTCAGGCATTGCCCCAGAGTAATTTGGCTAAACTAGAAAAAAGTCAGTACCAAGCAAGAATTTCTCTTTTACCGCAACGTGGAAAAATATTAGATCGCGCCGGTGAAGAACTCGCCACTAGCACTTCTACTTCGTCCCTCTACGCCGATCCTGGAGTCTTGCAAGCAGATCACGGGAAAAAGGCATTGAAAAAAATCGCTAAAAAACTTTCGGGTTTGGTGAATCTTCCCACTCAAGTTATTTATGAGAAATTAATGACTAGTGGAAAACGTTTCATTTGGCTCAAGCGGCAGCTTGAGCCTGAAGTTGTGGCACAAGTAAAAGCTCTCGGGGAAACGGGCCTCGCTTTTATTGATGAAGGTAAAAGAATCTATCCAAATTTGAATATGGCTCCACAAGTCTTGGGAATAGTCGGCATTGATGGAAGTGGTCTTGAAGGATTAGAGAAAAAATATGACGCCGAACTCAGAGGAGAAAAAGTTTCTATCTTGTCCAAGAAAGATGCTCACGGAAGACCACTCATTGTCAGTGGCCAAATTTTTGAAACATCTAATGATGGAGCCACAGTAGAAACAACCCTCGATAAAGACCTTCAGTATCAGTTGGAAAAAGAATTAGACGCCGTCTCTGAAAAGGAGCAAGCGGAATCCGCCATGGGAATTATCATGGATCCTAACACGGGTGAAATTTTGGCGATGGCCAATGCGCCGAGATTTGATCCTACGGAACGTTTGACCCATCCTGAAAACATGCGCAACCGAGTGGTCACTGATGTTTTTGAACCTGGGTCGACTTTCAAAGTAATCACTGCTGCAGCTGCATTAAGAACTGGCCGAATCCATCCCAACACTAAATATTTTTGTGAACATGGCAAAATGCAAATTGGAAAGCATTGGATTCACGAGGCTGAAACAAACCATAAGTTCGAATGGCTAAGCCTTGCTGAAATTATTGAAGTGTCGTCAAACATCGGCAGCACTAAAGTTGCGTTTGATGTGGGAGAGAGTTCGTTTAAATCTATGATCGGCGACTTTGGTTTCGGAAAGCCTACTGGAATCGATTTTCAAGGTGAAGCTTCTGGGATCATCACTCGAGATAAGTGGAGTGAACATTTACTCAGTAACGTTTCCTTCGGACACGGAATCGGTGTCACCGCGCTGCAAATGGCAACGGCATATTCCACAATTGCTAATGGTGGAAAATTACTTAAACCATATTTAGTGAAGCGAGTGGTAGACAGTCAGGGGCATATTATCCAAGAAACCGCCCAACAAGTGGGTAAACCTGTTCTCACTCCGAGAGAAGCCTCCACTCTGACGCTCATGCTTTCCGGTGTGACTCAAGAGGGTGGCACCGGTACACTCGCCCGTGTCGACGGATATCCTGTGGCAGGAAAAACCGGAACCGCCCAGAAGGTCAATCCCAATGGCGGTGGTTATATAAAAGGCGGATACATTTCTAGCTTCGCGGGATTTGTTCCTGCTAATCAGCCACAATTTGTAATTTACATCGTTGTCGATAGTCCAAAGAAAAATTTCTACGGAGCTCAAGTGGCAGCTCCCTTGTTTCATAAGATTGCTTCTTTCGCACTTCGAAAACGCGGTTTCCTGCCTATCATCTTGTCTAATAATTCTGAGTTAGATTCTAAGAAAGTCTCCGCAGCTGCGTTAGCTAAAGCAGAAGCCAAATCTTTTTCTAGCAGCGAAAACATCCCGGACTTCAAAGGATTGACCGTAAGAGAAGTCAGTCGTCGGATTGAAAAAGACACAAGGTTAAGTAAAACTCACTGGGAAGTTTTTGGATCCGGCGTGGCATTTAACCAATCTCCTCTGCCTGGAAGCCCTATTAAAGACAATGAACACATAAGAATCTATTTGCAGCCAGTCCATTAGAGAAATATTCTGAAACGGTGAAACTCTCTGAACTCCTTCAAGATTTAACTCCTGTCTACATCAAAGCCCCTCAGGCTTCGGCGTCTGTGGAGGTCACTGGTATTTGCCATGATTCTCGCGTATTCCATGCCGGCAATCTCTTTGTAGCGGTACGCGGTCATCAATTTGATGGCCATTTATTTGTGTCAGCGGCTTGCGATTTGGGAGCTAGTGCAGTCATGGTCGAAGACGATCACATGGTACCGAGTAAATTTAAAGGTGCCGTGATCAAAGTTAAAAACTCTCGGAAGAGCATCGACGTCCTTGCTTCGCGATTTTATAATTTCCCTTCGGAGCATCTTTTCGTAGTGGGGGTGACGGGCACGAATGGCAAAACCACAACCACTCATATGATCGAGGCGATTTTAAATCCCGAACTGCCAACATCAGTGATGGGCACCATCGATTATCATTTTGGCGGACATGTTTCTGCTTCTACTCACACCACTCCAGATGCCTTGCAAATTCAAAAATATTTTTCTGAGTGGGTCAAGATGGGAGCCAAGGCAGTTGCGGTCGAAGTTTCTTCACATGCACTGTCACTAAATAGAGTCGATTCCGTGCAGTTTGATGCTGCGGTGTTTACTAATCTCACTCGCGATCATTTAGATTTTCATAAAACTATGGCCCTCTACGAGCAAGCTAAATCGAAACTATTTAGTGAAGTTTTAGTTAAATCTATCAAGAAATCTAAACGTGCTATTGTGAATGGAGATGATCCACACGCCTTTTCTATGATGTCCCGCGAGGTCCCAACCTGGACTTATGGGTTGAGAAGTGGCGACATAAAAATTCTTAATCATAAGTTGACTCTCGATAAATCTGAAATGACAGTGCAGACACCTTGCGGAGTGACAACTGTAGAACTTTCGATGATTGGTCTTCACAATTTATATAACGCCATGGCAGCCATCGGCGTGGGTTTACACGCGGGAATGGACCTAAAAAATATTTCAGAAAAACTTTCCTATCTCAAATCTGTTCGCGGAAGACTCGAACGCGTAGATGCACCGCACAGTTCAATAAGAGTTTTTGTTGACTATGCGCACACTGATGACGCACTCAGGAGCAGCCTCACTTTTTTAAAAGATCTTCGTGCGCAATCAGGCGAAAAAAATCGCATTATCACGATGTTCGGTTGCGGCGGCGATAGAGACAGGGGCAAAAGGCCTCTTATGATGAAGACGGCAGAAAGTCTTTCTGATCTCGTTATTGTAACCAGTGACAATCCTCGAACGGAAAATCCCGAGAGCATTATTGATGAAGTTTTAGCTGGTGCGACTCCAATGAGAATCGCCGATGGCATTATTTTGGTTGAGGCGGACAGGCGTAAAGCCATTGCTTTGGCTATAAAAAAGGCAGATCCTGGAGATGTGGTTCTTATTGCTGGCAAAGGTCATGAGGACTATCAAATCATTGGCACTAAAAAATTTCCTTTTGACGATCTAAAAATCGCTATGGAGGCACTGAACTCATGAGCGTATGGAAAATCGAAAACTTAGTTGATGCTACGGCGGGAATACTTTCGCACCGAGGCACTTGCACTTTGGATGGTGTAGGCACGGACACTCGCTCGAATCTCAATAATAAAATATTTTTCGCGTTGAAAGGCGAAAATTTTGATGCCCATGATTACGTAGAAGTTGCCATTCAAAATGGTGCATCCGCTGTGATTGTGGATCGACATATCTCCGTGAGTGTTGGCGCCGACGTGCATGTTGTTGTGGTTGAGGATGTCTTAAAAGCTTTGCAAAAATTTGCAAGCTGGCATCGCAAGCAGTGGCACGGAAAAATGATTGGACTCACGGGAAGCAATGGAAAAACAACTACCAAAGAATTTATTTATACAATTCTGAGCATGAAACATCTCACGGCTTGCACTCAGGGAAATTTAAATAATCATATTGGAGTTCCACTCACACTTTTAGATTTGCGTGAGGAACATAAGTTTTCAGTTGTCGAAATGGGAATGAGCCATGCCCATGAAATAGAAGAACTCGTGCAAATGAGTTTGCCAGATGTTGTTCTTGTGACCAACGTAGGCACTGCTCACATCGAAAGTTTTGGCACCATAGATAAAATCGCAAATGCGAAGGAAGAAATTTATGAATTCGCACTACCACACGCAACGCGAATTTATAATCTCGATGACGAATATACAGCAATGATGCGAGCTCGCGCTCCCGGCGGTTGCAAGATTCTCACTTATTCGAGTCACACCCGTGACGTGAATGTTTCTTTGAAAGAAAAGTTTTTTACTTTTGACTACCTTGAAGTTCAAGGAGTCATTGGTGAAGATCCCGGTCAGGCCAGAGTTCCAGTGTTCGGGCGCCATCAAATTTCTAACTGTATGGCTGCTGCTGCTGTTGGGCTTGCATTCAATATTGATGCTCCCACAATTTGGAAAGGCCTTACTAAATTCCATGGCAGTTGGGGGCGCGGACAAATTGTAGAACTCACAGGTGGAGCAAAAGTTTTGTTTGATGCTTACAATGCGAATCCAGATAGCACGAAGGTCGCGCTGGATAATTTTTCTCGTTTGAAAATACTCGGCAAAAAATATCTTGTGCTGGGAGATATGCTGGAGCTTGGCATAGACTCTCCACAACTCCATTTTGAAATTGGGCGAGAAGCTTCAAAACTTAATCCGGATGGAGTTTTGTTGATTGGCCAATTTGCAAATGACATTGGCCGGGGAATGCAAGATGCTGGATATAAGAAAACTACTGTAATATCAAAGACTTATGAAGAAAAGCTTGCAGCTCAAATGGGGAACATGCTAGAAACTGGAGACGTTGTTTTGGTTAAAGGATCTCGCGGGATGAAGCTTGAACGAGCAGTTCAGCTTTGGAGTCCGCTCAACTTTTGAGAGCGAAAAAACTTAGATAAAAATGTTATATCAATTTCTCTACTCGCTGCATGAAAAAATTTCTTTCTTCAACGTCTTTAAGTATCTTACTTTCAGATCGCTTATGTCTTTTTTGACTGCGTTTCTTTCTTGCTGGCTATTAGGCCCAAGATTTATTCGCGGACTTCAATCTCAACAAATGAAACAAAGCATTCGCGAAGATGGACCAAAATCACATCTCTCGAAAAATGGCACGCCCACTATGGGTGGCGCTCTCATTTTACTCAGCATTTTTATCACAAGCGTTCTCTGGGCAGACGTTTCCAACATCATGATTTGGTGCGCACTTTTTGTTTGCGCAGGCTTCGGTCTCATCGGTTACACTGATGATTATTTGAAAGTCAGTAAGAAAAACAGCAAGGGACTTTCCGGTAAATTGAGATTGCTGTTAGAATTTGCGATTGCGGCCGTTGTTTGTTTCATCGTTTATAAATCATCTGATGCTGCTTCTACTTTAGATTTTCCCTTCTTCAAGGGCGCCGTCATCCACATGGGCGCTTGGTACATTCCTTTCGGCATGCTTGTGATTGTGGGAACGGCAAATGCCGTGAATCTCACTGACGGACTAGACGGCTTGGCCATCGGTCCTGTGATGATCAGTGCTCTGACTCTCGCCATTCTTGCCTACGTTTGCGGGAATGCTAAAATCGCTGGATATTTACAAATTCCATTCGTCAAAGGTTCTGGAGAGCTAGCTATTGTTTGCATGGCCGTGGCAGCATCTGGTTTAGGTTTTTTATGGTACAACACCTATCCTGCCCAAGTTTTTATGGGAGATGTTGGTTCTCTAAGTTTAGGCGGAATTTTGGGGACGATTGCGGTACTGACTAAGAATGAAATTTTGATGGTTGTCCTCGGCGGGATTTTCGTAGTCGAAGCTCTGTCCGTCATCATTCAAGTGGTTTCTTTTAAAACCACTGGTAAAAGAGTTTTTAAAATGGCTCCGATTCATCATCACTTTGAACTCAAAGGATGGGCGGAGCCAAAAGTGATTGTGCGTTTTTGGATAATTAGTATATTGCTCGCGATACTTGCGTTGAGCACTTTGAAGTTGAGGTAATTTTCTTGATGACCAAATATAAAGACAAAAAAGTTCTCATTGTTGGCGCGCAGAATTCGGGAATTTCGCTAGCGAAATTCTTTAGCCAGCAAGGTGCAAAGATAACTATTAGCGATCTCAAGACCAAAGAACAATTGGGTGGGGTGGTTGATCAATTGGAAGAATTTGAACCAGCCTGGGACTTGGGTGGACATTCTATCAAAGCCTTTACTGGCCAAGATTTAATTGTTCTAAGTCCTGGTGTGAATCCTCACCACAAGACAATTGAGGCTGCAAAAGCAGCGGGAGTTCCCATCACTGGCGAACTTGAACTTGCTTCTACCTTCATCAAAGATCCAATCATTGCCATCACGGGGACCAACGGAAAATCGACTGTCACAAAACTTGTGTATGAGTTTTTGAAGGCATCGGAAATTCCCACATGGATTGGTGGAAATTACGGCGTGCCTTTGATTGAGTACGTCATGCAAAAAGCGAAAGCTAAGGTTCTAGTAGTAGAACTTTCCAGTTTCCAACTGGAAACCATTGATACCTTTAAGCCTAATCATGCAGTTCTGCTGAATATGGCCGAAGATCATTTGGACAGATACAAGTCTCCCCAAGATTATTATATCGCCAAAAAGCGTATTTTTAAAAATGCCGGCGTTGAGACTGTTTCCATTCTGAATGCGGATGACTCGATGGTCATCGATACTGCCAGAGATCCTTTAGTGCAAAGATCTAAGCTGCAGTATTTTTCTAAAAAAGCGGGTCTGGAAGAGCAAATCAAGAAAATTGGCGGGGCTGTTTGCCTGACTATTCATGGTGGCCAAGAAGTTCGCTTCTATCAGCCACCCAAACTTGGGGCTCAAACTGGGGAAATGGAAAAGTTCAGTCTCGCAAAAATGAAGTTGCGCGGAAAACATAATATCGAAAACGTCATGGCTGCTATCATTTGTGCACGCGCGTACGGCGCAAAGCCTGAAGCCATCCAACAAGTCATCAATGCTTTCCCTGGACTGCCTCACAGGCTCGAGTTTGTGAAAAGTCGCGGCGGAGTCGCTTTCTATAATGACTCCAAAGCTACCAACGTTTCTGCAGTGGTGCGAGCACTGGAAGCCTTCAATGAACCCGTGATTTTGATCGCGGGAGGTAAAGACAAGGGAGTGGACTTCGGGCCGCTCGTTGACCCTGTAACGCGCAAAGTTAAGAATCTGATCCTCATGGGTGAGTCCAAAGAGCGTCTCAATCGGGTGATTGGGGACTTCAGCGAGACCTTCATTATTGGTACTTTTGAGGAAGCTGTTCTAGTGGCTTACCAAAAGTCTAGGAGTGGCGACGTTATTTTATTAAGTCCTGGTTGCTCTAGCTTCGATAGATTTGCTAACTTTGAAGAACGTGGAAATTACTTCAAAGAACTTATCCAAAAGCTTTAGTCCCGGTTTCGATCAGAGTTTACTTCTCAGCGTGTTTTCGTTGATGGGTATCGGACTGGTTTTGATCTACAGCGCGAGTTTTATTTTCGCGACTGAAACTTATGGCGATGGACTTTATTTTTTCAAACGACAATTGATTTTTACGTGCGTCGCTATTTTATCTTTGTTCGGCGCAAGCCGCGTTCCCATTCGTTTTATAAAAAAACTTTTCTGGCCCCTCTACGGATTGATGATCTTTGGATTGGTGGCAACGCTAATCCCAGGATTTGCACATAAAGCGGGCGGAGCTTCCCGGTGGATTTCTCTGCCCGGTGGATTTCATCTTGAGCCGAGTGAAATTGCAAAACTCATGTCTGCTGTGATTTTTTCTTGGCTCATGACTTACGAGCGAAAGCCTGGAGCTCCATCTTCACGTTTTTGGTCCATGGCCATGGGCCTAGTTATATTTCCCATTCTGCTTTTATTGGGCGAACCTGATTTTGGCTCTTGCGTGATATTTTTTGGTGTGGGTCTCACTCTGCTTTTTTGTTTTGGTCTTCCGTGGAGTTATTTGATTTCAGCATTCTTAGTTGCCTTGCCAACTTTTTATCTTTTAGTTATGCGAGTGGATTATAGACGGCGAAGAGTTTTGGCATTTTTAAATCCTTGGTCTGATGTTTCTAACAGTGGATTCCAAGTGATTCAATCGCTTCTCAGTTTCCATGCGGGTGGTTTTTGGGGAACGGGACTTGGCAAAGGCCAGTCGAAACTTTATTTTTTGCCAGAAGCGCACACTGATTTT
The DNA here is from genome assembly GCA_043732305.1 of Oligoflexia bacterium. GTDB lineage: Bacteria > Bdellovibrionota > Bdellovibrionia > JABDDW01 > JABDDW01 > JAYTHU01. The sequence goes on from JAYTHU010000094.1 coordinate 25,498, forward strand.
ATATTATCTGTCCTTGGTGAAGAAACTGGATTTTTTGGTTTTGCTATCGTGACTCTTTTATTTGTTTGGGTGGTGTTGCGCGGTTTGCAAATAGCGATGCGTGCACAAGATCCGTTTGCGCGACGTTTAGCCGTAGGCTTAAGCAGTCTCATTGGTTATCAAGCTGTCATCAACATGGGTGTGGTCACGGGTCTGTTGCCAACTAAGGGTCTCACAATGCCATTTCTTTCTTACGGCGGGAGTAGTTTGGTTGCAGTGAGCCTAGCTTGTGGCGTGCTTGTGCGAATTCATAAGGAAGCCGGCATTCAAAATGCTCAAAAATAGAATATTTTTAGGTTTGGAAAACTTATGAGTAATCTTATTCTAATAGCCGGTGGCGGTACCGGCGGTCACATTTATCCAGCTATAGCCATCGCACAGAAAATTAAAAAAATCGATCCAAGTGTCACGATTGAATTTGTGGGGACAGAGTTGGGCCTCGAGAAAAAAATCATTCCGCGTGAAGGTTACAAATTGCATTTTATCAAGGCTGCTGCCTTAAACAACGTGGGATTTCTAGCGAAGATTTTTTCTCTCGCTATTTTGCCTTGGGGAATTCTTCAATCGATATTTTTAATTCTAAAATTAAAACCGCGCCTCGTTTTTGGCGTCGGTGGATATGCGTCTGGACCTATGATGTTTGCCGCCCTTTTACTTCGGCAAAAAACTTGCGTCTTTGAATCAAATGCGCATCCTGGTTTTACCAATCGGGTACTTGCTTCCTTTGTAAATCTAGCGTTTGTAAATTTCGAAGTATCAAAAAAGTTTTTTAAAAATGCTTTGGTTTTGGGATTTCCCGTGCGTGAAGGTATGAGCCCGGAATATCACGCTATCAAACAATCTCGCCTATCAGACCAAAAGCTTAAAGTTTTGATCTTTGGTGGAAGCCAAGGAGCGCGCGGAATAAACAAGACTGTATTAGCTGCAATACAGAAATCAGATCCGGTACAGAAATCCTGGTTGGAAGATTTTGAGATCGTTCATCAAATTGGATCTGCCGATTGGAAATTTTATGAGGGCGAGTATAAAAAACTTATTGCACCTCAAGTAAAATATTTTGAATTTCTTTACGACATGCCAGAACGCTATCAGTGGGCCGATCTTGTTGTCTGCCGCGCGGGAGCGGCAACGCTTGCGGAGCTTGCCTGTTGCGGCAAAGCCGCTGTTTTAATTCCTTTCCCATTCGCATCAGATGATCATCAGCGAAAAAATGCCGAAGCTATGGTCAGTGCCGGCGCCGCACAGATGATCGTTCAAAATGATTTCACTCCCGAAAAATTTATCGCCACTTTGCAATACTATCGGCAAAATAGCGATGGTCTCAAGAATTTGGAAAACCAAATCATCAAATTTTATTCTCTCAACGCCTCCAAAGCGATTTCCCAAAAGATTTTGGCATTGTAAATAAAAAATCCCCCGATTTTCGCTTGGCGATCAATCGGAGGATGGGGGGTTCTCAGGGGGATGAGAACTTTAATTCTTAGTTAGTAGTAGATCTTGATCCAACGGATGAGCGCAATGGACCCAATCCAGTAGCTGGACTCAAGGCAGCGACTTTTGCTCCATTGTTACCGAAGGGAGATAAACCGGGAAGATTTACATCGGTTGCTGTTGCACTTCTTCCGCAAACACGAGCCTGATGATTTTGTCTCATGAGAGCATTTAAGTTGTCGTTGAAGTCAGTAGAATCAGCGGCTGTGTTTCCAGCACCGCAAGTGAAGCTGCTTGCAGCACTTGAAGCTGCCGTGTTGTCGGCAAGTGCAGAGGGTGCCCCGTCAAGACTGAATCCGAATGTTCCACCGGTTGCGACTGTTCCATTTTTGCCAGCTGACTTTGCATATTTTTGAATGTCTGAATCTAAAGATTTAGTGATCGCAGTCAATCCAGCATTTGAAGAAGCTTGCACGCTTGAAAGATTTGCTCCAAATTGAGCGTAAGCGGGGTTTGCAGCTACCAAGTCTTTAGCAGAGTATCCACTGACACCTTCAACAAAGTTTTTCTTTGCCACTGCGGCCATATCAGTTACATTTTGACCAGCTTGTTTATATTCAGCGGCCATCGCGACCACTTGGCCGCGAATAGCGTTGGCACCAGCAATATCACCAGATGCTGCCAAGACATGAGCTCGATTAATATGTTCTTGAAGGAGCGTGTGCATTTTATCGAATCGTTGATACTGTGCGCTGGCTTGAGACATCAATGCATTATTGAGAAGTGCTTTGGTTGCGAAGTCTGAACTTTTGTTGCCACCGCTTCTGATAACATCGTTGAAATAACTCACAAAAGCAGAGTCTCTATCATTCACACCTGCGATCACATCATTAGTGTATTTTTCTGTGACTAAAGCGAGCAATTCGTTTCCGCGTTTTTTATCGACCGCTTTGTCAGATGCTAAGTAGTTTTCAATCTTATCTTTAGCGTAATCCATTCGAGCTTGGCTGGAAATGGTGTCGTCATTGATAAAGTTTTTCAAAAGAGTCTGCGCTTTTTTGGCGGCGTCATTTTTTGATTTAGCAGAAGCTTCAGAATTTTGGCTTATTGCCAATTGGGCATCTATCTTATCAGTGAAACATTTTGCGCGATCATCACCTTCGATTTCAATTCCGTCTTTATCTTCTTTGCAATTCTTTTGAGCGAGATCATGCTCTTTTATTTCTTTATTGGTGAGTTTCGAAGTGTCTTTTCCTTGATCTAATTTTGCTACAATTTGAGCAGCCTGTTCTTTTGCTTTAGCTAAAGTAGACAATTCGTCTGCGCCTGCAGAAACCGTAAGGTCAGCATCTTTTAATTCACTCATTCGATCTTTATGATTTTTGAAATCGATAGTGGTGTTCTTTCCTTTTTGAATGATGTCGTATACGTAATCGTTGTTTATGAGGAGCCCGGAAGACAGTGTCTTCACTTCGCTCGCGATCACAGACATTGGTGCTGGTGGCCCCATCAGTTCAGTAGCTTTGGCCATGCTGTAATAAGCGATGGTGAACAGTAATGTCAGACCGAGTGTTAAATAAATCTTCTTCATAAATTCTCCCTCTGAGATCGTTATCACCCTGCCATCAAAGCTTGAGGTGGTTACATAGGTTTACTAATCCAATAAACGAGCCGGTTGGCGTGAAGTGCTATGTGTTGATTTTAATTGAACAATGATCGAACTTCGCACAAACATGGACTAACCGGTTTTGAGGCCTAATCCAACAGGCCTTAAGCATCTGAACTAAATTCCCGTGAGGTATTGAGGGGTTGGTCCTGTAAAGACTCTTGACAGGCCTAACGACACTAAGCGACAACAATGGACCAATATATGAGATTTGAATTTTTATCCGCTCCAAAAGAGCTCTTTTTTAAGTCTACTCCTCCCATTGCTTCAGGCAAGAGTGCCCTCAATTGGGACAGTTGGACTTGGCAAATGCAAAACCGTCTCGAAACCCAGAACGAGTATGCCTGTCACTTTAAGCTTACTCCTGATGAGGTAGAAGGTTTTCGCGATTCCGAAAACTTTTTCAAAATCTCGACTACACCTTACTACGCAAGCCTTGCATTGAACTGTGAGCCACTTCGAAAAGTCATCATGCCTACAGGTCAAGAAAAGCAAGCCGGAACCCAAGAAATGCCAGATCCGTTGGGCGAAGTTAAAAATGCTACCGCCGCAAGACTGGTGCACCGCTATTCTGATCGCGTTCTTTTTCTGGTGACGGACACTTGTTCAATTTACTGTCGGTATTGTTTACGCAAGCACTTTACCGGCAAGGATCAGGGGTTTTTAGGTTCTAAAGATTATGAAGAATCACTAACATATATTAAAAAGCATCCCGGGATTCGTGAGGTTATTTTATCAGGCGGAGATCCTCTCACGCTGGGTAATAACGTTTTAGATAGGATTTTAGGAGATATTCGCGCCATCGAACACGTAGAGATCATTCGCATTGGATCTCGTATGCCCGTTTTTTGTCCGCAACGAATTGATCTCGAACTCTGTGAGATTTTGAAAAAGCACAAACCGGTTTATGTGATGTCCCACATCAATCATCCAAAGGAACTTACGGCTGAATCCGTTCTAGGGTTAACAAATCTAGTTGATCACGGGGTTCCTGTTTACAACCAAACAGTGTTGCTCAACGGCGTGAACAACCATGTGCACATCATTCAGGCATTGAATCGACGACTCATTTATCTTCGTGTAAAACCCTATTATCTTTTCCAGTGCGATCCTAGTCAGGGGACAGATCATCTACGAACTAAAATTGAAACGGGCGAAGCTATACAGCGGGAACTCTGGGGACATCTCTCAGGTTTGGCAATGGCAAATTTTTCTTTGGACATTCCTGCGGGCGGTGGCAAAACAACCCTCGTGCCTAATTTCACAACTTTGAATACTCCGGAGCGTAGAGAGTTTGTGGGTTGGGATGGAAAAAGTGGTGAGTACCTCAATCCAGAGGGTAAAGAGATCCCACCTGCGGATCATGAAGAGTATGCTCGCGAGTGGAATTTACTTAAAGCTGGCAAACAAGAATTATAAATTTTTTAATTCTGATTCACGAAGAGTCACGTTTTTGCTTGGAGTTTTGTAAATGGTTTCCGGTAGAAAGAATATGCCATAACAGCCCCTCGGCAAATTTGCGGGAAATCTTATAGTTTTAGTTTTTTCTCTCATTGGCTTGCTATTGCAAGCGAGTTTCAATCGAATATTAAAATCTGTGCATTTGTAAAGGTCGTGCCAGAGGTTAGACTTTTTCGAGACGAGCGAACTTAACGACAAATTTTTTCATAGAGTTATTGGGAAACAATATTGTTACTTTTTGATCTGGGCCCTGGCCTTCCAGTTGGTGAACCGTTCCTACTCCAAAGCTTGGATGACGAACGCGCATCCCTTTTCTCAGACCATCACCATCTGTGTCACTACTCGCATCATAAGATGAAGGATTCCATCCACCTGAAATATCGACGTCGTAATTGGGCATAACAGATTGAGTATCGGAATTAAAATCGCTACCAAATAGAGTTGAGCGCTGCTGCCACTGTGGAGTTTTCATGCGTGAAGTTTTATTGATGAAGCGTTCCGGAATTTCTGCCAAAAATCGACTAGGTGGATTTGATTGCTCATTGCCCCAAACTTTTCTGGAACGTGCATGACTTAAATATAATCTTTGGCGCGCACGCGTCATTCCAACATAGAAAAGTCTTCGCTCTTCTTCCGACTCATTTTGTCCGAAGTCGTCATCGCGAATAGAAGGGAACAGCCCATCTTCTAATCCAACAATAAAGACAACCGGAAATTCTAAACCTTTAGAAATATGCAAGGTCATAAGCGTGACATTGTTTGCTACTTCTTGCAGATTTCGATCACTCTCAGTCACGAGAGCTACTTCTTCTAAGAATGCAGCAAGTGTTGCATCATCACCTCGCTCGCGTTCGAACTCACCAATTGCTGAATCAAGTTCTTCTAAGTTTTCAATACGTGCGAGGGACTCAGGAGTGTTTTCAAGTTTTAGTTTTTGAACGTACTGAGTGGCATCGAGGGCCGCATGATACATTTCGCTGGGAGAAAGTTCCGATGCTTTTTGTCTCAGGCCTTGGATCACTTCAACGAATGCGAGAACTTTACTGCTCGCACCTCTATCCAATATTTTATCTTGGATAGCAGGGACCAGTCCTTCAAAAAGGGAAATTTCCTTAGAGTCAGAGTAAGCTTCCAATTTTTCAACGGTGGTTTTGCCGATGCCTCGGCCGGGAGAATTGATAATTCGCTTGAGACCAACATTGTCTTTTGGATTCAGGCAAATTTTTAAATAGCTTAATAGATCTTTGACTTCGGCCCGATCATAAAACTTAATGCCGCCGATAATCTTGTATGGAATGGCTTGAGACCGCAGCTGATCCTCAAGGACTCGGGACTGAGCATTGGTGCGATAAAAAATCGCAAAGTCATTGTGAGTGAGATTGTCTTCGCTGGCGAGAGTAGCTATCTCACGCGCGACGCCTCTTGCTTCCTCAAATTCATTGTACTCTTCACGCACTTGAATGGGATGACCGGCTTCATTGCTTGTCCAAAGAGTTTTATCCTTGCGTTCAGAATTTCTTTTGATCACGTGTGATGCCGCTTCAACAATGTTTTTTGTCGAGCGATAGTTTTCTTCAAGTTTTACAATCTTAGCTTCAGGAAAATCTTTTTCGAAATTTAAAATATTACTGATGTCAGCTCCGCGCCAAGAATAAATACTTTGATCTTCATCGCCTACAACGCAAATATTTTTATATTTGGTAGAAAGCATTTTGATCAAAACATATTGCACGTGATTGGTGTCTTGATACTCGTCCACCATGATGTATTTGAAACGCTCTTGATACTGATCTAATAAATCCGGGTTGTCCCGAAAAAGCTCGGTTGTTTTATAAAGCAGATCTCCGAAATCCAAGGCATTGTGTTGCCTCATCATCCGCTCGTATAAACCGTAAACTTTAGTGATCTTGTCACTCAGAAACTGAGTTGCACGCTCTTTCTGATAATTGTCAGGAGAAATAAATTCATTCTTTGCTTTGTTGATTTGATGCTGGAAAGTTTTAGGTGGATACATTTTGTCATTCAGATCGAGCGCCGCACAAACTTTCTTGAGAACGGCCAGTTGTTCAGAATCATCGTAAATGACAAAATTTCCGTCATAGCCATCGATCAAGTGAATGTGTTGTCTTAATATTCGCGCACATGATGAGTGAAATGTGCTGATCCAAACGGGGTCTCGGCCGTAGAGGGGAACTCCCACACGTCCAAGTAAACTGACTGAACGTTCGAGCATTTCTTTGGCGGCTTTATTGGTGAACGTTACTGCAAATATTTCTGATGCTTTAGCTTTTCCCGACGCAACCAAATAGGCAATGCGGTACGTAAGCGCACGGGTTTTTCCAGAGCCTGCACCGGCTAAAATAAGCAATGGACCGTCAGTGGTATTGACTGCTTCCCACTGGTGAGGATTGAGTTCCGCTGCAAAATTTACAGAGAGTTCCAAGAAATCGCCCCTTAATTCAGGTACAAACACTTCAAATCTTTCGTAAAACCAGCTTATATTGGCCTCGAACTTGCTTTTAGGCTAGTGAATATTGAATACAAAATTTTGAAAAATGGAATGTAAATGAAATTCGCCCACTTCCTCATCACAATCCTCCTTTTGCCAGTTATTTTCATGGTTGGCTGCGGAGATTCTAACGTCAGTGGGGATCGTATTTTGCTGGCGTTTGATAATGGGACCGGACACTACGTTAAGAAAGAAGTGACTCTTAAATATGTGACGGATTTGGCTCACATGCAGGATAAAGCAGTCACGGTAAACTATGGCGGAACGCTTCATGTTGAAGCCCAGCCTAATGGTCAAAATATGCGAGCTTATTTTGAAAAAGGGCGCGCTCCTAACGCTCAATTCATAAAATCCTCTGGCGTTTTAATTCCACAAGATTATGACACTCGGATTATGGCCACTATTCTCTTTTCGTATGAGCAACTGAAAGATTTTTACGAAAGTTTGGGCGCCACTTCTAAAATGACCTTCCCTCAAACTGTCTATGCTCAGGCCAAAATTATGGATGGTGCAGGAAAAGTTTCTGGTGACAATGCAGCTTACATTTCAACATTTGATGCTTTTATTTTTTGGCTTTTTGATCTTCCCTCAATGTATCCCATTCCTCTTAACACTGGAATTATTGCCCATGAGTATTTTCACAGCGTGTTTACGTCTCTCACTCCAAAAACAACTTTGATGCAGAACAAGCCTGATACATCTGCTGACTTGCTCGAAATGTGGAGAGTCGCGGCGGATCCAAGGATTGTAGCCGATGGCAATTACTTTTCAGATTTATGCCAAGGTAAATCAAATCTTCATCTCGTGAACAGCGGCGCGCTAGTGGCAAGCAATTTTTATATTTTCTCTGCCATCAATGAAGGTATGGCTGATTACTTCGGTTATCTATATTCAACAAACCCAGGATGGATTGCCGCTTCACTCGATGGTCAGATACCGCGTGATCTGCGACACGAAAATATTTTAAACTGTTCAGTTGAAGAGCAAGGGGCTTGGATATATGGAGCAGCTCAAAATCTGCTTCGTCTAAAAGATCGACGCATTCGGCCCATGGAACGTGATGTGCTGCCGGACATTCACATGTACGGTTCTATTTGGTCTCATTTTTTATACTCTGTAGATATCGGTCGAAAAAATCAGGGGCTTCCTGCCAGTACACCAAAACAAGTTCTCGAATTCGCAAAAAAAATCGATGATCTCTTCAGTAATACTTCTCCCACAAAAATTATTAGTCTCGGTGATTTGGCTCAAATTTTTATAGAATCTGGAGACATTGACTTCGCAGTTTGTGAAAGCGTGAGAAAAGTTTTTCCGCAAAGCAAATCGGCAATACACGAAGCCTGTTTTAAAGGTGGGGTTTTATGAGTTTTCGATTTTTATGGAAGTCCTTGTTCTCACTTACTCTTTTATTTTCAATGTTTTGCTGGGCCGATTATTACATCGCACCTACCATTGGGTACATGTCTGTCGAACAAACCTCTGGAGAAAGTGGCGGAGATCCCACTTACGGTTTTGAGGGGCTTTATCTCTATGGCCATTGGCTTGCGGGATTGAAGTATGATCACTGGAGTTCGGAAGAGAATGGAAATTCTCTAGTGAGTGTTTCCGGTTCCAAAAACATATTGGCCGCTGAAGGCGGCTGGCGCCTTTCCAATTCGAGCTTCAGCCCGTATGTGTTTGTTGGCATGGGTTCTTACTTCCAGAGTGTCACGACCAAACTCATGGGAGATGTGTCTAATGATTACGCAGCAGACATGGTCTATAAACTGGGATTAGGTTTATTGGGTAGGTTTTCCGACAATTTTGCTTTGGGGGCAGGAATTCATTATTACCCCCAAGCCTTCGTTAACAGCGTGGATTTTGTTTTTTCGGGTGGCTACTATTTTTGAGATCTTGATAACGCTGTGCCATTTGGATAGGATAATTTACGGGTGGAGGAAACCTGAAACATGAATAAAAAAATGCTTCTCGGAAATTTTTTCTTTTTACTAGGGATCTCCGCATTAACTGCGCAAGCTTTTGCCATGCCTTCACCTACCTACAAAGATCCAGCGACGGGCATCGATAGATTGATGATCCGTCAAATTCATATGGCCGATTATCTCAAGAATATTTCGAGCAACCAAATTGTTGAAAAAATGGATTCTCAAGGTAAAGGTAAACCTGATATTTTCATCGTGTACGACAAAAAAGAAAACGGCGGCAGAGTCTTAAGCATTCAACTTTTTGATCTCAATCGAGATGGTAAAATCGATCTTGTGAAGTTCTATGAAAAAGGAAAATTGGTTCGAACAGAATCCGATCTGGATTTTGACGGAAGCGTTGATTTAGTTACTGAGTATGATCCTATCAATGGTTCCGTGAAAAAGAAAATTCAGGCGGACAGCTCCACCAACATCTGGACTTATTTTTCTAAGGGTGAAATCAAGCGCAAAGAAATTGATCGTAATTTCGATGGCAAGCCTGACATGTGGGTTTATTACCGGAACGGAAAACCGTATCGCACTGAAGTAGATCAGACTTTCAATGGCAAGATTGTCCGTGCAGACAATGAGCTATTGACCCCGGCCAACTTAAACTAATTTTTTTAGGTTTTTATTTTTCTGAAGTTCAGCAACGAGAGTTTTGATCTCTTGAGCGCTATCTTTGCTGCAAATCAGAAGAGCGTCATCAGTTTCTACGATTATCAGATTATGAACTCCGACCAAACCCAAGAATTTTTTTGAACTCATATCTGCAATGATGCCCGTGGAATCGATTGCTACATGCTCACCCTGAGTTTTGATAAGACCCGCTTGATCGTTAGAGGGTAAAACTTCCGAAAGTGCAGGCCAAGAGCCTACGTCATTCCAGCCAAAGTCACCGGGAATGAGTGCGCCGTTCTGAGTTTTTTCCATTAGCGCAGTATCCAAAGGCTCTTTAGGCAGAGATTTAAACATCTTTGCTAACTTAGCTTTTTGACCTTTAGCTTTTTCAAAGGCTCGGAAATAATCTGGTGCGTGAAGTCGCACTTGTTCTTTGAATGTAGAGATTTTGAAAACGAAAATACCTGCGTTCCAAAGATATTTTCCACTTCGAAAAAGTTCTTCAGCTTTTTGTTGAGAAGGTTTTTCCATGAACTTGTCTATTTTATAAATGCTTTGTTTCAAGGCTGCGCCAACTTTGATGTAACCGTAAGCGGTGGCAGAGAAGGTAGGCGTTATTCCCAAGCATACGATCACTTCATTTGTTGAGGCGAAATCGAAACACCGGCTGAGAGCAGAGCGATAATTTTTTTCGTCTTCAATGTGAGCATCTGCCGGAAGTACCGCCAGGACAGTTTCCTGATTTTTGAAAGACCACGCGGCCAAGCAAACTGCCGCCATAGTGTTGCGGGCTTCTGGCTCATGAATGATTTTGGTCGTGCTTCCTAGATGTTTTTTAATCAGCGAGTTTAAACTCTGCGGGCTCACTACAGAAATATTTTTCTTCTGAACCACTCCCATGAGTCTGTCGCGTGTCAGTTGAATCATGGATTTTTTATCGACGAGGGAAAGAAATTGCTTCGGGAGTTTTTGAGAACTTTTAGGCCAGAAACGAGTGCCGCTTCCACCTGCCATAATCACCGCGGCTCGACTTATTTCCGAATTCATTTTGAGACTCTACCGTATCGATCTTCGAGGCGCACGACATCGTCAAGTTCTGGTGTACTGACTTCGAGGATGTCGGTGTCCTCAAGCGCAATCATGCGATGAACAAGTTTTGGAGTGATGCGGAAACTCTGGCCGGGAATTAGAATTATTTCTTCTAATTTTTGCTCAGAGGTTTCTTGAAATTTTCCGATCTGAAATCTTATGGAGCCGTTTTGAATGTGAATTGTCTCATCTTTGAAGTTGTGAAATTGAAGACTTAATGATTCACCTTTTTTGATATGTAGGATTTTCCCAACATATTTTTCAGTTTCTGCAAATATAAGCTCAAAGCCCCAGGGTTTTTCAATTCGTTTGGTTTCCATATTCCTCTATTGTTACCTTATTTTCGGGCCAATATCAAATCGACAAAAAAATCCCCCAAACTTTCGTTTGAGGGACATTAAAAGAGATAAAACGATTGATATTTACTTAGCGATCTTCTGAATGATAGCGCTCTCAATTCCAGTGTCCTTGATGATTTTGGCGCGGTATTCCATTGCGGATTTGCGGTCATCTAGAGTGCCTGCGCTCACGCGGTACCATTTTTTGCCGTTCACGTCGGCAGGAACAATAAAGGCGCTCACGCCTTTGGCTTTGAGCTCGCCTATTTTTTTGTTTGCTTCAGCTTCTGAGGCAACAGCGGCAAACTGAACAGTGAATTTGTCCAAGACTGAATTTTTTAATTCTTTAGGCTTTGCAACTACGACAGTCTTTGTGTCTGTTATAGCGCTCGATGTTGCAGCACTCGAAGGCATACGGGAGTCACTAGCAGCTAATCTTTTAGCCACTCTATTGATCTCGTCATGAATAGAGGCAGAGTCGGGGACGGACTTCTTGGGAGCCGCAACGGCATCTGCAGCATCTGTTGATTCATTCTTGGCAGTGGCTGAGTCTGCTGCTGCAGGAGTTGTGTCTGCTTTTTCTTTATTCACGAATTCGTCAGAAAGCTTTGCTATTTCCTCTTCAGAAATAGCTTGGTTGGGCTCTGCTTTTCTTTCAGGAATAGATGCTGTCACGCGATCATTGTTTTCAGTTTCGAGATCAGCAATTTTGTGCTGACTGTCACTGAATTGCTTGCCAACAAACGTTCCAACTGAGAACGAAAGTAGAGAGAGGAAAAACACAAGCACGAGTTTGATCAGTGTATCTGTCCTTGAGCCACCGTTTTGATTCTTCATTTCTATATGCCCCTTCATAAAATTTACTGAGTTATTACAGCCCATGGTTATTGTTGCGGACCTGAGACTTTATAATACAGACCTAGGCAGCTAGCTGTCAATTGCCAGACCAGCCTCATTTCCGTCTTTTAGACCATGGGCTAGTATGCTAGGTTCTTGCCATGGACAAGAAGCAGCAAAATCACCTGTTAAAAGTAGCCAACCTCGCGGCCTTCGAGGGTGGGAAAATTGCGCTCAAATATTTCCGTAAACTTAAAAAGATAGACATCAAAGAAGGCGCAGGTCTAGTTTCTGAAGCCGATCGCGAAAGCGAAGCCGTCATTCGAAGGATTATTAAAAAGAAATTTCCAGAGCATTTATTCTTAGGTGAAGAGACCTCAGTAAAAGACGAAGTGCTTTCAAGCGATAAAGGTCTTTGGGTGGTTGACCCTATCGATGGCACTACAAATTACGTTCATGGATTCCCGATGTTCTGCGTTTCTATTGGGTTTGAATTCAAAGGTGTGATTGAAGTTGGTGTCGTTTACGCCCCTCTTTTAAAATACACTTTCACTGCTATTCGTGGTCGCGGAGCTTTCATGAATGGAAAGCCCATTTCTGTAAGCAAAACTGAAACTTTGGAAGATAGCCTTCTTGCTACGGGTTTTAGTTACATGAGAAACGAAGTTCTCCAAGATGAATTACGTCGCTTTAAAATTTTCTCCGAAAAATCTCGAGGTTTGAGACGGGCTGGAAGTGCGGCACTCGATATGTGTTTTGTTGCTGCTGGTATTTTTGACGGTTTCTGGGAACGAGAATTGGCTCCTTGGGACACCGCTGCCGGCTCTTTAATCGTTCGAGAAGCGGGTGGAGAAGTAAGCAATTTTAACGGTGATCCTTTTCATTATATGATGAAGTCGGTGGTTGCCGGAAACAGCAAAATCAGTAGTCAAATCAAAGAAATAATCCAAGGAGATTAGTTAGTCGCGGGATGAATCTACTGGGAAATATTTCGTCATGTGACCGTAGCGGCGATAGCTCCCCTCGTCTGGTTGCTGCAATACGGGCTCAATTTCGACACTCGAAATTTTCAAAATTACTATTCCATTCGGATTTTTAAAATAGTCAATTGTATACGTGCCTTGATCAGTCTGACCGGTAAAGGTAAGCATTTGACCTGGGGAAGCTTTGCTTTGCAAAATCGAAGCTATATTTTCTGCAAGCAATCTCATCGCCTTCGGTTTGTCTGCAGAAATCCCTGGCCATTCATCTGCTGTCGTCGCGTTGAACTGCACGTTCTCCTGATTTTTTATGCTAACCTCCTCAGAAATTTTGGCTATTTTTTCCCTGCAATTACCGGCAAAAGTTTGAACAGAATAAAGAGCAAATAATGTAGCGAAGAGTGTCCTCATAATGTCCTCTTCATTTGCAACAGTCAGACCAACTCGAATACCGATTTGCTTTGAATTGACCGATTTAAAATTAAAAAAAGAACGATAACATTTTTACTATGTGGCGTAGTGCCATATTGCTCAAAACTCTAGCACTAGACATTCGTATTGAACATCGGAAATACCCGCCAAAATTCTGACCTCACGTTACTACTTATTGGCGATCTTTGCCTCGCGACGCGCCCACACTTCAAGCACTTACAGCATATTTCTCGGCGAAGGTCGTGTGGCACTGAGCTTGCTTTGTGATTATCAATGACAGTGTATGTGTCAGATGTGTCAGGGAGGATACAAGTGGCGGACGAAAAAAAGGAAGAGTCAAAACCGACAGTCGCAGTAGCACCCGTTTCATCGGGGTCGCCTGGACCGCAAAAACCAATTGTGCTTATCGCAATCGCTGCGTTAAATATGATCTCAATGGGAGCTGTAGCTTTCATCTTATGGAGTTCACATAAAGCAGATCAGAAAAAAGCGCGACTCGATGACGTGGTTGAAGCGGTTCATAAAACCGACTCTGAACGTGATCCGTCTTCCATAAACAAGGAAGATATTGTTGGAAAGCTAATTCCGATGGAAACTTTCTTGGTGAATCTTGCCGGCAGTCGCGGGAGTAAGCTTGTTAAAATGAATATTGAGCTTGAAGTCGACAATGAAGCGGCTCTTGCTGAAATTGTACGTCGCAAGCCCCAAATCAGAGACAAAGTTATCATTCTTCTTTCCAGCAAAAATTATGAATTTATGAGTTCTAAAGAAGGTAAGCTCGCCCTTCGAGACGAAATCAAAGATGTCGTCAATGAGTTCATGGCCAATGGAAAGATTAAAAATATTTATTTCACTGACCTGGTGGTGAACTAATGAATCAGGTGTTGTCGCAAAATGAAGTTGATGCGCTATTAGCAGCGGTTTCAGACGGCGAAGTTGCCGGTGGGGCCGATGGTTCCGGCGGCGGCAGTGGAAATGATCCTGGCGTTATTGTTTACGATCTCACGAGCCAAGATAGAATCATTCGCGGACGCATGCCGCAGCTTGATGTCATTTATGAAAAATTCATGCGCGCCTTTCGCGTTTCTCTCTCTTCAGCTTTGAGAAAAATAGCTTCACTCAATCACGCGTCTACGGATTTTTTGAAGTTCGGCGAATTTATTAATACCCTTCCTATTCCTACTTGCATGAGCGTTCTGCGTTTCAATGCGCTCCGTGGATCTGCACTTATTGTTGTTGAAAGTAAACTCGCCTACGCATTGGTGGATAGTTTCTTGGGTGGTGTGGACAGACCTTACACCAAAATTGAAGGCAAAGAATTCACCGCGATCGAATTGAGTATTGTAAGACGCGTAGTGGAACTTGCTCTTGCAGATTTAGAAACCGCCTGGGCTTCGGTCACAACTATTGATGCTAGTTTTGTGCGAACGGAAATCAATCCTCAGTTTGTTGGAATTGTTCCTCCTACAGATGTGGTCATTGCTTCCACTTTCGATGTCGAATTGGAAAACGCAAATGGAACAATCACTTTAGTCATTCCTTACTCGACGATCGAACCTATCAAACAAAAACTATCTAATGGTTTTCAAGTGGAATCCGATCAAACGGACAAAAAACTTTGGACTTCTGTTTTGCGTCAGCAGTTTATTGATACAGACGTGGAACTCAAAGTTTTGCTCGGTACCACACAGGTCGACATGAGTGAACTCTTGAATATGCAAGTGGGAGATGTCATTCCTCTCGATCAAGACGCAACCGGTGAACTTAATTTGGAAGTCGAAGGCGTCAAAAAATTCAAATGTTATTACGGCATCAGCCACGGAAACGTGGCAGTACAAGTCACAAAAGTTTTCAAAGATAAACACGGATAACCCCGGCGTATAAGCCTTTTTGGGAGGGATTTATGGCAGACAAAGCATCAGCAGTAGCCCCGATCACAGATATTGGACCCGCAGTAGTAGAAGCAGCACCACAGGATCTTTCAGCCGCGGCGGAAAAGCCTCGCACCGATGGTGGAAAAGGCAATGAGAGAAATCTCGATTTGATTATGGATATTCCGTTGAAGGTCACGGTCGAACTCGGCCGCGCCAAGATGGTGGTTCATGATCTTTTAGCTTTGGGACAAGGGTCAGTCATCGAACTTTCGAAATTGGCCGGAGAGCCGATGGAAGTTTTAGTGAATGACAAGCTTGTCGCGCGCGGTGAAGCGGTTGTAGTCAACGAAAAGTTTGGTGTGCGGCTGACTGATATCATTTCGCCGACTGAACGCATTCAACAGTTAAAATAGGGGCTAATCGGTGAACCAAAGAATGAAATTTTCGAGTTTGATTTCAATCATTTTTGTTTGTGGTATTTTATTTGCTTCAACTCACAGTGCCGCAGATAGCAAAATAACTGTTGCTCCTGCTGCTGCAGGAACTTTGGACGCAGAGGTTTTGTCTTTGGTCAAAACCGCGACCGAACCCACCCCGACCTCGACATCTGGGGCGACGCAGTCATCTACAGACTCAAAAATTGGAGATATCAAAATCCCCGATGGTAAAGATGCTGTTAAGGCTTCGGCAATGGCTTCGATAGCAGAAGAGTCTCTTCCCGTTTTTAAAGCGATCGCCGTTAAAACTGACAAAGCTGATAAAAAAACAAGCGTGTGGATTTGGCTGCGCATGCTCGGAAGTCTTGCCGTTGTTTTGACAATGTTTATTGGCGGAGTCTATGGATTTAAAAAGATGCCCATGGCCAATAAAATGGGCCAAAAAGCAAAAATGATTCATGTTTTGGGCCAGCATCATTTGGGTGCGAAAAAATCTCTCGCAGTCGTTCGAGTTGCCGGTGAAACAGTTTTGATTGGAATCACCGACAACAATATTTCCATTTTAAAAACATTAAGTCTTCTTGATGACGATCTCCCTGGAGAAACCGTCAGTAAGAAATCAAATTTCGCATCTACCTTAAAAAATCAAGTGAACAGGGAAACACTACGAGGCGACGCAGCCGACGACTTAACAGAAGAATTCAGCATGCAGGGAATTAAAGACATCGTTAGCAAACGAATCAAAGATTTAAAAGGAAGCCGACAGTGAAGAAAATTATTTTCTTTGCTCTTATTTTAGTAGGCGTGGTTCTGATTCCTTCATCACAAGTGTGGGCTCAAGCCAAGACAGTGGGCGGAATCACTCTTCCCACTTTAAATATGGGATTCACTTCTACGCATGATCCCAACGAAGTCGTTAACGTTCTAAAAATTATTATGCTTTTGACTGTTCTTACTTTGGCTCCCGCAATTCTTATCATGATGACCAGTTTCACTCGCATTGTGATTGTCTTGGCTTTTTTAAGGCAGGCCTTGGGAACGCAGCAGATGCCTCCAAACCAATTGTTGGTCGGGCTTTCTCTTTTCCTCACATTCTTCATCATGGCGCCAGCTCTAAATGAAATTAATGTGAACGCGCTTCAACCCTATATGAAGGGAACAATGGCTCAGGAAGATGCGGCTGACGCAGCCATGAGACCTCTTCGAAAATTCATGTTCAATCAAACTCGGGACACGGATTTGCAATTGTTTATTAAGCTCGGGAGAATTCAAGCCCCACGCACACGTCAAGATGTTCCTTCACTGGTCCTGATTCCCGCGTTTGTGATTTCTGAACTCAAAACATCTTTTGAAATCGGGTTTGTCATCTATCTGCCGTTTCTCATCATTGACATGGTTGTAGCCAGCGTTTTGATGGCAATGGGTATGATGATGGTTCCGCCAATCATAGTCTCGCTACCTTTTAAAATTATGTTGTTTGTGCTTGTGGATGGATGGGCACTCGTTGTGGGTTCCATTGTTAAAAGTTTCGGCTGAGAAAGGTTCTCTAAAATGTCACCAGAACTCGTGATGTCAATCGGCCAAGAGGCCATTAAAACAATGTTGCTCTTATCCGCACCTCTTTTGATTTGCGCGCTAGTGGTTGGTCTCGCTGTCAGTATTTTTCAAGCTGTGACCCAAATCAATGAAGCCACATTGTCATTCGTTCCTAAAATTGTGGCGATTGTTGTGACTTTAATTTTTTGTGGACCTTGGATGATCGATGTGATGAGCCGATTCACCATCACGCTTTATGACAATATTTCAACTTACGTGAGGTAAGAAAGAGTGTTTGAGATCTACAAATTCAGTGAAACGGAATTTATAGCGTTTGCGCTGATGCTCGTACGCATCTCAGCTTGCCTTGTCACAATGCCTATCTTTGGAAACCGAGACATTCCTGCTCACGTCAAAGTTCTCTTCAGTTTACTCATCACTATGATTTTATTCTCAAGTGCCAGAGCCCACATCTTAGCCACCACGCACATTGAATCCCAAGATTTGATCTTGCTTACTTTACGTGAAGCTTTTTTAGGAACCTTGATTGGGTTTTTATGTCGCGGAATTTTTTGGGCCGTGCAGATGGCGGGACAGTTGCTGGGCTTTTCAATTGGGTTCAGTGCCGCGCAAGCTTTTAATCCTGCTTTGGGTGACACGGGAACAATGATTGAGCAGTTTCAATCCATTCTCGCGATGCTTTTGTTTTTAGGAATCAATGGGCATCACTGGATGATTCGAGCAATCGCCCAGAGTTTTGAACTGGTGCCTCTCTCGCTCACTACAATTAAAACGGAAACCATTTACGGATTAGGAAATTACATCCAGACGATTTCTGAAATCGCGGTCAAGCTTTCTGCTCCTATGATGGCGGTAATTATTTTTCTCAACGGCGCTATGGGAATTGTTGGTAGAGCCGTTCCTCAGATAAATACGTTTGTGACGAGTTTCCCGGTGAATATTTTGGTTGGGCTTTTTGTGTTTATGGTTTCTATTCCACTGCTTTTAACTGTGATGGAAAATGATTTTGCCAGAATGACCGTTATTGTTTTCCAATTTATTAAAGCGTTTTAGTTTTAGATTTATAAAAGGGGAGCCTTTTGGCAGAAGATAGTTCAGAAGAAAAAACAGAAGCACCGACGCAGCAACGTCGGGACGACTTTAGAAAGTCGGGCCAAGTCGCTCAAAGCCGCGAGATCGGAAGCATTCTTGTACTTCTTGGTGTTGCTGTGGTTTTTTACTTTCTGTCCAAAGACTTCATCCTTCAGATAGAAACTTTGTTTAAATCCGCATTCACAGATTATTTTCTGTTGGCAGCACGCAGCGGAGACATGATTCCCGCATTGAGATTTTGTTTTGAACGTGGATTTGCGATCATCACGCCTATTTTTGCGGTAGCTATGATCACCGGCACTGCGGCGACAGTCATGCAGATTGGATTTTTGGCCGCTTGGGAACATATCAGTCCGGATATCGAGCGTATTAATCCCGTTAGCGGTTTTGCCCGACTTTTTAAAATGCGAAATCTCATTGAAGGCGCAAAATCTGTTTTGAAAGTTAGTGTCATTAGTTTTATCGCATACCTGACAATTAAAAAAGAAATGCAGTTCACTCCCCAGATGGTCTTGCTTTCGGTTCCCCAAATCCTATCTTACATTGGGCATGTGCTTTTTAAACTATTCGGAAGCATCAGTGCTCTCATGGCTTTTGTGGCGATGCTTGATTACGGATTTCAAAAGTGGGAATTAGAGAAGCGCATGCGCATGAGCAAGCAAGAAATCAAAGAAGAGTACAAACAGCGTGAAGGTGATCCGCTTATTAAATCACGGATCAAGAGAATCGCTCGTGAGCTCGCACAAAAGCGCATGATGGATCAAGTTCCCAAAGCAGATGTCATCATCACTAATCCCACTCACATTGCTGTGGCCATAAAATATGATCGCACATCTATGGCGGCTCCCGCCCTCATTGCTAAAGGTGCTGACCTCATTGCAGAAAAAATGAAGCAGGTCGCGCGGGCGCACGGAATTCCTGTAGTCGAGAATAAAATGCTAGCTCGTACTATTTTCAAAACTATGAAAGTGGGACACGGTATTCCTAAATCTTTATATCATGCGGTCGCAGAAATCTTAGCTTACGTTTACCGAATTAAAGGGAGACTTCAACAGGTGACCAGAGAATTAAATAGTGACGTCGTGAAACCGGCTCGGGGCACTAATATGGTTAATGCAAACGGAGAAGTTAATTTATGAATGATCTTTATAAATTCTTTAAAAGTTTCAGCAAATATCTTAAAAACAGTGACATATTCATTGCCTTAGCACTTGTTGGAATTTTGGTGGTCATGTTGATCCCCATTCCACCAATTATTGTCGACATGTTTCTTACCCTATCGTTTACAGCAAGTCTTCTGATTTTGCTGACGAGCGTTTACACCAACAAGCCTTTAGAGTTCAGCGTTTTCCCAAGTATGCTTCTTATCACTACACTTTTTCGATTGAGTTTGAACGTTGCATCTACACGTTTGATTCTCGTTCACGGTCATGAAGGTCCTGAATCTGCCGGCGGATTGATTCAAGCCTTTGGTAGTTTTGTGGTCGGTGACAATTACGTTGTTGGAATGATCGTGTTTATAATTCTCGTTGTGATTAACTTTGTTGTTATCACAAAGGGTTCCGGTCGAGTGGCAGAAGTTGCCGCCAGATTTACATTGGATGCAATGCCCGGTAAACAAATGTCCATTGACGCGGATTTAAACGCCGGCCTGATTAATGATGAAGAGGCACGCAAGCGCAGAAAATCGATCGAAGCTGAAGCTGACTTCTACGGATCTATGGATGGTGCGAGCAAGTTCGTTCGCGGAGATGCAATTGCTGGTATTCTCATCACGTTGATTAATATTATCGGCGGGTTGTTGATCGGGGTTATTCAACGTGGAATGGATATTGGTGCTGCCGCACAAACTTACACTAAGCTCACTATCGGTGAAGGCTTGGTTGCACAAATTCCTGCTCTCATTATTTCTACCGCGGCTGGTATAATTGTCACCAGAGCATCTTCTGATAAAAACTTGGGAGCGGAAGTCACTTCCCAATTGTTTGTGCATCCTCGAGCCATCGGGATTGTTGCCGCAATTCTCTTTCTATTTGGATGTGTTCCCGGAATGCCCAAACTTCCATTTTTTACGTTTGCAATCATGGGCGGAATTTTAGCTTGGGTAATTGATCGCACTCAGAAGGATGAAGCAAAAGATAAAGTCGCAAAAGCGACCGCTGCCGCAAGCAAACCGGATAAGGAAAAGATTGAAAGTCTGCTCCCCCTCGACATGCTCGAGCTTGAAGTGGGTTATGGCTTAATAAATATTGTAGATAGCGATCAAAGCGGTGATTTGCTTGAGCGAATTGTCAGTATCCGAAAACAATTCGCCATGGATTTGGGAATTGTTGTTCCTAGCGTTCACATCAGAGACAACCTGCAACTTCAACCCGGCGAATATCAGATCATGATCAAGGGTGTGAAAGTGGCTGGAGGAGTTCTTATGGCTGACCATTATTTGGCGATGGATCCTGGAAACGTCACCCGCGTGATTGATGGTGTGGCCACAGTTGAGCCCGCCTTTGGTCTACCTGCGCTGTGGATTTCTAAACCACTTAAAGAAGACGCTGAGATTGCTGGTTACACGGTTGTTGATTTACCCACTGTCATTGCGACCCATTTGACTGAAATTGTTAGAACTCATGCGCATGAATTAATTGGTCGCCAAGAAGTTCAAAGATTGATCGAGAGCTTCCAGAAAACCAATCCTAAGGTTGTCGAAGAACTCATTCCCAATCTTCTTGCTCTTGGTGCAGTTGTTCGAGTGTTGCAAAATCTTTTGCGCGAGCAAGTGTCTATCAGAGATCTTCTCACCATCTTTGAAACACTCGCGGATGAGTCCTTGAAAACTAAAGACGCTGATCTGCTCACCGAAAATGTCAGACGCGCTCTTGCCCGCGGTATAACTAAGAAGTATACAAATGATGATCAACAAATCCCGGTTATATCGCTTGATCGCCGTGTTGAAGAGGCGATTTCGAATTCTTTGCTGCAAACAGAACAAGGTGTGCAGATGGTTTTGGATCCTCAGTACGCTCAGCAAATTCTCAACGCAGTAACAAAAACAATTGAAACAAATCCGTTGATAGCTGCACAACCTATCCTTTTGACTAGTCCTAGCATCAGGAGACATTTACGGAAACTTACGGAACGGTTTATCCCTCAGCTCGTGGTATTATCGCATAGTGAGTTGATCCCAACGGCAAATGTCAAATCTGTCGAAGTTGTGAGGTTGAGAGATGCAAGTTAAAAAATTCGAAGCGAAAACCATTAAAGAAGCACTTCAAATGGTTAAACAAGAATTGGGACCTGAGGCGGTCATCATCAGCGCCAAGGACAACAAAAAATCATTCGGTCTTGCCGGTGAAGGCAGTGTGGAAGTAACCGCTGCGATCACCGATAAATCTTTGCAGAAAAAACAATATGCGGAAAGCAGACTTTCTCCTCAAGACAAAGTACGCTTCAATAATCAGACAGCGGAAGTTCAGAAAAAGTTTATTGATAAAACTGTCGGAAAATATCAGGCAAAAAAATCTGCGGCTGTTTCGGAAGCTGCAAGACGAGCTTCTGGAAAAGCTCGCGCTCGGGCGCTGACTGATCTCATTTACGATGAAGATTCCATGTCAGGCTCTGGGTCGGGTGGCGGTGAAATGCAAATTCATGCTCGCCCTCAATCCGCAGTGATCAGGCCCACAACGGGACGCCGCTACATCGATATTGCTGATGAAGACGACACACAAATATTAGGACATAGTGTTGAACAGGCGCTCGAAAATTTTAAGATGCAGGGGCAGAGTTTTCAAGAGTCGGATGTGAGACCCGCGCCGGCAAGGCAGCCAGCGGTTGTCTCTGAAGACATGTCAAATCTCAAAACTGAGGTTCAGCAACTGAGATTGCTTTTGAGTCAACTGGCTCAGGCAAACAACACGACGACAAAATCCGTGTCACGCCATCCAGGTGCCGAGTACGATCTTCCTTTTGAACTAGCCTATCAGTATGAGAAGTTGGCCAACAGTGGTATTGACACTCGCTACATCGTTGAGATTTTAGAAAAAGCAGACAAAGATCTTACAGGTGTAGATAAAAAGCGCAAGCCCTTGATAGACGCTTGGGTGGCTAGATACATCATGTCCCATACGGATGTGGTGGGACAATATTCCCAAGACGGGGATCCTAAGTTGCATTTGTTCCTGGGGCCTTCAGGACATGGAAAAACAACTATGCTTGTTAAGATGGCAAGTCACTTCGTGATGAACGAGAAAAAGAAGGTAGCCGTATTTACGACCGATAATTTCAAAGTTGGGTCTCAGGAGCAGCTGAAAATATTTTGCCAGATTTTAAATGTCCCACTTGAGAATGTTCGTCACTCTATCGAATTCGAAAAGCTTTCATCTAAATATAATAATTACGATGTGATCTTAGTCGATTATCCAGGATTCGCGCTGAGAGACATCTCCGAGATCGATCAGTTGAGGGCATTGATGCCTCATCGAGACATTCCTCGCAAGACACATTTGGTCTTAGGCGCCACGAGCAAAGATCTGGATGCTTATGAAATCACTCAGCGTTACAACGTCACCCAGTATGACAATTTGATTCTGACTAAAGTAGACGAAAGTTTTAATCATGGAGTTCTTTATAACATTCAAAGAAAAACCCAGAAGCCCATTTACTGCTTTGGTACGGGCTCGAGGATTCCCGAAGATATTGAAATCGCAACAAAAGAGAGAGTCTTGGATCTGATTTATAAAATAACAAAAAATAATTTTTAATAGGAGAATAAAATGTCAGCAAGGACGTCGGCATTCATCCCTTCGGTGGTGAGACAAACAAGAACTATCAGTATCACTTCCGGCAAAGGTGGAGTGGGAAAAACCACGGTGGTTGTCAACATGGCAAGCCAACTCGCAAAGCTAGGAAAGAATGTTCTCATTCTTGACGGGGATTTGGGAATGGCCAATGTGGATATCATGTTTGGAGTTAGGGCAAAATATAATGTTTTGGATTTGCTCAATGGCAATAAACGCATTGACGAAGTTCTTACACAAATAGATCCACACATTTGGATCTTGCCTGGAGGCAGTGGCCTCACCGAACTTCAAAACTTAAGTGAAATGGAAAAACGTTGCATATTGGATCAGCTCGCAAGTATCAAACAAAAGTTTGATTACATGCTGATAGACACTGCGCCTGGCATTGATAGCAACGTCATGTATTTCAATACTTCGGCCCAGGAAATTTGCGTTGTTGTAACTCCTGATCCTTCAAGCTTTGCTGATGCTTATGCTTTGATAAAAGTTTTGAACACTTATTATCAGGAGAAGAAATTTTCCATCATCGCGAATCAAGTGCGTGATGATCAAGAAGGGCTTTCAGTTTTTCAAAAGCTCTCTGATATCAGTCAGAAATTCCTCTACATAAGTCTTGATTACATCGGTTCCATACCAAGCGATGTCGTTGTGAGGCGCGCAACGAAAGCCCAGCAAATTTGTGTGACTGCTTCACCTGATGCAGTTGCTAGCCAAGCGATCAAACGCGTTGTCGAAAAAATCAACATGCGACAAGACATTGGTCACGTCAAAGGCGGTATACAGTTCTTCTGGGAACAAATCGTTGGCGTAGCATAATAATAAAAAAGACCCTTAGGGTTTGAGTATTTTTTTGGTAAAATAAGAGCAAGTTTAAGTCTTAAAAAAATCGGGGGCGATTTTGAGTAAGGGGTCAAAAACAATGAGCAGTCAACTTCTTCGTAAGTATAAAGAAGAACCTAGTAAACTCACATCCATGCAAAAAGATAAATTGATTATGGAATATGCTCCCATGATTAAATATATCGCGCAAAAAATTGCAGTGAGACTTCCCTCAAATATCGAATTAGATGATTTGATTTCGAGTGGTGTCATTGGACTCATGGATGCAATTGAAAAGTATGATCCTTCTCGAGACAATAAATTTAAAACGTACGCTGAGTTCCGCGTTCGCGGCGCCATTTTAGATGAGCTTCGTGCGCAAGACTGGGTTCCACGTAGTGTTCGGGACAAAGCTAAGTTACTCGATCGAACTTACGCGGCACTCGAGCAATCACTCGGCCGTGCGGCCACTGATGAAGAAGCCGCAGCTGAGTTAAAAATGAACATGGATGAATTCTATGATCTCATCAATCAAGTGCGACCGGTTTCGCTTTTATCGATAGACGACGTCAATACATTTTCTAACGTCGATAAAAAATCTATTTTGAATTTGCTTGATGTGACTAAAGTGAATAATCCTCTGAGCCAATTGAATTTGAAAAAAGTTAAAGAAGTTGTCGCGGTAGCGATTGAAGACTTGCCGGAAAAACAAAGATTAGTTCTTAGTCTTTATTATTATGAAGATCTCAATCTGAAGGAAATTGGGCGAGTGCTCGATGTCACGGAGAGTCGCGTCAGTCAGTTGCACGCTCAAGCAGTCTCTCGTTTACGTTCCAAGCTCTCCACTTTTTTTGATCAAGACGAAGAAGCTAGCTAAAATAATCCTACGGTCTGAAGTAGTCGTGCAGCGTAGAAGTGTGCGGTTGGGGATGGGGCGTGTCTTTGGTTTTTTGTCTTTTCCATTGTGCTAGGTCCGTCACTCTGTAATTTTCTGCAGCTTGATCCAACTCAACTTCTGACATCCACAATCCAGATTTTGCATACTGCTCCTGATCCGCTTTTATAATAGGAGCGACCATCATCGCCGCCACTCGTTTCACACCGGCAATCATCGCGATCATTGAGCTTGGAACATCTGGCGTGTAATCCACAGGAATGCTTGAAATCAAAGATGAGATTCTCCAGGCCCAGGGGATTGATCTTGTTGCCCAAAGAACTTTCGCTAATTCAGATTCAACACCATCATGAATTTTGTAACCAAGATCTCCCATCATGTGGAGCATGGCGCGTAAGGTGGAATCTTTTTCCCAAGAGTTTCTAACAAGTCGCACGTCAGTCCAGTCAGCAGCGATATCAAATCGGGAATCGATTTCCATGTCGGCAGGAACCATCATTGGTCCTTGAGAAATACCAATACCCTTGAGAAAAGCTTTGTCCTTAAAATCAATGTTACTTTTGTGTTCAGGCAGAATGACGGTATCAGTTGAAGCACTCTTAAAACCTTCGTAAGCGACTTGTTCGCACGACATTTTGGTGTGATCGTCAAAATCTAGAGCGTAGTTGTAAGGAATGTAGGTGCCAGTTTGTTTCTTTTGCATCACTAGGTTGTAAATATAATCTGACGCATCACTTGCAAGCTGAGGTTCTTTAGCTCGAAGTATAAGAATGCGTGCGTTTTCATTTTTTAGGGCATAGACAAGGTCAAACGTCGCGACGCCTTTACCAATATAAGATTCAATAGATTCTGTTTCTGCCCCGACGTGCATAAAAACAATGTGACTGAAGAGTGCGCTTTTTTCCGGCAAGCTTGAGATCAAGCTAGAAGAATAAAGTGAGACTCCTTTGGTGATCATGATGTCACCATTGCGGAATTTGAATCGCACGTCCTGTCCGTCTAGTCCATTTGCGTAGTGGGCGGGAGAATAAGTTTGCATCGCTTGAGAGGTGCGATCATAAAGTGGCGCTGGATTTAATGGAGTTTCGAATGTTCCGCCACCAACGGTTTCAGATGCAATCTGCCTGACATCACTGGAAGCCGCGTAATAATAAACGCTAATGTAGTCTTCAAGTGCTCGCGAATATCGGAAATAATTTTTCATTTCGCGCGCGCAAACATCGGACATTCCAGCAAGATGGTTGTGAAACTCTAACCTAGTCTGGAACAAGTTTTCCAAAATAACTTTTCCATCCTGTTCAACTGCCAACCGATCCATATCTTTTGGAATGAGAGCTTTTACGTAAGTCACCGCCGGAGTGAGTTCGGCTAAGCAGCGGCTGGGGTCTAAGGAATGAGTGCGAGCAAACGCGAGAAGATTTTCGGAATTATTTAATGGTTTGGATAAAAAAGTGTCCGCAAATGAAGTTGAACCAATAAACACAAAGGTCCCAAGCAAAATTAAAACTATCCGCTGTTTTTTCATAAGATCCTCAATTGAAATTAATCAGTAGCGTTATTGATTTTATAGTCGGGAAATACCTTTTGCATGTGTTCGCGCATTCTTAAGAGCACACGCTCTTCTAACTGACGTGCTCGTTCACGCGTGATACCAAAATGATCTCCAACTTCTTGTAATGTCAGTGGTGGATCTCCGAGCACCCGTTTTTCTAAAATGTATTTTTCTTTCTCATTGAGCAGTTTGACGATTTTTTTTATTTCGCGGCGAAAAATAATCTTCTCTTCTTTGCCTGCTAAGGCATCATCGGGTGCCGTCGCGCTATCGTCGGCTTGATTCTCTAGAAAGGTGCGAGCATTAGAGTCTTCGCCGGAGCCAATGGGAGCATCGAGAGAGAGATCGTGACCGGAAAGTCTTTGTGTCATTTCCACAACTTCTTGCTCAGTAACCCCTAAACGCTCACTAAGTACTTTGGTGTTTTGCTTTTCGCCCATGGAATCAAGGCGCGCTTTTTCTTTATTTAAATGATAGAAAAGTTTTTTCTGAGCTTGGGTAGTTCCTATTTTAACCTGCGAGTAATTTTTCATCAAATACTCTTGAATGTATCCTCTGATCCACCAAACGGCATAAGTAATAAGGCGCACCCCTTTGTAAGGATTAAACTCTTTTACCGCATGTATGAGACCGACATTTCCCTCTTGGATGAGGTCAATCATTCGTGCGCCAAAGCGAGAATATTCTGCGGCAACTTTAACTACAAAACGCAGATTGGAAGTCACTAGCAATTCTGCAGATTTTTTATCTCCCGTTTCTTTTACTTTGACCGCAAGCTCTCGTTCTTGTTCCGGCGTGAGTAGGGGATAGCGTCTGATATCTGCTAAGTATTTTTGAAGTGGGTCTCCACCAACAAGTCCGGGCTCTGAAGCTGCTGTGTGACTGGGACCATCTTCATGGTCACGATCAACAACTTCAGGGGCAATAGAATATTTCCGAGGCTTAAGTTTTATTGCTGGTTTTTTAGTTACTTTTTTTAGGGTGGATTTTTTAGCTTTGGGCATAAGAATAATTCTCGTGGTTCAGCCCAAAATTTTGGACAATTTTTCTTTTAATGTGTTCTCCACCGTGGATTTGAATGGCGTAAGAAGCAGAGGCAACGTGACAGTCATGGATATTTTGGTGGGACCGTTCCCAACCACTTTAAAATCACATTCAAATTTAGAGCCTTTGACGTACCCTGTTTTCGTGGACTTATCGAATTTCCAGTCCAGGTTCGGGTCCAATTTCTTCAGACCATCACTGCTTTCTAGATAGTCGCAAACTTTGTCAAAAGTGTTATCGAGAGGGAGCTTTGTTTCATGTTCAACTGTAAACTTGGGCATAGAGGAAAGTTATGTTATTTTTCACAAGGGATCAAGCTATTTGACACCCTTTGCGCAATACGAGTATTCTCGAAAAATATGTCGAAATCAATGAAAGCTGAGCTAATTAAAGGCCCTAAGGGTATGAACGATGTCGTCGAACCTGAAACTTTTGCCTGGCGACACGTCGAAAGCAAAATCAAATCTCATTTCGAGAATTTCGGGTTTAGTGAAATCCGCACCCCCATTGTGGAGTACACGGCACTTTTTGCGCGCGGGGTTGGTGGCGAAACTGACATTGTCAAAAAAGAGATGTATAGCTTTTTGGATCGAAATGAAGAAAGTTTAACTCTCAGACCAGAGGGTACCGCATCAGTGGTTCGTGCTTTAGTTGAACAGAATTTACTCAACACCGATCCTATTCAAAAGCTTTATTATTTTGGTCCCATGTTTCGATATGAGCGTCCTCAAAAAGGCCGCTCGCGTCAATTTTATCAGTATGGATTTGAAGTCTTCGGAATTTCCTCTCCGCGAATCGATGCCGAAATTATTTTCATGCTCTATGATCTCTATGAAAAACTTGGCTTGAAAAATCTGGCCGTTAAAATTTCTTCACTGGGTTGTGAAATTTGCCGTCCCGCTTATTTAGAAAAGTTAGTGGCTGAACTTACCAAAGTGGAATTGCAGCTTTCTCCGGAGAGCCAGGATCGCCTGAAGAAAAATCCGCTAAGAATTTTAGATAGCAAAAACCCCGTAGACAAAGCGATTGTTGCCGGTATGCCCGTGATGGTCGATTATCTTTGCGGAGATTGTCTCGCCCATTTTGATTTGGTGAAAAAAGATTTGGAACTTCTAAAAGTAAATTATGTTTTAGATAAAACTTTAGTGCGTGGACTTGATTATTACAATCGCACGGTTTTTGAAATCACCAGTGATGATCTCGGCGCGCAAAACGCCGTCGGTGGTGGTGGACGTTATGATAAACTTGTTGAAGAACTCGGCGGAGCGGCTACACCAGCCGTTGGTTACGCCGGCGGCATGGAGCGTTTGATTTTGCTCTTGGCTCCGGAAGCTTCCGCGATGGAAAAATTTCGCCCAACACTATCTGCTTTTTTTATTGTTCCGGATGAAGCAGGAAAAGAAAAAGCATTTCTATTTGCAAATGAACTTCGTCAAAATGGCGTGCGCGTGGAAATTGATCACTCCGCAAGAAGTATGAAATCACAAATGAAAAGAGCCGATCGTTTGAAAGCAAAATATGCTGTCATTATTGGTAGTACTGAAATTGAAAAGAATTTAGCGGTCGTCAGAAATATGGCGACCAAAGAACAAGTTGAAGTTGAGCTTGGAGAATTAGTGCAAAAAATTATGTCTTTAGAGAGGAATTTATGAAGCGCACACATTATTGTGGAGAACTTACCGCAATCCACGCCGGACAAACTGTCACTCTAAAAGGATGGGTTAATACCCGCCGCGATCATGGTGGTTTAGTGTTTGTCGATCTTAGAGATCGCGAAGGAATCACTCAGGTCATGCTGGATCCCAACGCTAAGGGTATGGAAGCGGCTAAAGATTTACGCAAAGAATTTGTCATTTCAGCGACTGGGCTTGTTCAAGCTCGCCCAACGGGGATGACAAATAGCAAAATTAAAACAGGCGAAGTTGAATTGATCGTTTCTGAATTAAAAATTCTCTCTTCCGCTGCGACTTTGCCGTTTGATCCGGAAGATGCCAATGTGAATGAAATGTTGCGCTTGAAATATCGCTACTTGGAATTACGCTCACCGGCACTTCAGGAAAAACTTTTTCTAAGATCTAAATTTTGCAACCTCGTTAGAAATTATTTCGAGGAGAACGGCTTCATTGAAGTTGAAACTCCCATTTTATGGAAGAGTACCCCTGAAGGAGCACGCGATTATTTGGTTCCCTCGCGAGTGACCCCTGGAAGTTTCTACGCTCTCCCTCAATCTCCTCAAACTTTAAAGCAACTTTTGATGATTTCTGGGTTTGACCGTTACTATCAAATTGCTCGTTGCTTCCGTGACGAAGATTTGCGAGCTGATCGTCAGCCTGAATTCACACAAGTAGATATTGAAATGTCCTTTGTCGATGAAGAAGATGTCATGCATGTCAACGAAGGTGCATTTAAAGCCATTTGGAAAAAGATCAAAAACGTCGATATCCCTACTCCGTTTCCACGCATGACGTTTAAAGAAGCCATGGACCGTTTTGGAAATGACAAGCCTGACATTCGCTTTGCTATGGAAATCAAAGATCTTTCCGAAGTCTGCCGCCATTCCGGATTTAAAGTTTTCGATGACGTTCTTGCACGCAATGGCGTGGTTCGTGGGATCACCGTTCCTGGTGGCGCAAAGTTTTCTCGTAAAGATTTCGACGAACTCACTGACATTGCTAAAAAATCTGGAGCCAAGGGCCTTATGTGGGTCAAGTGGGATGACACTGGATTTAATTCTCCAGCAAGCAAATTTTTAGCTCCAGAAAAACTTCAAGCCATTTGCGAAAAAGTAGCTGGTGGTAAAGACAAAGGCAAAGGCGATTGTGCACTCGTCATTTCTGATGATTACGATGTTGCCTGTCGCACACTCAGCGTTTTGCGTTTGCATCTTGGTAACAAGTTAAACTTGATAGACACGACCAAAGATTTATTTCTTTGGGTCACAGATTTCCCTCTTTTGGAATTTGATCCACTTGCCAAAAGATGGAACGCCCTCCATCACCCTTTCACCGCACCTCAAGAGCAGGACATGGAAGCTTTCTTGTCCGGTGAACATGACAAAATGGTGAACATCAAAGCCAGAGCTTACGATCTTGTTTGTAACGGTTATGAAATTGCTGGTGGCAGTATCCGAATCCACAGACAAGACGTTCAAGACGCTATGTTTACGGCGCTGAAAATCACAAAAGAAGAAGCACAATTGAAATTTGGATTTTTCTTGGAAGCTCTCTCATACGGAACTCCGCCGCATGGTGGAATTGCATGGGGAGTAGATCGATCGGTAATGATTTTATGCAAAACTGATTCTATTCGTGAAGTCATTGCGTTTCCAAAAACTCAAAAAGCTGCTGATCAAATGTCCGAAACTCCGAGCGAAGTCACTCGGGATCAATTGGCTGAACTTGGTATCAGGATTGCGCTCGACAGTCGTAGTACCGGTGCCATTGAAACTTTAGCGCCGGATTCCGCCAAATGAAATCCGCCGTTATTGTAAACCCCTATTCCGGGGGAGGCAGAACGGCTGCGATGTGGCGCGGAGTGCGAAATGAAGTTCGCTCACGTTTAGGATCTTTGGAAGAATTTGTAACCAAAGGTCCAATGGACGCGACCAGGTTTGCTAAGCAAATCGCTCATTCGGACTATGAGCTTTTGATCGTCGCCGGCGGCGATGGAACAATCAACGAAGCCGTCAATGGACTTTATGATTTGAACGCTGAAGGAAATTCTGGCGGCCACACTGTAGTCCAGGCCGTTCACGGTGGATTTCCTAAACCAATTAATCTTGAATTGAAATTTGGAATTCTCAGTGCCGGCCGCGGTTGCGATTTTATAAAGAGTGTTGCTGTGCCCGAAGATGCACGAAAGGCCATTGATCTATTTATCGAGCCGAAAGTTCAAAAAATAGATATTGGGTTGTGTCTTTTCAAAGATGAGTTTGGCCGAGACAAACAAAGATTTTTTGTGAATATCGCATGTGCTGGTGTTGCTGGCAAAGTGGCAAAACAAGTGAGTCACACTCCAAGATTTTTGCCTCCCTCATTGGCTTACTTCTCTGCGGTTGTCACAAACTTTGTGACTTATCGCCCGCAACGATTACGAGTTTTATTAGACAATAAAGAATTTTTCGAAGGCTTAGCTATGAATGTGTTTGTCGCCAATGGTGGATATTCTGGTGCGGGCATGTGTTGGGCGCCAAATGCTCAAGTGGACGATGGTTTTTTCGACGTGATATTGGCAGAGCCTTCTCCCAAACTCATGACTTTGCTTCAGCAACACAAAATTTATGATGGCAGTTTTCTTGAAATCCCTGGCGTGCATCACAAGCTTGCCAAAAAAGTTGTCATTGAAACACAAGAAGACGTGTTGCTAGAAATCGATGGCGAACAGCCGGGCCTTGCTCCAGCGCTGTACACCATCCTACCCAAATCTCTCAACTTGGTTGTCGCTTAGGTACGCCGTACCGTATCCGCAAATCTGGAGCAGATAGACATTCTAGCGGTTTTGGTACGTAACATAAGCTGAGAAGCTAAGGCTTACCAATGGACTCACCTTAAGTCTCAAGTTCCTCCACCGATAGCCGAAAGTATAGTAAGGGGCATTTCCTAGGACTGGGGATGCGCGGATTATCAATTCAGGTCTCGTGGGTAGGATTAAAGTCGAGACGCTGTTGGAGGTACGTTTATGTCAATGCTTGCGCGCTATAAGAAACCAGGTGGAGTGGAACAGCTGCTCTCACTTCTCGAATCATGCTTGAGTAAGAAGAAAGAACTTTTGCTTAACACCATCATGCAGGAAGACAAAGCTTTCGGCGAAATGATCAAAGCCAAAATTCTCACCGTCGATAAAATTCTAAAATGGGATCCGCTTATTGTGTCAGAAGCCTCTGCTAAAGTGGGAGAACGAACTCTCGCTGTGGCACTCAAAGGACTTCCTGAGGAAGCTTTTGCGGTTCTCACGCACACGATGCGAGATTTAAAGAAACGCGAAATTGCGAATCTTCTTGAGACAGTCAAACCAACTAATGTCGAAATCGAATCTGCTTTTATCAAGATCATTGAAAAAGCTCGCGAGCTCGAACGCTCCGGGCAAATCAAACTTGATGAAAACGAGATGCCCATTATTGGTGTTGCGATGGCCAAAGCCGCTTGAGCAGATTTATGTGATCTCTTCTAGCAGGTAGCCGAAATCTTCGGCTCCACGCAAAAGTGCGGTCTGAGAAACTACTCTCAGGCCGTTTTTTTTTGAGCAAATAATAACAACATCAATGCTGTCCACAATGATTTGTCTGACGGCATGCATGCTCCATTGGGAACACGCTCTGAGCACTAAAGATTCCAAACGCTTCAGCGCATGTTGTGCAGAATGTGCGTGCAATGTGCAAATGGCTCCTCGGTGGCCAGTTGAAAGCGCGTCCAATAGTGTCAGCGCCTCTGCGCCTCTCACTTCGCCCACCACAATTCGATCGGGTCTCATGCGCAAAGTATTTTTCAACAAAAGCGAAAGATCTACCGCTGGAATTAAACCTTCTGGATCAGGTCGGGTGATCATTGTCACGTGGTGAGGGCCAACACTTCCGAGCTCCGGGGTATCCTCCAATGAAACGATTCTCTCACTCGGTGAACATTCTTTTAGAACCGCACGCATGAATGTGGTTTTGCCCGAACCGGTAGCCCCGCAAACTAAAATATTTTTCTTTTCCGAAATCCATCCCCGTAGCTGTCCTAAAAATGTCTGTGAAAACATTCCCTGCAGCAGAAGATCGTTTAGTCCCCAGTTCTGGTGCCCGTGTTTTCTAATCGTCACAACGGGAGTCTGACTGATGGGTGGTAGACTTAGGTGCACGCGGGCATTTTCAAAAACTCCGTCTACCAGCGGATGCCGAATGTCGCCTGTTTTATCGATAAGTTTCAGAAGGTTTTTAATAAATCGAGAATAGATCACCGGTGAGGAAAAACCATTTTCAGCTCTAAACAGCAATCCTGATTTTTCATAGAAAATTTGATCGTGAGAATTTGCGCAAATTTCGGTAACCTCAAGATCGTCTAATAATTTTTGTAGCGGTCCAAATCCATCAATCTCAGACTTTAGTTCTCGAATCCAATCGGCAATATCACCTTCGCTAGACTCGTAAATTTTATGGCCTTCGCTATTTTCGTAGGATTGGTATTTAGTTAAAATCAAATTGATCGTGTGATCCGTGGTATTTTCATCTATGCCAGCCAGCACTTCATCGACCAATTGCGAGAAGTCAGGCTTTTGACGAAGATCCATTAGAAGTCTTCTTTCCAAAATTGTTTGATGGGGGCTTCAGAATAATGTTCCGGAGAAATCACCCTTGGGGTTACAAAAATAACCAGTTCAGAATTATTTTCCTTATAGTCTCGACTTTTAAACAACTCGCCAAGCAGTGGTATTGAACTCAAAATTGGGGTGTCTTGTACACCACGCCCAATCTCACTTCTAATCAATCCCGAGAGCGCAATCGTTTTCTCCCCACGAATATCAAAGTGTGTTTCGATTCGATTGGTTAAAAATCCCGGAATACCATCAACCTTATGTGCTTCATCTATCAGACTTACTTCCGTCACAAGTTTAGTGGAAATGCCGCTTTGAGAATCGGCTCGAGGAGTGATATCTAAAATGACTCCGTAGCGTTTCCAAATCACATTTGCTAATTGCCAGCTCATGAGTTTGATTGGGATTTCTCCACCTGCAACAAAATGAGCCTGTTCGCCACTTCTGCAAATAATTTTAGGATTGGCGATGACTTTCCCGGCATGCTCTTCCATCTGTGCGTTTAGCTGCAAGTTCATGGGGTTTAAATTTCCCATGAAAGATCCTAAATCCGCAGACGGAATAATTGTTCCAGAAAAGCTTTGTGGAAAAGCTAAACCTAAATTTCTAATTTTATTTTTTTTAACTTCGGCAATGGTGATGTCAATTTCGACCATGGGTTTAAGTTCCACTCGCGATGACTCTTCTGCTGCGGGGAGTCCCCAGTCTTTAGCTATTTCATCTACCATTTTGCGCTCTTTAACATCCTGTGTGGCCGTGACAAGTTTCAGATGGCCATGATGGGCTTCTACGTTAGTAGAAAATAGAGCTCGAGATTCCAAATCTTTTTCTATAGCCACTTGAACATCTTTGGCCGCGTTTTCTGAAAGTGTGAGTTCAAGATCGACAATTTGGGGATAAGAATTTTTAGCAGTGGAAAAGGTGATCCAATCGTCTAAAGATTCGCAGGCTCCTTTGATAAGAATTTTCTTGGGACTCATTGCTATTTCATATCCGGTTACGCCAGTCAGTGCCGATTCTAAAAACTTCTTTGCGGGTTCAAGTTTGGTTGGATAGACAACTACTTTCATGGGAAGTTTTGTACCGGCTTTTAAAAAAGCTTCTCCTGGCTTTTTGCCAATGAGAATGAGATTGGTCTTCTGCCTTTTTAAAATCACACTCTGTGCGCTGGTGAGAGACACCTCGACAGATGATTTGTACGGCAGAATTTTCTGTTCCCCAACCATCAGATCAATTTCGGTGGTGGCGGAAGCTTCGTTTACGATCACTAAAATAAGTAGGAACAAGAATACGATTATTTTCATGCTAGGAGTTCATTGCAAAAATGAAATTGGACTCATGATCAATTGAAGGCGTTAGGTGGCCGGTCGGACGTCAATTCCGGACGGAGCGGACGTAGCCCGGAAGTTCAAACAAGTTACACATCAAAACTCACGGTGGTTTGGTTTTCGGAAGATTCAATTTTGATCTCTGAACCATGCGCCCGCAAGAGACTTTGGCTGACC
Source organism: Oligoflexia bacterium (assembly GCA_043732305.1). Classification (GTDB taxonomy): domain Bacteria; phylum Bdellovibrionota; class Bdellovibrionia; order JABDDW01; family JABDDW01; genus JAYTHU01. Next base: position 60,724 of record JAYTHU010000094.1, read on the forward strand.
GCAAGCCCCAACCCCATGCCCTGCGAGTGATTTAAAATATTTTCATCTAGGTTAAAAGGTTTTAAAATATGTTCGATCTGACTTTCGCTCAAAGCTGGACCATGATTTGAAATTTCCACTTTTCCTGGCTCTTGCAAACTCACTACGATTTCTGAACCTTCGTCAGAAAATTTAACGGCATTGTGAATAATTTTTTTCACAACTTTTGCCATGAGCATTTCGTCAATTTCTGCTTTTTCAAAACCCCAATTAAATTTCATCCGGAGATTTTTCTTAGTCAACTGATTAATAAAAATCTTTTCCACATTTTCAATCACTAAGCGCAGAGATGATTCTTTTTTTCTAACCGTCATCTGGCGCGTCTCTGCTGCGAGCAGATCTAGGACATCAAAAACGATATCGTTCAATCGAGCTAAGCCTTGATTGACTCTTAGAAGATATTTAACATGGTCAGGATTTTTTAATTCTTCACTCAACAAAGAAAGATAAGACGTCATAGTGGTCAACGGTGTTTTTAATTCGTGGCCAATCAAAATCATGAAATGACTTTTTGCTTCGTCTAATGTTCGAAGTTCTCGATTAGCTGCTTCTAACTTTTTATTTTTCTCTTTCACTTCCGCGCGCAGATCATAACTTTCGATTGCTTTTTTAATGACGATATCGAGTTCCACTGGATCCCAGGGCTTAGTGATATAGCGATAAATCTGGCCATTGTTGATAGCCGCAATTACAGAATCGACATCGGTGTAACCGGTGAGAAGAATGCGAATGGCATCTGGCTGAACTATTTGAGCCTTTTCAAACATTTGCACGCCTGTCATTTCCGGCATGCGCTGGTCACTTAAAATCAAATGTACTTTTTCTTTTTGCAATATTTTTAGCGCTTCGAAGCCGGAAAAAGCTTTGAAGACGGTATAGTCCCTCCGGAACTGACGCTCCAGGGAGTCGACAATATCTTTTTCGTCATCAACGACGAGAATCGCATGCTTCATATATTTTCTTTTCGGATAAGTTCTCGAGAGGGTGAAGTTAGGGGGCTGGACCTTGGTTTAGCAAATGTAAAATCTAGCCCGAGGGCTGGGTGTGGGTTTGGCAATAGGTCATGGTAAATAAATTTTAGTGATTGAAGTTCCGTGACGAAGATACCTCAGTAAGGGTATACTTTTAGCTGGGGAGTAAGCTAAGAAATGATAAAACTCAATAGTTTCTATACGATGTTAGTTGTAATACTTTTCACCACGAATGCTTGGGCACAATTGGTTTCGCCGAGTATTGCTGCAAATCCAAACGAAGGGTTGTGGGGAACAGGTGCTGGTGGCCTCGTACAAACTTGTCAGAACGGTGCTAGCCTAGCAAAGACAATTGATATCAATGAAGACGATGATGTTCGTGAAGCGCGTGATGCTGGTCGCGAAGCAAAAAGTCACTTAGCAGAATTAAAGACTAAGCTCGCCGAAATAAAATCGACAAATAAGAATCAAAAAAGTGACCTTCGCCATGCATTTAGTGTTGGAAGTGAAGCTGATTCATTTTTTCAGACCGTGACCGCTTGTCAGGAAGTTTTCGATGAAGGAAACAATGCAGAGAAGAGAATCGCTGCAGACGACAAGACCTATCCTAAGCAGAGTGATAAAACTAATGCAATATCTGCAGCTCGAGAAACCGCCATTAATTCTCGATTTACTAATGAAACTGGAGATACAGGCAGCAGTGTTCGTGGAGGAGACAAAATAACTAATTGCAGACAGGCCGTGTCGCAAGGTGGGGCTCACCCTAGTAAATTTATTGATGCCAAATTACTCTGTGGCGTTCACGATGGACCAGTTGAAAGTGTTTTGGGCGGATCAACTGACCAAGTTCACCACTCTAAGACTGATGTTGTAGCCTGTCAAAAATCAGCAAGTGGTTTACTAGAAAATATCGAAGCCGAAAGAGTTGCACAAGGTGAATTTGATAAAGCAAAAAAAGACCTCAGCAAACAAACATCAGAAATCTCAAAAACTATTGCGAAGCGTAAACGTGAGTTAGCCAAAGATTACGCTGATGACAAAAAGCTCGCGAAAGAATTGGGCGAAGATGATTCCGGAATCAATTTCACCGATAGCGCCATGGGCGTTCGTGATTGCAAAGATGGAACCTGCGGTATTGTTCGTGTTGTTGGCGCTAGCAACAACAACAATGACATGTTCGATAAAATTGGTCCCATCATGTTGGGTGCAACTCTCATCGAAACTTTAGGCAGTGTTTACAACGCTTCGGCTGGACAAAGAACTTGTAAATCATATGGTTATTGCGCTCCTCAGGGACCCAATTACTGGATGCAGCCTGCACAAACTCTGAACAATGGTATTTCCAATTACGCGCAGCTGGCTTTGCTGAATCAAAAACTCAACAGTTCGGGTTATGGATATCCAATGTCTGGTATTGGCACTGGAATGGGCAACGGCGCGTTTAGCTGCGCACAACTTGTCGGGTCATCGATTTACAATCAAGTTGGTCAAAATGGAAATATTCTCGGGCCTTATTCTGCTCAGCAATCACCTTACGCACAATTGTTGCAGCAACAGCAAGGCCGTTTCAATCCAATGATGAATGGCCAAGTGGGCGTCATGCCAGTCGGTAACGGACAAATGATGTATAATCAAAATGGCCAGCTTGCAGCCAACTGCATTCAATTTCCTTGCAACACCAGTGGTCTTGGCAACACACAGGTTTATAATCCTGGAGTGTTTAACGGAAACGGAAACCAGTCTGGTGGCAATCAGTTCGGCAACAATCAATTTGGCGCTAACGGCGGACTCAACAATTTCAATTCAGGGATTTACGGGCAAAATGCGGGTGGAGTAAATATGGGTGCTGCCGTTTATGCGGACTCAATGCGTGAAGCTCAACAAGCTCAGTATCTTATGGGTGCTAGCCAGGCGGGCCTTTCATTTGCTCAGCAATCTCAGTATTTCGGTGGAAACACCGGCGCCATCAGCAACGGCAATGGTCAAAACCAATTCAATTTGAATTTGAGTTACAATCCTGCCAATTCAAACGGAGCAAGTAGTCCTTTTGGATCTCAATATGGTTTGCCCACGCTAGGTACCGGTGGAAGCACTTATCTGCCTGGCGTGACCACTGGCGCCTCAGTCTTCGGTAGATAATTTAATCTATAAATTTTATTTAGTACGCTGCCTCAGTCACTCTGTGGCTGGGGTTGGCGTTGTTTGACTGATTTTCGCCCTGTTTAATCGCAACAATCGTCCCAATTGTAACAACACTTACTCCCACCCAAAACCACGGGGATCTAGTCAGTTTTGAAAACCAACTATTGCCACGCTTTACTGGGGTAAATTCAGATTTACCTACCAAGTCAATTTTTTGCACTAATTTTTCTTCCTTGATAGGAAGTCGTGAAATTTTTGTGACATCTTTCATCAATGCTTTTGGAATGTCTCCGGGAAGAGTTGGGGTTTCGGCGACGATCATGATTTGTCGGCCCTTGAGATCGAACCAAGAATCCCCGTCGTAAACTCTGAGACATCTGCCATCATCAAACACGGTGACTAGTCTAGTGTGCGCAGGCAGGAAGAGTTTTTTGTCCACGCTGGGTTGTTCACAGCTTCCAAGCACAAGCGGTTCTGGTTTGAATACGAATGAGATGAAGTTATCGCGACTGCTGATTCCCGTGATATTTTGGGCTTCGAAGTTTTCCACCTGCCATGAACTTCCTGGAATCAAAACAGCCCATTGATGTTTCCCGGTATAAACCTTAGTTTTTCCAGAGACTTCAATAAATTTCTGTCCATCTAAGTAAATGAGACTCGAGCGTGGCACTTGAATTTTCAAAGTCAGTTGTGGAAGTTTAGAGTTTTCGTTTTGAACTGTTCTAAATTTTGCAATTGTTCGCGGAGAAAATATCTCGGGATTCAATTGCGCTCTGGGATCCCAAGCAAATGCTTTTTTCCAAAATATTTTCTCTTTTACCGAATCTTTGACAAGGGCGTAGAGCTCGGCCGTTTTAATCAAAGCCATAAGTGTGATTTTGCTCAAGCCCGCAATGTTTGGATATTTTCTCATCTCCGTGATCGCTGTTTCATATTTTTGAATAGCTGCAGGAAACTCTCCGCGCAAAGATGCTCCATCAGCTGTACTCATGAGCTGCGAAATTTCCTCTCTTTTTGCGGGCGGAATAGGGTTTTGCAACTGTATCTCTGGATAAGCATGCGTTTCGTTCTGGGTGAGTTCATCGGGAAGATCTTTGATAACTAAATTCAACTTCTCTTTAGGCATTGGATTCACTGGAATTACCCAGACGTCCATGGCTTGAGCCGTCTGAGATATTGAAAATGATAGGAGTATGACATTTACAATTAGTTTTTTCATAATTCGTCCTCGGTCTGATAAGTCGTTGTGGTGTTTTCTTTTTTAGATAGCGGAAAAAATTCAGTAGCTCCGGCAGTCCCTGATCTCAAAGCACCTTTTAATTTTTTGTCTGAGAACAAAGATTGGAGTTGTGAGGACTTATTCTCCGGCACGAATGCTCCAAAAGAAACTTGCTCTTCTTGGCTTAGTTTTATCACCCGTAAGTTTTTAGCAAGGCAATGACTTTCACCAGTGAAGACATCAATCACTCCAAGCTTAGAGATCAGTGTCGAGAGTTGTTTGGCATTCGAAAGTTCGAGGGGCACAACCAGCATCCCCCGTGGAATATTCATGGAAAATTCTCCGCCGGCTCCAGTATCAGTATTGGCTTCACTCGGTTTTTGAAATATCCAGAGTGTGACGAGGCAAGCCATCACCACTGCAATAATGATTTGCGTTCGCTCTTTATTTGTCTTGGCTGCAATAATCCAGCTGTCGATCTTAGCTTTAACCGCTTTCGGATTTTTAAATTCGTCAAATTTCATAAAATAATTCCTAGGTTTTTTAGAATATAAATGCTTTTGGGATCGTGCGATTGTTGGAATTCTTCTTTTTCTGTTTTGTTCTTAAAGAACACCAGGTTTTTAGAAATCGCCAAATCAAAATCTGCGTCTCTTTTCGGTTTATTGACAAAGTCATGTGCGAATAACTTTTGAAGACTCAGAGATATTTTAATCCCGGTGCCAATAACAAAAAGTATCACCGCTGTAGCAATCACGAGTTCGATGGTTCCTTGCCCTTTAGAATTTAATTTCATCATTTAATTGGTCCCCTTTTCGCGTAAACGCGCGACCCATTTTGCTTGAATTTCATCCATCTCTATTTGCCCGAAGCTTGTGAGACGCATATCTTTAAAAGCGTTAAAATTTAAAATATCATTTTCGTTTCGCCTTCCAGTGGCTTTCCAGAATCCTAGAAACTTCTCAATTTGAATTTGCGCCTCAAGCAATAGGGTTTGATCACGTTTAAAATCTTTCTTAAGAACTTTAGGCGCACCTGTTTCATCCTTATAGCCTTCGGCATCTTCTATCTGAAGCGCGGGAGGTAAAAGGGGCGTGATTATTTTGACTTTGCCTCTATAAAAAAACGGTAAAGGTTCGTGGAATTTCAACATGACTTGTGCTGCAGCTGTGTATTCCAAGGCTTTCTGTATCCCTCCAATCACTTTTTGCGCGGACTTCAAAATTCTAATTATATTCAAGTACATTGCTGTCAAATTGGGCGTCAGCACACTTGTGAGAAGGAGTGCTTCAAAAATACGGCGAGATATTATGACCGTACGAGCATATGGGTTCAGAAGTGAAATGTGGTGAATGGCGTCTGCTTGTATTTTAAGAATATCCAAAACTCTTTCATCAGTTAAATGCTGAACTTTCTGATGAACTAGTGCCGTCATTCCTGAACGAAACGAAATTGCTAATAACAGCAAAACCACTGGCAAAAGCAAAACTAAGAATATCAAACTTTGCCCGCGTTGATTTCTCACGGACCAACTCTTTTATATTCAGAGGGTTCCAAATCATAGTGAACTTCCATCAGGTGATTGTGTAAAAGTCTGGCACTCAGTCTTGTGCTGACAATTCCGCCTGCTATGTGTTCATGAATATCTATTTTCTTGAAAGCGAAATATTTTCGTAGCTCGTGCCGAGTGCGAGCCTCGCAGAGGCTTTCATCATTTGTGGCAGCTACGCAGCGGGAATTTTGTGCTGCCCATTTGGTAAGCAGCACTTTTCCGAATGCGTTTAACATCACCGAAGTCCCACCAATACCGACTATCACCAATACTAACAGCACGATTGACGCCTCAATGCTGGCTTGGCCCAGTTGTCGATTCATTCTGTCCCCCTCCACCACTCGCACTAGCACCGGCATCTTTGAAAAAGTTGTCTAAACTTTTCTTGCCGTAATCGCTGGCATTGAGTGCCTCGATTTTGAGTTCTTTATTGTTGCCTTGAAGGGCATTGGTGATGTTGGCAAAGCGTGTGTAAATGGTTTGTCCCAAGCTTCGCACAACGGCAATACTGCCAATAGCGATGATGGCCACAATAACTAAGTACTCGACCAGACTTTGACCTGATTGATTTTTTCGAAATTTCATAAATAGACCTCCGTGATAGGAGGTCATTGCAAAAGGAAGATCAGCGTTTAATTGAAATTAGGCGAGTTGGAATGTCCGAGTATCCGTGAGCCGGACATGGTTCGGCCAGCGGACTAAAGAAGTTTTCGGCGAAGAGAGATAGAATTAGTTTTTAGCGCGAGCTGCAGCGCGGGTAGCTGCCTTTTGAACTTTGCGATGAGCTAGAATGCGTTCGATAATTTCGAGGGATTCTTTTCTGAGATCGTTGTCATGAACGAAGCGATAAAAGGATTCAACTTCAACCGAAGAGCGGAACTTCTTAGGATTAGCTAGGGTTTCGCTTTGAACAAAATCAATATGTGATCCGTCTTTTGAAATCTTAACTTTTTCCATTTCATCTCCTCTGAGGTCTAATCTCTAAGGGGGAATATAGCTGTTCTTAGGCCTTTGGTCAACCGTTTCCGCTCTTGCCAGCAGGATCGCTTTTAGTTATTAATGAGTCTCAATCAATTTTGAGGAGAATCTATGGTTATCATTGATGGTCGCGAAGTCGCCAAAGCGGTTAAAAGCGATGTAAAAATGCAAGTTGAGAAGTTTAGAAGCAACCATGGAAAATCTCCACAGCTGGCTGTCATCAACATTGGTGAAGATCCAGCTTCTGCGATTTACCTTAGAAACAAAGAAAAATCAGCTGCTGAAGTTGGAATCCAGTCCTTGCGATTCAAACTCGACAAAGAACAGAGTCAGGAAGAACTTGATTCTCTGCTCACACGTCTCAATGCTGATGCTGATGTTAACGGTATTTTAGTTCAGTTGCCGTTGCCATCTCACTTTAGTATCGACGCTGTTTTGGCTTCATTAAATCCTCTGAAAGACGCAGACGGATTCCATCCGGAAAATCTCGGGCTTCTGATGTCGGGAAAACCTGTGGTGAAGCCCTGCACACCTTTCGGAATCATGCGTATGCTAGGACATTACAAAATTCCGGTTGAAGGAAAACATGTTGTGGTTGTTGGTCGCTCAAACATTGTTGGAAAGCCCATGGCGGCACTCGCGCTGAATGCCAATGCCACTGTGACAATTTGCCATTCTAAAACCCCCGATCTTAAAAAATTCACCCAAGCTGCCGACATTGTCATCTGCGCCATTGGCAAACCGATGTTTTTTGATCACAGCTATTTTAATAAAAATTCTGTGGTCATTGACGTGGGAATGCATCACTTAAATGGAAAAACTGTGGGCGATGTTGATTTTAAAGATTGTGAAGGAAAAGTGGCTGCGCTTTCTCCCGTACCCGGAGGCGTTGGGCAAATGACTGTGGCAATGCTTTTGCAAAATACCGTTGATCTTGCTATTCGCCAGAATCAAAAAAGAAATTTGTGAGCAGACTAAAGGCAAAATTGGCAGCTGGTGAAAAAGTAATCACCGCTGAAATCACTCCCCCGCACGGTACCAATATTGAGCATTTCATGCAAATGGCTCATGTGTTGAAGCCCCATGTCGATGCTATGAATGTGACTGACAACCAGCGTGCGCTGATGCGAATGAGCGGGCTTGCTTGTTGTGCGCGATTAGCTGCGGATGGTATTGAGCCGATTTTTCAACTCACTTGCCGAGACAGAAATATTCTTGGATTACAGTCTGAACTTTTGGGTGCTCAAGCCCTCGGTTTAAAAAATGTCCTGGCTCTTACCGGCGATCCCGTTTCTGCTGGTGACACTCCTGAAGCCAAAGGTGTTTTTCAGATGGAAGCCGTGGGGCTCTTAAATTTGATTTCAAAAATGCGATCGGCAGAAGCATTCAATTCTAAAGCTCTCGATGGTGGGCTCGATCTTTTTGCTGGTGCGGCAGTCAATCCGGGTGGCAAAAATGTGGATATTCAAGTTCGTCGGTTAGAAAAGAAAATGAAAGCCGGCGCCGAGTTTTTCCAAACACAAATTGTTTTTGATCGATCGCAAATGGAGTCCTTCATGACTCGTGTGCGACCAATGGGTGCAAAAATCATTGCTGGTATTCTTTTGGTACGCTCTCTCAAGACAGCGCACTTTCTGCATGACAAAGTTCCCGGGATTTTTGTTCCCGACGAACTTTTTAAACGCCTTGAGAACGCCTCGGATCAAGAGGCTGCGGGAATGGAATACACCGCAGAATTAGCTCGAGATTATTACGGCATGTGTGATGGCGTTCACCTGATCGCCATCAAAGCCGAAGAAAAATTAATCGATATTATCGAAATGGCGGGAATTGCCCGTGCTAAGAACGGAAATTGAAATGCACACTGAAATGATAAACGACGGGGAAATGACAATGACTGAAACTCCATGGAAAAAAACACCGCTCGCTGAAACGCATGAAAAACTGGGCGCGCGAATGGTGGAATTTGCGGGCTGGTGGATGCCCGTTCAATACGTTGGTGTGATTGAAGAACATAAAGCTGTGAGAGAAAGTGTCGGACTTTTTGATGTCAGTCACATGGGCGAAGTTTTTGTGAGAGGGTCAAAATCACTTGAAACTTTGCAATGGCTCACCTCTAACGACGTCAGTAAACTTGAAAATGGTGATGCTCAATACTCTCTGCTCACTAATCCGCAAGGCGGGATGGTGGATGACATCATCGTTTACTGTTTAGAAAAAAATCAAAATTATTTGGTCTGCGTGAATGCGTCTAACGTCGAAAAAGATTTCGAGTGGATGAAGAAAAATAATCTGGGCGCGATCATCGAAAATGAATCTATGAAATGGTCGCAAATTGCAATCCAAGGGCCGAAAGCTGTCGAACTCACCCAAAGAGTTTTGGGCAATAAAGTTGCTGAAATTTCGACATTTAAATTTGCCATCATGAATTCGGACTGGATTGTGGCTCGCACAGGCTACACCGGTGAAGATGGATTTGAAGTTTTTCTGCCTAACGACAAAGCCGTGGAGTTTTGGAAAGCACTGATGGAAAAGGGCAAGGACTTGAATGTTCAAGCTATTGGACTAGGAGCGCGCGACACCTTGAGATTAGAAATGAAATATTCCCTCTATGGACATGAAATCACCGACGACACGAATGCCTTGGAAGCCGGTCTGGGATGGGTTGTCAAACCTGCCAAAGGCGACTTTATTGGCAAGCAAGCAATTGAGGCAAAGAGAGCCAATGGACTTGCCAAAAAACTCATTGGTTTCAAAATGGTCGACAAAGGAATTCCGAGACAGGATTACGAACTGTTTTCTTTTGACAACCAGAGCATTGGCAGAGTAACTAGTGGAACGATGTCTCCGTCCTCCCGAGAACCAATTGGCATAGCTTATATCGCAGCTCATTTAGCAGCGGAAGGCCAAGAGTTTTTTGTGAATATTCGAGGCAGAAACGCAAAGGCAGTGGTTGTCAAAACCCCCTTTAAAAAATTAGGAGAAATCAAATAATGGCGACCAAAATTCCCAGCGAACTCATGTACACCAAAAATCACGAATGGGCACAAATTGATGACAACGTGATAACTGTTGGTATCACCGAGTATGCGCAAGATGCTTTGGGCGAAGTCGTCTATGTTGAGCTTCCTGAAGAAGGTCAAAAAGTCACTCAGAACGAACCTTTCGGCGTTGTCGAAAGTGTGAAAGCTGTCAGTGATTTGTTTTCCCCTATTTCAGGAACAGTCGTTGAAGTCAATGAAGCGCTTTTAGATCAACCGGGTTCTGTGAATGATGATCCTTACACCGATGGATGGATGATCAAGATCGAAATGGATAGCGAGAAAGAACTCGCGGCATTGATTCCCGCAGTTGAGTACGAAAAACTGACCAAGAAATAATTTTCAGAAAAAGCAGAGGATCAAATGCAGGAGCAGATTGGTAATTACACCGACAAGTTCCAAAACCGGCATATTGGACCAAATGCTGCGGAAATCGCAGTCATGCTGGCGGAACTTTCTAAAGCTGGTGATGGAAAACAAGAATTTAAATCAATAGACGAGTTTGTAGATAGAGTCGTTCCGCCTCAGATTCGCATGAAAGGCAAACTCAAGCTTCGTGCAGATGGCTTGAGTGAATACGAAGTTCTAAAAGAACTTCGAGAGCTCGCCTCCAAAAATAAAGTTTTCAAATCTTATATTGGTCTTGGCTATTACGACACCATCACCCCTCCTGTGATCCAAAGAAATATTTTGGAAAATCCGGGTTGGTACACTCAGTACACTCCCTACCAAGCAGAAATTGCTCAAGGTCGGCTGGAAGCACTTCTTAATTTTCAAACGATGATTTCTGATCTCACGGGTCTTCCTGTGAGCAATGCTTCTTTGCTTGATGAAGGAACTGCGGTGGCGGAAGCCATGCATATGTGTTCCGCTTTGACCAAAGATCCGTCTGCTAATGCATTTTTTGTTTCTGAAAAATGTCATCCACAAACAATTGAAGTTTTGCGAACACGCTGCGAACCACTTGGTGTGAAGTTGATTGTTGGCGACCATCTAAAATTTGATTTTTCTCCTTCTAGTAATGACGTTAAAGTTTTTGGTGCGGCCGTTCAATACCCGGCGACCGATGGGTCTATCGAGGATTTTTCCGCTTTCGCGAAAAAATGTCACGAAGCCGGCGCACTCTTTGTTGTTGCGGCTGATTTGATGGCTCTATGTTTATTAAAAGCTCCCTCTGAATTTGGTGCGGATATTGTTGTCGGTTCCGCGCAGCGCTTTGGTGTTCCCATGGGATATGGCGGACCGCATGCGGCCTTCCTCTCTACAAAAGACGAATACAAAAGACAAATCCCTGGTCGACTCGTTGGAGTTTCGGTTGATGTTCAAGGTAGACCTGCTTTGCGCTTGGCTTTGCAAACTCGCGAGCAACATATTCGCCGCGCAAAAGCCACGAGCAACATTTGCACCGCGCAAGTTCTTCTTGCGATCATGGCTTCCATGTACGCGGTTTACCATGGACCTGAAGGTTTAAAGAAGATTGCCGCGCGCATTCATTCTTTAGCTTTTAGTTTTTCGGAAGGCATTAAGAAATTAGGATTTGAAACGGCGTCTCCCCATTTCTTTGACACCATCTCTATTCATTTGGAAAAAACAATTGCTGATAAAATTTATCAAACAGCAATCGCTAAGAAAATAAATATTTGGATTTCTCAAAAAGGTCCAGGCATCAAAGATGGATTTACCCAATTAAACATTTCATTCGACGAAACCAAAACACAAAGTGATGTGCTGGAACTCTTAGAAATTTTCGACCTCAAGCAAATAGGCGTGGCCATTACTAGAGCCGGAGTAGGCAGTTGGCCGAGAGATCTCGACCGCAAAACCACTTTCTTAACTCACCCTTTGTTCAATAGCTTTCACTCGGAAACAGAAATTCTTCGCTACATGCGCAGATTGCAATCAAGAGATCTTTCTCTAACAACATCGATGATTCCTCTTGGCTCGTGCACTATGAAACTAAACGCTACTGCGGAAATGTTTCCTGTCACTTGGCCCGAGTTTGGTGGACTTCATCCGTTTGTTCCATTGAATCAAGCTCAGGGTTATAAAATTCTGATTGAACGTCTGGAATCTTGGCTTGGAGAAATCACTGGATTTTCTGGCGTATCTTTGCAGCCGAATGCAGGTTCGCAAGGGGAGTACGCAGGACTTTTAGTAATCCGCGCTTATCATCAGTCACGTGGAGAATCGCATAGAAATATTTGTCTCATTCCCACTTCTGCCCATGGAACTAATCCAGCAAGTTCTGTCATGGCAAATATGGAAGTTGTGCCGGTTGAGTGCGAAGCAAATGGCAATGTGAGTCTGACTGATCTAAAAAAGAAAGCCGAATTGCATGCCGCAAATTTAGCGGCACTCATGGTCACGTACCCATCCACGCATGGAGTTTTTGAAGAAGAGATCCAAGAAATTTGCGCGACCGTTCACAAATTCGGCGGCCAAGTATATATGGACGGCGCAAACATGAATGCGCAAGTTGGTTTATGCCGACCTGCAGATTTTGGCGCCGACGTTTGCCATTTAAACTTACATAAAACATTTTGTATCCCGCACGGCGGCGGTGGACCAGGTATGGGACCCATCGGTGTGAAAGAACATCTACGCGAATTTTTACCGGGGCACAGTGTCGTCAATATGTTCGATTCTGGATCTGGCGCAAAGTCTCACGCTATGACGGCGGTCTCGGCAGCTCCTTGGGGCAGCGCGAGTATTCTCCCAATCAGTTATGCCTACATTGCGATGATGGGTGGGGACGGTCTCACTGACGCCACCAAAGTGGCGATCTTAAGCGCCAACTACATGGCGGCTCGACTGAACAAATATTTTCCTGTTCTGTATCGAGGAAAAAATAATCTTGTGGCCCACGAATGTATTGTGGACATGCGCCCCATCAAAGCCCGCAGCGGTGTGGAAGTTTCTGATATTGCCAAACGCTTGATGGATTTTGGCTTTCACGCACCAACGGTGAGCTGGCCGGTGGCTGGAACGATGATGATCGAACCCACAGAGAGCGAGGGCTTGCGCGAGATAGATCGTTTCTGTGATGCGATGATTGCAATTGCCGGCGAAGCTGAAGAAATTGCCAGCGGAAAAATGGACAAAGAAAACAATCCTTTGAAAAACGCTCCGCACACTGCTGAAGCTGTCACCGCCACCGAGTGGGCTAGACCCTATTCACGCGAGCAAGCGGCATTTCCGTACAAAGCTCTCAAAGGAAATCAGGCGTTTCCAATCGAGAAATTCTGGCCACCCGTTTCTAGAATCAATGACCCCTACGGCGACAGAAATCTCGTTTGCTCTTGTCCACCTATGAGCAGTTTTTAAGCTGAGACGTTAGATTTATTTTTACCGATCATTTTTGAAGTTACCGGTGCGCTGAGGCTTGCGAGTGTGCTTCCTAAAATTATATCC